>CAZGUY010000001.1:0-5883 GCA_964528795.1 uncultured Gammaproteobacteria bacterium
ATAAAACCTAAAACTCCGTTTGTACCAGCCATTGCGGTTGCTGCTTTACAAAAAGTTTCATCTCCACCAATTACTACCACAGTAGGAGATTCGTTTTTTGATAAGCTTCTAACTATTTCTTGAACACTTTTTAAAACCGTTAAGCGTCTTTTGGAACTAGAAATATTAAGACTAGCTAGCCGAGTTTCAATCTTAGAAATGTCCCGTTTATATTTTTTTTCCTGCAAAAAGGAATCGTAAATATAGAAATACATATACGCTTATTAAACGCTCTAATAAATTGCTTAAATAAATATTCTCGACAGATGTGTTAAAATTACTCTTCGTCAAAACTTTCTTCAACTACTTCACTCTGGTTTTCACCACCAACATTACAATTACCTTGAAGAATGGCTCCTTCTTCAATAGAAAGAACTTGGCAATTAATATCACCGGTCACTTTAGCACTACTAGCAAGTTGAATTTTTTCATCAACTTCTAAGTTGCCATCAACTTCTCCTGCAATAGTAGCATTTTTAGCTTTAATATCAGCATCTACACTACCACCTTCTTTAATATTAACATCACTTTCTGTTTTTAAAGAACCTAAAAGCTGACCTTTGACAATAACATCGCCAAAAGCAGTAAAGGTTCCGTCTACTTTTACACCAGCGCCAATTATAGTTTCGGCGTCTTCTGGTTTAATTTTTTGTTCTTTTCCTAACATAATAATTTTTATTAACTACTTAATTTAAAATTAAAAACCTTATTTTGATTATAACAAATTCACATAACTTCGACAAGAGAAAGATTGACAATTTGACCCAACCAAATTACAATAAAGATATGAAAAACAAAGACAATTCAAAATTAGACTATTTATCCAAAGATCTTAAAAAATTGGCTTTAAATAGCCTAATTATACTTATTATAATTGTGGCTTTGTCAATTATTGATCACCAAACTGACTTTTTATTAAAAGCAAGTCAGTACTTTATGGAAAATTTTGTAGGATAACCCGCAAGCTCTCGTAGCTCAATGGATAGAGCGCAGGTTTCCTAAACCTGATATGCAGGTTCAACTCCTGCCGGGAGCATTTTTTAAAAACATGTTAATAACTTATTTGACATTTTTTTATTTTTTTATAGAATATAAAAAGAAATTAAAATCTATGGTTAATAAATCTACTCAATTACAAGATGTAATTTTGTTTCTAATTATTTCTCTCAGTAACCTGGGAGATTTTGATCTTGTTTAGATTAGTAGATTTTAAAAGCCGTAGAAGAATCTCCCAAAAAAGACTGGGAGATTTTTTATTTTTAATTTAAAAAAAGGAGGTAAATTATGTCTGACAAAAAAAGACAAAAAGCTAAGCCTAAACAAAAAAAGCTGAAAAGAATCAACCGACTTCATGAAAGAGCTGAAACTAAAGCAGGTTTTACTTCTCTTTTTAAGCGTCGAGGCACTTTTGGTGTTAAGTGTAAAAAAAATCGCTTAGCTTAATTCAAAACAAAACAGGGGAGAATAATTCTCCCCTCTTCTTTTATTTAATACTTGATTTTTGTTTTTAAAAACCTTATTATATAAATGTAAAATGCATAGACGGGCCTGTAGCTTACCTGGCAAAGCATTGCCTTCGCAAGGCAAAGATAGGCGGTTCAAGTCCGCCCAGGTCCACCCTGAACTCTGCCTGGTTCATGGCAAGCTATTTATTATACCTTACAAGTTGCGGGCTTAAGAGGACTTGAACCAGAAAGGGGTCGGGAAAACATGAATTGTTTTTCCGTGGAGGAAATATTAAAACCGAGTGGTTTTAAAAAACGTTGCGTTAGCAGTGACGTTCAAGTCCGCCCAGGTCCATTACTTTGAATTAAATTATAAACTATAAAAAATAACAACAAATATTTAAATAATAAACTTTAAAAGACTTGAACCAGAAAGGGGTCGAGAAAAAGGAAATCGTAATATACCTGATTAACCTTAAGGGTTAACTATATTGTTAATTATACTAAAAAGAAATTATGCTAAATAAAAAAATAATTATTAATCAAGAAAAAAAGATATTAGAGGAGTTTTTTAATAAAAAATTTCCTAACCTCCCTAATCTACCAGCCTGGATTACTAACAATCTCATCCAATATTGGAATAAAAATATATTCCATATTCATTATCTCCCTAAGATTTCACTTGATAAAAATTTGAATTTGCCTTTATGGAAAGACAAACCAAGCAAAACTTTTTATAAAAAAATTCAAGAAAATAAACTTAAAAAAGAAGCTAAAACTTTACCTGGTAAATGGATTTTAATAGATGGTAGGAACAAACCCAAAAAGAAAGTAGCCTGGGTACGAAGTAAAGAGGTTTGGTTTTTAAAAAAAATAGGACTAAATCCTAAAAAATATTTTAAAAAATGGCAAAAACAATTACATCAACATGAATATTTAATAAATATACTAAAAGAAAAAGGGTTTGGCTCAAGATTTTGTTTAACTATTTCTGATATAAATGCCTTAAAGCCATTTATTTTAAAATTTTTAAAAATTAACCCCCAAAAAAACATCCGACTACCATTTTTTATAGAATATAATTACTTTGGAAATGCAATTTATAAACAGTGGCAAACTACAGAAACTTGGGAATGGTTTGAAGATAGATTTGGGCAAAACCAACACTTAGCAGGAGGTGGCAATGATGTCAGATCTATAGGTTGGGAGCCTTCAGAATTTTGGAGTACTATTCTAACTTTTAGACCTATTATAGAATTGTGATTTTTATATGAATAAAAAAATAAATCAAATCTGTCAAAAAATAAGCCCAAAAGATATTTTAAATAAAAAATTTTATCCGGTTTGGTTTTTTACAAACGAGAAAATAAATTATTTTTTTCCAAAAATAAAAAACAACAAAAATATAAAAAAAGTTTTTTCAATTGGTGGAGGTGGAGATTTTATCTTTTCACTTTTATCAAGTCCAACTTTATCAATAAGTGAAATTAATTTGTCTGATATAAGACAAATGGCTAATATATCAATTGACTTTAAAATAGGACTTTTCAAAAGATTGGGATATAAAGAAATATTAAACTTATTTTTAAAGCAGGAATCTTATCAAAAAAATCAAGTTTATAAAAGAATTAAAAAGACGATCAGTCCATTAAGTAGAAAAATTTTAGACTCTATTATAGAGAATAGTCAAAAAAATGATTTTTTAAAATGTTTAAAAAAATCAGGCTTATGGTATAAACGAAGTTTTAAACAAATTAAACATAAAAAAGAATATCTCCCTTATCTTGATTCAAAAGAAAAATTTCATTTACTACAAAAGAATTTAAACAAGATAACAATTTACCCGGGAGATCTTAATAAAAACCTAAAATTATTCAAGGATAATTATTATGACTTGATCTATATTTCCAACATTTTAGATAATAAAACATATTGCCCAAACCCAAAAGCCTACCTAAAAACAATAAAGAAAAAGCTTGACCCCGATGGCCTACTGCTCCTCGTCACTCAAAAAAAACCAAAAAAAATAATAAAGTTAATAAAAAGAAATAACTTCTATGTTTATAAAAAACAATTATACAAATTTAATATATTTTCCGCCCTTTCTGGCCATTATTCATATTCGTTCTTATTGTTAAAAATAAACTAAAAAAAATTCAAATATGAAAAAGAAAAATATTGTTCTAATTATTAGTCAACTTATTATCTGGTATTTTTTTATTTACCTTTGGCTTTACACTATTAAAAACCCAGTAAATTTGTGGGTAAACTCTTTAATTTTAGTTTTACTAGTAAGTTTAAGTGTTGTAGGGTTGTTATTAAAAAATAAAAATTAGCTCAAAGCTAATTACTTTTTAAAACTAACAATACTTTTAGGTATTGTTTTTTTTATTTTAAAAACTTAAATAAATCACTAATCTTTGCTTTTGCTACCCCAATATATTTATCTGCTCCTCCATAATATATAAACACTTCGTCTTCAATTACAACATTACCGCATGGAAAAACTACATTTTTAACTAAACCCTCTTCTTCATAAGACTTTTCTGGTTCAAAAACAGGAATATTAGATCTTTTTAAAACCATTTCTGGATGATCTTTATCAAGTAGGGCTAAACCTAACTTGTAAACTTTACCTGGCTCTGAGATACCATGATAAATTAAAAGCCAACCCTTTTTAGTTTTAATTGGAGGGCCTCCAATGCCTACTTTGTAGTTATCCCATTTTTGTTCCCGAGGAGAAATAAGTCTTTTTTGACGTGACAACCAATCATTAGGACCAAAATTTAAATCATCTACAAAATCTATATAAATTGAATGTTTAGGACGATGCAAAAATACATATTTACCATTTATTTTTTGTGGAAAAAGACAAGCGTCTTTATTAAATTCATCAGGTCTAGTAATCAAAACAGGTTTTTCCCAACTCCAGTTTTGACTTAAAAAGTCTTTTTGTTTAATTGAAGTTAAAGCTACCCTAGTGTTTCCTTTTCCTTTATAGGCAGTATAACACATATAAAGCCTATTTTTTATTTTTGTGATTCTTGGATCCTCACAACCTGAATTAACATTTTTTTTATATTTTTTTTCAAATTTTTCTTTTGGTGTATAAACGGGCTTAAAACTTCTTTGATCAACAGTCACCCCATCCTGACTTAAAGCATAACCTAAAACCGAAGTATTACTTTTTGACATTGCTCTATAAAGGATATGAACTTTTCCTTTTTTATAAAAAGCAGCTGGGTTAAAAGTAGCTTTATTTTCCCAGCCAAATTCTGGTCTTGGTTTTATAATTGGATTTTTTTCATACCGTTTAAAACTTTTTTTGATCTTGTCAGATTTTATAAAATTGACTTTTTCAGAAGACTTTAATTCATTTATTAAATCATCTGTTTCAAGTCTTGCTTTACAACCATAATTATCTGCTGCTCCATAAAAAAGATAAATATATTTACCTTGCTTTAATGCACCCGTTGGAAATACAACTTCTGGAACATATCCTTTAACTTCATATTTAGCTTTTGGGGAAAGTAGAGAATGATTAGTACGACCAATTATTTTATTTAACTTCCCATTTAATAATACAGCTTCAACTCCAAAGCGTCTAGATGAAGAAAAATAATTTTCAATATAAGAGTAAAACAAAAGCCAACCGTCTTTTGTTTTTATCGGGGGAGTGCCAACTTCAACATGATCATTTTCTGATTTCATTAAAGGAATAATATGAGAATTTATATTTTTCTTCCATTCTTTCCAATAATTTTTTGACCAAATTTCTGATTCATTATTAAAAAAACTTAAAGCTATTTTAGCAGGAGGCTTATCAGTATCAACCGTTAAAGCCCCTGCTATTTTACCATTAATTCTTTTAGGGAAAATGGTCATTGCTTTTGAATTAAATGGAGTAACTAAATGCTTTTCAATATTTTCAAAATTTTCTGTTATAGCTAAAGCTATTTTTATTCCCTTTGGAGTAAAAGGATATTTAGAAAGAGCAGTATAAAATATATAATATTTGCTACCTAATTTTGTAATTCTTGGATCCTCACAACCAAACTTTTCCCATTCTTTCTCTGGTTTTATTAACTGACCACAACTGCTAAAATTTTCTCCGTCTGTACTTATCTTATATCCAATTGAAGAAACTGGCATATTTACACCATGTTGATCTTTAGGTTCTGATAAAGCTCTATATAAAAGATGGATGTATGAATTTGATTTAGCAACACTAGGATTAAAAGCAGCTTTTGCTTCCCATTGATTCTCCGGATTTGGAAAAAGAATTGGATTTTTATTATACTTTTTAAACTTTAACATAGTTTGCTTATTTTACTTTTAAAACAGGAGATTGAGAGCTTTTAATAGAATTTAAAAAATTATTTAAATTTGCAGTTGCTAC
>CAZGUY010000001.1:5983-16778 GCA_964528795.1 uncultured Gammaproteobacteria bacterium
GGAGAAATAAAAACTGGTTTTTTCCAAACCCAATTTTTATTTAGAAAATTATTTTTTTTAATAGAAGTTAAAGTAATTCGAGGAGGAGAAACACCATCAAAGGAAGTATAAACCATATAAACTCTATTTTCTAATTCAGTAAGACGAGGATCCTCACATCCACCCCAGCTACCTCCTGAACCATAAGAAAACTTTTTTCCTTGTCTATTTTCAAAAGATTTATCAGGAGCAAAAACAGGTTCTTGACTTTTTTCATTAATACAAACACCATCCAAACTAGAAGCATAACCTAAAGTAGAAATATTTGACTTACCAATAGCCCTATAAATAAAATGTATTTTATTTTTCAAATAAAGAGCAGCTGGATTAAAAGTAGCTCTATTTTCCCAACAATTTTTACCATTTGGTGAAATAATAGGATTTTTATCTGATCTGTTTAACTTTACGCAACTAGGAGTTTCTTCTTTAAAAAAATCAGAAATTAAATCATTTAAAGAAAATTTAATTATAGCATTCTTGTTTTTATATTTTACCTTAATTTCAATTCCGTAATCTCTTTTTCTAGCTTTAATTGGTATAACTTTTTCATTAGTTTTAAAAATTGGACTAGCAGAACGCCATAATACTTTTTTAGGATCCTTTTTTGATAAAAGAGCTGCTCCAATACAAAACGGCTTATTAACAAAATAAAGCAAGAATATACCTTGCTTTATTGATAATATATCTAATATGTTTAATTTTTTTGAATCAAAATAACCTTGTCTTGAAGACAAAACTGGTTGTTTTTCAAAATACCATTTATTTAAATCTTTCGAAAAAACAATCCATATTTGTTTCTTATTAACAAAGCCTAAATATTTATTTTCCCATCTCAAATTTTGAGGAGAAAAATAAATTCTTTTATTGTTTTTAACCTCCTTTTTCATAGATTTTTTCCCTCCAAGTTATTTTACTTTATATAAGTATTATAATACGTTTTTAAAAGTCTTGCAAAAAGTTTTCCACAATTTATTCATACCTTAAAGCCTCAATTGGGCTCTTGAGTGAAGCTTTTTTTGCTGGATAAAGTCCAAAAACTAAACCTACGAACCCAGCTACTCCAATCCCTAAAAATATTGCTGGTAAAGATATAGTAAATTGCCAACTAGAAATAAGTTGAGCTTTTAATACTAAAGAAGCTAAATATGAAAATAAAACTCCAAAGAAAACTCCAAAAAAACCACCTATTAAAGTAAGAACTACTGATTCAAATAGAAAGTGTAATAATATGTCTCTTTTTTTAGCTCCTAATGCTTTCTTTAATCCTATTTCTCTAGTTTTTTCTGTTACAGATACAAGCATTATATTCATAATTCCAATTCCCCCAACAAGTAAGGATACAGCAGCAATTGAAGTTAAAAGTACTTTTAAGACGGTTGTTATTAAACTAATTCTTTCAATCATATCTGCGGAAGTAGTAACATAAAAGTCATCATTATCAGGATCTTCAATATCGTGTAAGTTTCTTAAAGTTCTTTCAATATCTTTTACCATTCCTGGTACCACTTGTTCATTTTTAGCTAAAATATTTATTTCTTGATAATGACTCTGCCCTAAAAGATATTTTTGAGCTGTAGTATAAGGCACAACAGCAAATTTACTAATATCCATAAAAGAACTAACTTTACCTTTATCTGGTAAAACACCAACTACTCTAAAATATTTATTTTTAATTTTTACTTTTTCACCAAGCGCTTCTGACATACCAAAAAGCTCTTTTTTTACTTTATGACCAATTACTACTACTGGCTTATAAGCCTCAATATCACTTTTAGTAAAATAATTTCCTTTTTTTGGATATATATCATAAATTTTTCCTACCCAATCAGCCGTCCAACCGTATATAGTAGGCTCATAGCTTTCCCCGTGATAAGAAATATTACCTGGTACTACTACAGCCGGGGTAATATCTTTTATATCAGGTACATTAGTTTTCCTTTTTAAAGCTCTTAATTCTCTTTCTCTTAATGAGTCAGAAAGTAGGGTACCAGTCATACCTTGAGGGCCCTCGGGTTCTTTCCCGGGATTAATACTTACAAAATTACCCCCCAGAGCTTCAATTTCATTTATAATTAAACTTTCTGCTGCTTGACCAATTGACATTACTAAAATAACTGAAGTAATACCTATCACAATACCAAAAATAGTTAAAAAAGAACGAGACTTGTTCGTTTTTAACCCCAACAAAACACTTTTTATGGTATGTTTTATACTCATAATTATTTATATAAACCGTCTTTTGCAAAACGTCTTTTAGAAATTTGATTGTCTTTTAAAATTTTACCATCTTGTAATTTAATAACTCTTTTTGCCATTTCAGAAGTATATTTTTCATGAGTAACCATAACAACAGTATGACCTTCTTCATTTAAATCTTGAATAATTTCCATTACCACTTGGCCCGACTTAGAATCTAGATTACCAGTTGGCTCATCAGCAAAAATAATATTAGGCTCATTAACTAAAGCTCGAGCAATAGCTACTCTTTGTTTTTCTCCCCCAGAAAGTTCTGACCTATCATGATCCATTCTTTCTATTAAACCAACATTTTTAATAGCTTCTTTTGCCTTTTCATCCCATAAAGATTCATTAATATTTGAATAATATAAAGGTAATTTTACATTATCTAAAACACTCATCCTTGGTAACAAATTAAAAGTTTGAAAAATAAAACCCATTTTTTCATTTCTAATAGAAGCCATTTCATCATCGTTATATTGATTCATAGCTTTGTTATTAAATAAATATTCTCCATTAGTAGGTCTATCTAAAAAACCTAAAATATGTAAAAGGGTTGACTTACCAGAACCAGAAGGACCCATAATAGCTACAAATTCTCCTTCACCTACTGAAAAAGAAATATGACGCAAAGCATAAACTTTTGCCCGACCGGTACCATAAATTTTTTCAACATTTTTTACTTTTAAAAAAGACATGAAAGATTTTTAATAACTAACAATTAATTCATCGCCTTGTTTTAAACCTTTTAAAATTTCTACTTCTCCTATAGCACCTTTAATACCAACCTCGACTTCAACTTGTTTAATAGTTTGTTCTCCTTTTTTATTGGTAATAAGTTTTTTAACAAAGGTTTTATTGTCTTCTCTTATAATCACCCTACCTGGAACTACTAAAGTATTTTTCTTCTCTTCGGTAATAATATCAACATCAGCTGTCATACCTGATTTTATTTTTTTATTTTCATTAATAAAATAAAGTGTAGTTTCATAAGTTGTTAAACCATCAATAATTGTTTCAGCGGGAGCTATCTCAACAACTTTTGCTTTAAATACTTCTTCTTTATAAGCATCCAAGCTGACTTCTGCTTTATCTCCTATCTGTACTTTAGAAATATCCATTTCTGGTACATTAGCTTCAATTTCATATTGTCCTTCTGAATTTACTAAAGCTACTATCTGGTTTGAAGAAACTACCTCTCCAATATTCACTTTCTTTTTAACTAAAATTCCATTAATAGGAGAAATTAATTTAGTTTCTTGAATAGAAGTTAATATAGATTGAATCTCTGCTTTAGTTTGTTGAATAGTAGCTTTTTGCGACTCGATATTTAACCTTGCTTGCTCAATATTTGATTGTTGAATTTTAATTTGTTCTTCAGTGGCACCAGATTGTGTAAGTTTTAAATTATTTTTAGCTACCTCAAGGTTTTCTTCTGCTTCTGAAACTCTATTTTGCGCAGTTTCAATATTATTTTCGTTAACTACTTTTTGAGAAGAAATTAGTTGTTGTTGGGTTTCAATATTAGATATAACAGTATTAATATTAGATCGAGCAGTATTAATGTTGCTCTTATAAGTAGTTAAAGTAGTATCAGATAAACCAACAGCGCTATTTAGAGCATCTCTTAAACGATTTAAAAATTTTCTTATTTCTATAAGGTTTTCTTTACTAGATTCTAAAGATTGTTCTTTTTCTATAGTGGAATTATTATCAATATTATTTTCTAATTCATTAACTACTTTGGTAATTTCGGGTCTTTTTGATTTAATATCTATTTTGGCTTGAGAATTACTTGTGGTAAAAGTAAGTTCTGGTTTTTCAGAATTATCGTTTTTAAACATTGCATCAATTTGATAATTAATAGCATCATCTGCTTCTAAAAAAGCATTATTTAGTATACTATCAACATCGTCATATAAATTATTTATTTCAACTTCTGCCTTATTTTTTACTTGTTTTAGATTAGATTGAGCAGTTTTTAAGCTAGCTTTTGCTTGTTCTACTTTTGATTCATACACTTTTATTTCTTCAGGTTTAGATCCTTTTCTTAATTCTTCTAATTTAAATTGAGCGCTTTTAAGACTAGATTTATATTTATTTAATACAGCTTGTGCGCTTTGTAAACTGGCTCTTTTTTGAGAAAGACTAGCATTTAATTGATCATTATTTAATTCCATTATTACGTCACCTTTTTCAATTTTTTCACCAATCTCAAAATTTATTTCATTAACCCTACCTGAGGTTTGAAAAGCTAAATTAATACTTTCTTTAGCTTTTACTTGTGAAACCACATTAACTTTTTGGATTAAATCTTTTTTCTTTACAGTAAAAATTTCTTGATCGAAGCCTGATTTTTTCCCTTTATATAGGTAAAAAACACCGGATACGATTATTAAAATTATAAACAATATAATATATATCTTTGTATTCTTTTTCATAAAATTATTAATAATTATAAATTTTTTATTATACAAAACCTTAACCTATAATCTAGCACATAAAAAAAGAAAAATCAAGATATTAATTCTATTTTTCATTTTAAAAGTATTTTAATTAATTAAATTGGATAATATAAATATACCTATTAAAATTTTAGAATATAATAATAGATTAAATTAAAAGTTAATACTTTTATAATTCAACTAATATAATTAATAATTTTATAATAATACTTATTGACACTTATTGACACCTATTGATACATTAATCCCGTATAAAAATCTTAGATGAAAAATAAATATCCCTTTGTTAAGTCATAAAAACACCAATTGTTTCACGTGAAACATTTTATCCACATCTTTGAACCTAAGGCAGGATTGTGGAAACTAAGTTCCCACACTTCCCACAATAGCTATTTTCCATCACCTCTGTCTCTCCCCTGAGTTTTATATAAAGGTTTTTTTAACTTTTCCTTTAAGTAAGGTGTAAAATAAGTAATTGTTTCACGTGAAACATTTTTAAGTACTTTAATAAAAAAAGTGAAAATTAGCTTAAATAAGTTAAAAAATTAACAATTATTTCACGTGAAACATTTTATCCATAAAGTAAGTTTTTGTAGATCTAACTGGTTAACCTTACAAGTTCACTATAGTATATTACTTTTAAAATAAAATTTGTTTTATCTAAGGCGTAAAATTGCAAATTGTTTCACGTGAAACATTTTTGAAGCATTTTTTTAAAAAAAATAAAAAATAGCTTTGTTAAGCTATAAATTAGCAAAATGTTTCACGTGAAACATTTTATATTATTTTAAACTATTATATACTTTTAATGTCTGTTTAGCACATGTTTCCCAGGAATATTTTTTAGCTTGTTTTTTACCTTTTTTAATTAATTCTTTTCGTTTTTCTTGATTATTAAGAATTTTTAAAATATTTTTAAATATATCATTAACATCTTCTGGATCAAAATAAAGAGCTGCTTTTCCATAAACTTCAGGTAATGATGCTTTATTAGAAGAAATTACAGGTAATTCATTTTTCATTGCTTCTAAACCAGGTAACCCAAAACCTTCTTTTAAGGATGGAAAAACATAAGCAATTGCATTTTTATAAAGTAATTCTAATTCTTTATCCGATACTCTACCCAAAAAATGTATATCTTTTATATCTAACTCTTTTACTAATCTTTTTATTCTTTTATAAAAATAATCTATTTTACCAACTAAAATTAAATTTAAATTCGGTTTTTTTTGTTTTATTTTTCCAAAAGCTAAAACTAACCTTTCTAAATTTTTATGTGGAAAAGCATTACCAATATATAAAAGGTATGGTTTTTTATTAGGAAGATTCATAAACTACAGTTATTTTTTTAGGATTAGTATTAAATTTATTAATTATTTTATTTTTAGTATATTTCGAAACTGTTATTATTTGTTCAGAAAATTTAATAGCCCAATTTATAATAAATTTATAAGCTATTTTTTTAATATAAAAGATAAATAAAGGAAGTTTAGAAGCATTTCTTTTTTTACTATGGGTGATTAAATCATGTATAGTTACAACAAATTTCTTAAAATATAAAACAGGAACATTAAAATTTACAAAATGTACTAGATCTAAATTATATTTATATAATAAAAAAGGGAATACTAATTGTTCTTTTAAAGAATATATTTTATAATCTGCTAAAACCTTATGAAAATTTTTACTCTTAAAAGTAATATTATTAAATTGCTCTTTTTGTAAAAAAATGTAATATTCATTTTTAGTATCAATATTTTGAAGATGGGTTATTAATTTTTTAGCATATCTTCCAATTCCTTTTTGTTTTGGACCAAAAAACCTTGCATCAATCCCTATTTTCATATAATATCCTTTAATTTGTTAAATAAATTGTTTCACGTTAAACAATTCGCGAATTTAAGCCTTAGATAAGGTAAATTTATTTAAAAACTAAATTTACAATTAATATCAACTAACTTATTAATAAAACTGTGGATAAATTGTTTCACGTGAAACAATTTGCTAATTTATAGCTTAACAAAGTTATTTTTTATTTTTTTTCTTAAAATGCTTTAAAAATGTTTCACGTTAAACAATTTGCAATTTTATAAGTTAACTAAAGTAAATTTTATTTATTATACGAAAAAACCAATATTTCACGTAAAACACTTTGATCAGAACGAGAATATATTAAAGTATTACGCTGACTTAAATATCTTTTATATTTTCCTAATTTATTTAAATTAATTATTTGTTTCCAACCTTGTTTATTTAACTTATCTAATATAGGTAAAAAATATTTTTTATTAGTTTTAAAAACTGGTAATATTATAACTACTTTACCATGACTTTTAATAATTTTTTTAAATTCAGAAAAAGAATTTAAATAAAGTTTTGATAATTTATCTATTTGATTTTTAATATTCTTATTTTGTATATTTAAAGGTCCTAAATAAGGTTCTGTAATAATAAAGTCTTGCTTTTTATTTATTTTTTCTGCAATATTTCTAACGTCAGATTGGAAGATTTTGGCTTTGTTAAGCGATTTTTTAGTGTTTTTTAAAAACCATTTAATATTTTCTTTACTATCTTGTATGGCTTGATTATCTTTATCAGAGCCATAAATATTTTTAAAACCTAAAAGAATAGCACTTGTTAAAATTGTTCCAGAACCACAAAAAGGATCATATATATTAACATTTTTTAAATCTTTTTTAAAACCTAAGCCAATATTTATCATTATTTTTGATAATTTTAAAGGTAGCATACCTTTTTCAATTGGTCTTTTAGGTTTAGAGTAATCATAAAAACTATATTTTTTAAAATCCTGACAAGTTAGAGTATAACCAAGTAGTAATTTATCTTTATAATCTTCCACTATAATATCCGCTCCTCGAGATAATAAATTATTCTTTTTTAATACTACTGAAGAAAGATAAGGTTTTTTAGAAGTAACCCATCGACATGAAATACCTTTTGATTTAATATCTTTTTTAATTTTAAGAGCTATGTTTTTTATAAATCTTTTTAATTTTTTAGTTTGTCCGTATAAACTAAAACCAAATGTTATTCTATTACCATCTAAAGTTAATAAATTTATAATATCAGATCTAAAAGATTTAGTCTTTAATTCTTTTTTAGAATATTTTCCTAATATCTTACCTATCTTAATCGTACCGCCTAATTGTTCTTGTAATTCTTTTATATCAAAACCTGATAAAGAATCTGTTAATAAAACTTTATCTGAAACTTTTTCAAATTTTGAATCCTTTAAAATTTCCCTTATTTCAATAAAAGATAATAAAGGAGTTTTTCCAAGTATAAAAAAATATTTCATATTTTTATTATATCAGATAATTTATTAATAATAAATCTTGCTTTAAATATATATTTATGTTATTATACTATAAAAGAAATTAAATTAATACAAATTAATCAATAAAAAATTATGCAACTATATGATTTACTTTATATCATCCCTGCACCAAATACAAAAGAGGATGTAAAACAAATTAACCAAAATATTAAAGAAAAAATTAAAAATTTAAAAGGTATTATTGTTAAAGAAAAGAATTTAGGTAACAAAAAATTAGCTTACCCAATTGAAAAAAAAGATAAAGGTTTTTATATTTCAATTCAATTTAAATTAGACCGGTCTAATTTAAAAGAAATAAAAAATCAACTTTCTTCATCTTCTAATATTTTAAGACATATGATTACTAAAACTTCAGAAAGTAAAAAACAAGAAAAAAAGTCAAAGGAAAAAGCTCAAGAAAAAAATATTAAAGAAGAAAAAAGGGAAGTTAAAGAAAAAAAGAAAAAATCTAAAAAAGAAGACGATAATATTAAAAATATAAATGATAAAATTGACGATATATTAAATAATTAAAATTATAATATATGAATGTAAACAAAGCAATAATTTTAGGTAATGTAACAGCTGATCCTGAAATTAAAACTACTCCTAAAGGTCAAAATGTAGCTTCATTTGGAATAGCTACTAATCAATACTGGACTGATAAAAAATCAGGTGAAAAAAAACAAAAAACTGAATTTCATAATGTTGTAGCTTGGAATAGATTAGCTGAAATTGCAGAAAAATATATTAAAAAAGGTAGCCTTATTTATGTAGAGGGAAGATTACAAACAAGAAGTTGGGATACTGATCAAGGTAATACTCAATATAGGACAGAAATAATAGCAAATAGAATCCAATTAGGACCAAGAAATTCTAATAAAGGAAAAAATACTAATAGATCAAAACCTCAACCAAAACGAAAATCTAAAAATCAGAAAAAGAATAACAATGATGATGAAGAAGATTCAGAAGAAATTAATGTAGAAGATATACCTTTTTAATTAACAGTATTAATATAAAATTATAAATTTCTAATTAATAAATTAGAATTAACTTTTATTTATTTTATGTCTCAAGAACAAAATCACTGTTTCTTTTGTGTGAATAATATAAAAGAAATTGACTATAAAAATGTTGATGTATTAAAGAAATTTATTTCTCCCTACGGAGAAATAAAACCTAGAAAAAAAACAGGTGTATGTACTAAACATCAAAAAAAATTAGCTAAAGCTATTAAAAGAGCAAGAACAATGGCTCTTTTACCATTTGTTAAAAAATAATTTAATATATGAATATAAATCAAATATTTAAATACGGAGCACAAAAAAAAGCCTCCGATATTCATTTATCTCATAATTTACCAGTATTTTTAAGAATTAATGGTAAATTAGAAAAAACTAAAAAATGGTCAAAATTAAGCCATAAAGATATTCTTTCTCTTATTAAACCAATTATAACTTCTGATCAAAAAGAGAAATTATTTGAAGAAAAATTTTTAGAATTCTCTCATGAAATTGAAAATGGAATTAGATTTAGAATAATTGTTTATTTTGAAAAAAAACATTTAAGTTTATCAGCAAGATTAATTCCTTTTGAAATTCCTTCAATGAAAGAAATTAATATGCCAAAGAAAGCTTATGAACTTGCTAACCTTCAAAATGGATTAATTTTAGTTACTGGTCCAACAGGATGTGGAAAATCAACTACTTTAGCTTCTATTATTAATAATATAAATAAAAATAGACCTTGCCATATTGTAACTCTAGAAGATCCAGTAGAATTCGTTTTTAAACCAGATAAGAGTTTAGTTTCTCAACGAGAATTAGGACGAGATATGAAAAGCTTTCAATCAGGTTTAAAACATGTAGTAAGACAAGATCCGGATGTAATTTTGGTAAGTGAAATGAGAGATTTAAAAACAATAAGTTTAGCTATAACCTTAGCAGAAACAGGTCATTTAATTTTAGGAACTCTTCATACACCAAGTGCTGCTCAAAGTATTGATAGAATTGTAGATGTTTTTCCTAAAGAACAACAAAGACAAATACGTTTTCAATTAGCTTTATCTTTACAAGCTATTATTTCACAACATTTATTACCAAGAAAAAATAAAAAAGGTAGAATAGCAACAAGAGAAATACTTATTAATACACCAGCTATTTCTAATTTAATAAGAGAAAATAAAACTAACCAAATAAGATCTATTATTCAAACTGGTTCTAGAATGGGAATGAGAACCCTAGAACAAGATTTAAAAAGATTATATAAAGAAGGAAAGATTACTCGTGCTACAGCTAAGTCATATTCAAATTATTCAGAAGAAATTTTTAAATAAAATGCCCCTGTAGCTCAATGGATAGAGCGTCTGGCTTCGGACCAGAAGGTTGCACGTTCAAATCGTGCCAGGGGTACTTTTTATAAATCTATCTATTAAAAGCGCGCATAGCTCAACTGGAAGAGCAGGGGCCTCTTAAGCCCAAGGTTGAAGGTTCGATCCCTTCTGCGCGCATTTTTTTTAATACAAAACACAAAATATAAATAATAAATAAATTCTAAATTATAAATTTAAAATGATCGAACCAGAAAGGGGTCGGGAAAACAACATGTTTTCCCGTGGAGGAAATATTAAAACCGAGTGGTTTTAAATAGTGATATTAAACCGTGTTTAATAAACGACGTTCGATCCCTTCTGCGCGCATTTTTTTTAATACAA
>CAZGUY010000001.1:16878-33816 GCA_964528795.1 uncultured Gammaproteobacteria bacterium
ACCGTGTTTAATAAACGACGTTCGATCCCTTCTGCGCGCATTTTTTTTAATACAAAACACAAAATATAAATAATAAATAAATTCTAAATTATAAATTTAAAATGATCGAACCAGAAAGGGGTCGGGAAAACAACATGTTTTCCCGTGGAGGAAATATTAAAACCGAGTGGTTTTAAATAGTGATATTAAACCGTGTTTAATAAACGACGTTCGATCCCTTCTGCGCGCATTTTTTTTAATACAATTTTTATATAAAAAAATACCCCCTTATAAATAAATAAGGGGGTATTTATTATAAAACAATACCTATTTTCTGACAGCTCTTTTTAAGCCACTTCCTGCTTTAAATTTAGCAACTCTGACTGCTGGAATTTGCATTTTTTCACCAGTTTGAGGATTTACACCAGTTCTTGATTTTCTTTTTTTGGCTCTAAAAGTGCCAAAACCAGAAATACTAACTTTATCACCTTTTTTAAGAGTTTCTTGGACGGTTTCTACAAAAGCGTCTAGAACTCTTTTAGTAGCGGCTTTAGAATCAGCATCTGATTTTTGGTACATTTTTTCAATAAGTTCTTTTTTGTTCATAAGAATTTGTTAGTTAATTAATTTATTAAATTAAACCTTTATTGGCATTATTAAATAAAAATAATTTTTATGGTCAGAAGAAGTTATTATACCAGGTGTATTATCATTTACTAATTTTAATTTTATCTCATCCCCTTTAATATGTAATAGACCATCTAATAAATATCTATAATTAAATACAATTTTATTATTATCTCCTTTAATGTCAGCATCTATTTTAGAAGTACTTTTTCCAACTTGACTATTAAGAGCAGAAACTACTAATTTACTCTTTTTAGTCTCTAATGTAATATCATTAATTCCTTCTTTTACAAAGAAACTTGCTTGCTTAACAGCGGTTATAAGGTCCTCTTTTTTAAAGGTACACTCAGTAACCCAACTTTCTGGAATAGTTTGCTTATAATCCGGATAATCACCACTCACAAGACGTGAGGTTATCTCAGTATCCTTGTATTTAAAAAGTATTTGATTTTCTGATATATATAAATTAATATCTTCATCTGAATCATCTATAATCCTTGTTACTTCTTGCAATGTAGTTAAAGGTATTATAATTGATTTTTTCTTTTTAAAACCTTTTATTTTAATCTTTTTTTCAGATAACCTATAACTATCAGTACCTACAATAGTTAAAATATTTTTCTTGTCTTGATTAAAATTAAATAAAGCTCCACTAATTTCATTTCTTACTTCACCAGAAGAAATAGAAAAGTAAGTATTTTGTAAAGCATTTTTTAAATCTGAAGAAGGAATAGTTATTTTATTTTTTTTATCTACTTCAGGAACAATAGGAAAGTCTTCTGAATCAGTAGTTTTAATACTAGTTTTTTGGTTTTTATTATCTACTATAAAATTACCGTCTTTTATTTTAAAATTAATTGCTTTATTTGGTAAGAGTTTAATATAATCATTTAAAAGTTTTGCAGGGACTGTAGTTTTGCCCTGCTTTTTTACTTTTGCTCTTACTTTTGTTCTAATTGCAATTTGTAAATTTGTAGTCACTAAATTTAAGTGACCCTTATTTGCTTCAATTAAAATATTCTCTAGGATTTCTAGATTAGTTTTACCTGTTCCAGCTATTTTAGTATTTTGTCTTAATCCTTTTATGAGATTTTCTTGAAGACAGGAAAATTCAATTTTCTTATTATTTTTTTTCGACATATATTATTAAGTATTTTTTATATTTTATATAGTAATAGTCTTAGTAAGTATTGTGTAAAAGAAGGAAAAGATGATAATTTACTTTGTATTATATAAATTTAATAAATAATTTTGTTATTAACAAGTGTATAACTTTGTAATAAAACTTTGAAAATAATTGGATAAAAATTTAAGATATTTTAAAGTATTTTTTATTGAAATTTTATACACAGTTTATAAAATTTATTTTAATAATATTTACACTTGTTTTTAAAGATTTATTTTTGGATTTTTTTAAACACATTTACCCAGACGCTATATTGAAATGCAGAAAATATAGCAAATAAAATTGTTAAGATTAAAGATTGAATAATAGGCCATATTATAAGAGTAATCTGAAAACCAGTGTTAGATTCAAGATATAAGAATAAAGCAATTAAAGCTATAAAAGGAAAAGCAGTAGTAATAGTTAAAATTACAAGACCTAAACCAAATACTAAACTAATTAAAAATAGATATAAACAAGTTTTTATAATTTCAAAAAATCTTTTCCAAAATAATTTCCAACCTGTTTTAATTGAAGGAATTATTTTTTGATTATTAATAATATTTGAAAAAACTATTATTCTTACTAAAAGTCCTAAAAAGAAAGAAATAAGAATAAATACAACAATGTAATAAAGTATTGGAATAGGGAGAGCAAGTTTAAAAGATAATTTAAAAAGGTAAAGGATTAAACTAATAATTAATACGCTTAAAATATAAATAAGAGCTACTTTCCAAACTTTTTGATGATTATTTTTTATTAATTTTTTAAAACTATTATTTTTAGATTTACTAAAATAAGAAATAATAGATACTTGAGCTAAAAAAGAAATATAAAAGAATATAAAAAGTGAAAAAATTATAATTATAATCCCTGATATTGGTAAAGAGCCTATATTTTGAAAAATATTATTAGAGAATTGAAAATTATTTTGAAATATTTGTAAAGTAAGTAGGGTTTTTATCCAATTTGTTATCTTATTGAAATTTAAAATAATTACACTAATTCTATTTGTAATAAACATTGATGCGAAAAAACCTAAAATCCAAAGAAAAGGATGATTCCAAACAGTTTTTAAAGATTTTTTACTAATTAATTTTAAATCTAACTTCATAAAAATTATTTTTGATCTTTTTTATCATCTTTTCTATCTTTGTTTATTTTCTATTCTTTCTTTTTATTATTTTTTGATTTAATAATTTTTTCAAATTCTTCTTTTTCTAAAGTTTCTTTTTCTAATAAAGTGTCAGCAATTTCTTTTAATTTATTTTTATTTTCTTTTAGTATCTTTTCTGCTTTATTATAACATAAATTAATTATATTGGAAACCTCATTATCAATTTCTTCAGCAATTTTTTCCGAATAATTTCTTTTATGAGAAATTTCTTCCCCTAAAAATACATGATTGTCTTTTTCTCCAAAAGTACGTGGTCCTAATTTATCACTCATACCATATTCAGTAATTAATTTTCTAGCTATTTGAGTACCTTTTCTTAAATCATCAGAAGCTCCAGTAGTTACTTCATCAAATGTTAATTTTTCACTTATATAACCACCTAAAAAAGCAGAAAGTTTATCTAAAAATTCTGTTTTATTTTTTAATTTCTTTTCCTTTTCAGGCATCTTTAAAGTATACCCAGCTGCTTTTCCTCTTGAAATAATAGAAATTTTCTGAACTGGATCACAACCTTTTGAATAAAAACTTACAATAGCATGACCTGCTTCATGAAAAGCAATAATCTTTTTTTCTTTATCTGATAATATATGACTTCTTCTTTCTGGACCCAATATTACTCTTTCAACACTTTCTAATATTTCGTCCATTGTAATTTTCTTTTTACCTCTTTTAGCAGTTAAAATAGAAGATTCATTTAAAAGATTTTCTAAATCAGCTCCTGTAAAACCAGGAGTTCTTTCAGCAACTCTTTGTAAAGTTACTTCCTCGGCTAATGGTTTATCTTTAGAGTGAATTTTTAAAATTTCTTTTCTACCTTTTATATCGGGCAAATCAAGAATTACTTTTCTATCAAATCTTCCTGGTCTAAGAAGGGCAGGATCTAAAATATCAGGTCTATTAGTAGCAGCCATAACAATAAGACCAGAATTAGGTTCAAAACCATCTAATTCAGTTAATATTTGATTTAAAGTTTGTTCTCTTTCATCATGAGAACCTCCTAAACCAGCTCCTCTTTTTCTTCCAACTGCATCTAATTCATCTATAAATACGATTGCTGGTAAATGTTTTTTAGCTTTTTTAAATAAATCTCTAACCCTACTTGCTCCTACCCCAACAAACATTTCAATAAATTCTGAACCAGAAATATGATAAAAAGGTACTTTTGCTTCTCCAGCTGTTGCTCTTGCTAAAAGAGTTTTACCACAACCAGGAGGACCAACTAAAAGTACTCCTTTTGGAATTTTAGCTCCTAATTTAACATATTTTTTAGGATTTTTTAAAAAATCTACAATTTCTTCTAAATCTTGTTTTGCTTCTTCAACTCCAGCTACATCTTCAAAATCAGTCTCAACTTTTTTATCTTTATCTACTTTTTTAGCTTTACTTTTACCAAAATTAAAAGCTTGCATTCCTTTACCTTTCATTTTTTTAGATAAATAATAAAAAATTCCTATAAATATTAATATAGGAAGTATTAAAGGTAAAATAATATTAAAAATAGTGTCCTGAACTTTAGAATTTTCTACTGTTATATTAATAGAAGTAACTTTTTCAGGTGAAATATTATAACCTGTTAGGATATCTGTTAAACTTTCATTTTGTTCTTTAAATGTGTATTGTTTATCACTATTTTGTAATAATAAATTTATTTTATTATCTTCAATAGAAATTTCTTTAACTTTTCCTTGTTTTATTTCTTGAACAAGAGTATTAATACCTATTTTTTCTGTTTTTTGTCCTTGTAAATTAATAAGACTAAATACTCCAGAAATAATCAGAAAAATTATTATAAGTATAATAAAGTTTTTAATCAATGATTTCATGGTTTTTAATAACTAATTTGATTTTTATTTTATTTTTTACTATGTAAAGATAGACCTAAGCGATGACTTTCTGGTTCAATTGATACAATTTCAAATTTCATTTTATCACCTACTTCTCCAATTTCGTTTAAATCATTGATATTTTTATCAGATAGTTCTGAGATGTGAGCTAGACCATGTATATTTTTATCTAATTCAACAAAAAATCCAAAAGGATTAACTTTAATTATTTCTCCTTCTACAACATCACCTACATTATATTTATCTTTTACATTTTTCCAAGGATCTTCTTTTAATTCTTTAATAGATAATGAGATTTTTCCTTCATCGCTAATATCAATAATTTTTGCTTTTACTTTATCTCCTATTTCAACTACATCACTAGGGTGATCTAATCTTTGCCAGGCTAATTCAGAAATATGAATTAAACCTTCTTTATTATTATCAAAAGTTACAAAAGCTCCAAAATCAACAATACCACTTATTTTTCCTTCTACAATATCTCCAACATTATACTTTTCTTTGATTTCTTTTTCTTTTTTAGTAGTAACAGCTTTTTTCTCAGAGACAATAAGTTTATTTTCTTCTTCATCAGTGGTAAGAAATTTAACTTGTAATTCATCTCCTATAAATTCTTTTAATTTTTCCAATATTTTTTCTTTATCTCCATTTTTAACTCGAGGATAATTTTCTGGTTTAAGGTGAGATACAGGTAAAAATCCTTGAATTTTACCATGTTTTATAATAAGACCACCTTTATTAGCATCAACAACTTTAACTTTAGTGGTTTTATTTTTATTTTTAATTTTGTCTAATCTTTCCCAAGCAATTCTATGACCAGCAATTCTGAAAGAAAGTTCAATTAAACCTTTTTCATTTTCAGTTTCAGTTACGGTTGCTTTAATCTCATCTCCTTTTTTTAAATTAGAGAATTCTCCTGATTCATCAAATAATTCTTTTCCTCTTACAATACCGATTTTATAACCTTTAAAATCTATATAAATACTATTTTCTCCAACTTCTATCACTTTACCCTCAATTAAATCGCCTTTTTTAGGGATAGATTTTATTGGTTCTTGATATTCTTTTTTTGTAGTAATATTTTTTTTCATATAATATAATTATAGATGTTTAATTTGATTTGACAAGGGTTATTTATGAAAAAACTAAAACAAATTATTATTATAGTAATTATATTTGTGACTTTCCTATTTTTTATAGGGTTAACTTTTTCTTATTCTAATAATTTAAATCAGTTTATTCCGGAAAATACTTTAATTTATATTAATTTATCTTTTAAAAATGCTAATATTATAAAAGAATTAAATATTATTGAAAAAATTTCATCTCTTAATTCTAATTTTAAATTCTTAAAACAAATTCCAATATCTCAAATTAAAAGTCTAAGTTTATTTGTGGTTGAAAATAATAATAGTGATTTGAATCTTGGTCTTACATTAGAATTTAAACAAAAAGACAAGTTAAAAGACCTTGTCGATTTGAATAAAGATTCAATTTTAAAACTTGATTCAAATATTATAGGGTTTAAAACTAATAAAAATATTTTTAATAAATTTAGAAAAAATGGTTTTAAAAGTAATTTATTTAATTCTTTAAAACTTTTTTCTAAAAATAATATTGGTAATATTTATTTTGATTTTACTCAATTTAAGGGTCGTGATAATTATATTAACAAATATTCTCACTTAAAGTCAAGTGTTTTAAAAATAAACAAAAATCAAAAAGAAATATATTTTGATTTTAAATATGAATTTTCCCCTTATTTTAAGGAAATAACTAGTTTAGATTTTAATAATAATTTTGTTTTTGGTTTTAAAGAAGCAAAAGATATTAAAAATGTTTTAACAAATTTAAAAAAGAATTTTTCTTTAGAATATCCGAGTGTTAAAGAAAAAACTTTACCAGATGGCTCTAAATTTTTAGAAAAAGTAGCTGATCCGGAAAATTTTAAATTTAAAAAAATAAATATTTTAAATAATGATTTTTATAAAATAGAAAATGAAAATATCAATCTAATTACAGGAAAGAAAGGTAATAACTTATTATTTTCTAATAATGAAAATAATTTAGAAAAATATATTAAGAATTTTAAAAATAATAGTGAATTATTTTTTTATATTCCTAAATTTAAAAATAGTATTAAAGGTTTGTATTTAAAACAAAACAATAATTTAATTAATGGAGTTATAAAATTATAAAATGAAAAGTAATAACTTATCTAAAATTATAACAATTACAGGTATTGCTTTTTTACTTTTTGTTTTAGATAGGATTATAAAACACATTGCAAAGTCTGGAAAAATGTTTGACTTTTTTGTTTTTAAATTTAAATATACTCCTAATCCTTATATTGCTTTTTCTATTCCTGTTTATGGAATATTACTTTATATTTTAGTTGGGTTAGGAATATTTTTTATTATAAATTCTTTAATATTAGAATTTAAAAATAAGGATTGGCTTGGATTTTTAGGGTTTAATCTTATTTTAGTGGGAGCAATGAGTAATTTATTAGATCGAATATTAACTGGGGTGGTAATAGATTATTTTGTTTTTTTAGATATTAGTATTTTTAATTTGTCTGATATTTTTATATTCTGTGGAATTGTTATAGCAGTAATTTCTATTATAAGAGATTAATATTATTCTTTTTTAAATTTAAATTTAATAATATCACCATCTTTAACAATATAATCTTTTCCCTCATCTCTAATGTTACCTTGATCTCTAGCACAAGTCATAGAACCTGCCTTAATAAATTCTTTCCAATTAATAACTTCTGCTTTTATAAAACCTTCTTTAATATCAGAGTGTATTTTTTCGGCTGCCTTTAAGATATTTTCCTTCCTTTTTAATGTCCAAGCTTGAACAATATTGTTTTGGGTAGTGAAAAAACTAATAGCATTTAATATATTATAAGTAGCTTTTATTAAACGATTTAAAATAGGTTTTTCAATATTATATTCTTTTAAGTATTGAAAAGCCTCTTTTTTATTTAATTTAACTAATTCTTTTTCTAATTGAGCTGATAAAGGTATATAATTTTTTTGTTTTTTATATTTTTTTCTGTTTTTTAATTCTGATTCGCTAATATTAATTGCGTAAATAATAGGTTTTTCAGTTAAAAAATTAAATTCTTTTATTTTTTCTTTTTCTTTTTTACTTAAATTAATTTCTCTAACAGGAATATTTTTTTCAAGATTATTTTTTATTTTTAAAAGTATTTCTTTTTTCGCTATTGCTTCTTTATCGCCCGATTTTGCTTTTTTCTTAATTTTTTCTAATATTTTTTCTATCATTTCAAGATCAGAAAATATTAATTCTAAATTAATAGTCTCAATATCATCTTCAATATCAATTTTACCACTGACATGGGAGATATCTTTATTTTTAAAAGCCCTTACTACTTCAATAATTGCATCTACTTGTCTAATTTGAGAAAGGAATTTATTTCCTAAACCTTCTCCTTTATGAGCTCCTTTTATTAATCCTGCAATATCAACAAATTCTATATAAGTGGGGACACTTTTTTTAGGTTTTAAAATATTAGATATTTTTTCAAGACGCTTGTCAGGTACTCTAACTTGACCCACATTAGGGTCAATAGTACAAAATGGGTAATTTGAAGCGTCAACTTGTTTTTGGGTTAAACTTGTAAAAAGAGTAGATTTTCCTACGTTAGGAAGACCTACAATACCTACACTTAAAGTCATAAAGTTTTTTTAAATATTTAACACGCTTTATTATAAGGTATTTTAAAAATCATGAAAATGTGTTATTATTTAAATAATATTTAGTTTAAATAATATTTTATGTCTAAAAATAAAAAAAGTAAAAAGACAATGCTAGGTTATATTAGTTTTGTAGTATTAATTATTATTATTTATATAGCTTTAGGTGGTAGTAATCTAGTAAATAAGGAATTAAGTTCAAAAATATTTGTTATTAATAAAGGTCAGGGTCTTAATGAAATAAGTGAAAACTTAGAAAAGCAGGGTATTATAAAAAATGATGAATTATTTCAAGTATTTGCCTTTTTTAAAAATGTAAGAAGTAATTTTTTACCAGGAAAACATGAAATAAAAAAAGGTATGAATCTTAGTGAGTTAATTAAAACTTTAACTTCAGCTCCTAAAATACAAGAAAAACAGATTACTATTTTAGAAGGTACCACTAATATTGATATTGCTTCTAAATTAGAAAAAAATAATCTTTTAACAAAGGAAGAGTTTTTTAATAAACTTGAAAAATTAAAAAATAATCAAGAATTTTTAAATAAATATGAATTTATAAATTCTAAAACTTTTAATCAAGATAAAGAAGAAACTTTGCAAGGGTTTTTATACCCAGATACTTATCGTTTTTATAAGGAAGCAGATTTTAATCATATCATAACAAAGATTCTTGATAACTTTAATAAAAAAGTATACCAAATTTTAAAACCACAAATAAATTCTAGTCAACATTCTTTTTATGATGTTTTAACTTTAGCTTCAATAGTAGAAAAAGAAATGGATAAAGACAGAGATAGAAGATTAGCAGCTGATGTGTTTTGGGGTAGATTAAAAATTAATTGGGCTCTTCAATCTGATGCTACTATTAACTATATTTTAAATACTAAAAAACTACAACCAACCTTTAAAGATACAAGAACCCCTTCTCCTTATAATACTTATATGAATCCTGGCCTTCCCCCAGGTCCTATTAATAATCCAAGCTTCTCTAGTATTAGAGCTACTCTCGATCCAATTGAAAATGATTATTGTTGTTTTTTAGTTACTCCTGAGGGAGAAAATTTGTTTTCTAAAACAATCGAAGAACATAATAGAAAAAAACAAAAATATTGGGGAGATTAATAAAGCAATATGAAAAAAAAGATATTTGAAAAAATAAAAAAATTTTTTAAAAAAATTGAAAAGGTAATTTTTAAAATTCCTGTTATAAAAAAGAAAAAAATTTTAAGGCAATTAACTAAATTTTTAGTAGCAGGAGGGTTTGTAACTTTAATTGATTTCTTATTATACTTTTTATTAACTAGATTTTCGAGATTCTGGGATGAGCATTTTTTATGGGCTAATTTTATTTCAATGTCAACTGCTGCTATAATGGGTTATTTTCTTAATAAAAAATGGGTTTTTAAAAATAAGGAAAAAGCAATTATCTCCCAATATATAAAGTTTTGGATTTTTGCAGGAATTGGAGGTATGCTTATTTATCAAATTATTTTTGCTTTTTTAACAAAAAGTGTTAATATATATGATATAATAAGTAAAGCAATTTCTGCTTTTTTAGTAGTCTTTTTAAGATTTATTATTCAAAAATATTGGATTTTTAATTAATAAATTATGGCTAAAAAGTTAGTAAAAAAAATAATTGTTGGTTTTATAGTACTTTGTGTAGTTTTTGTATTTGATTATTGGCTTTTTGCTCCTAAAAGTGCACCTGAACCTGAAAATAATAACCAACAAACAAATACTAGTGTTGATCAAAACTTAAACCAAGAGGAAAAACTACCTAAAAAAGAAAATATTGATTTTCCTCAAAGCTCAAGTCAAGAAGAAAGTCCGACAAATTCTCAAGAAGAAAATAATAATAAAGAAGACAACAAAGAAAAAGAAACTCTTTTAAAACCCTCTAAAAAGTCTTTTCAATTAAGTGCTCCTTTTACAAGTCAAGCTCCATATAAAAAATGGGACCATTTACACAATGAGGCTTGTGAAGAAGCTTCTCTTATTATAGCAAAATATTGGTTGAATTCTCAGAGCTTAGATAAAAGTAAAGCTGAAAAGGAAATTAAAGAATCTGTAGCATGGCAAAAAGAAAATTGGGGAGGACATTTTAATCTAGGAGTTGAAGATAGTATAAATTTAGCAAGGCAATTTTTTAATATTAATAAAATATATTTTACTAAAATAAAAAGTGTTGATGAAATTAAATATTTTTTAGAACAAGGTAAATTAGTTCTTGTACCAGTAGCAGGTAGAAAGTTAGATAACCCTTATTATCAAAACCCAGGACCACCTTATCATATGTTAGTAGCTACTGGTTTTAATGAAAAAGAAATTATTACTAATGATCCAGGCACTTTTAGAGGAGAAAAATTTTCTTATTCTAATAAAAACTTTTTTGAGTCTATTCATGATTGGCATTTTAGTGTTGAAGTTAAAAATGGTTTAGAAAAAGAGCAAAGAGCAAAAGAAGTTTTAAAAGGAGAAAAAAGAATAATAATTATAGAAAAGTAAATATAAAAAGATATTAAATAAAAAAACTACAAGATATTTCTTGTAGTTTTTATTTTTATGGATTTAATTATTTTTATGGAATAATATTAACTTTTATACCATCTCCTATTCTAATATCACCATTTGCTTTATATATTTTACTCCATAATTTATATTTTCCTTTTTCTCCAAGATTCCAATTAAAATCTATTTCTTCTCCTACTTCAGGAGAAAAAATAGTTGATAATAATCTAGTTTGATCGGAATCTAAATTTTTATTATAAAATTGTATTTTTTTAATATTTGCTACTGGGATTATAACTGAAATTGTAACAGGGAATTCGGATAATCTAATAGTTTGGTTATTTTGAGGAGTTTCCCATACTGTTTGATTTTTGAAAGTTTGAGCTAGGGATACTAATATGGTGTCGCTATTTTTGTTTTGAACTTTATCAAAAGCAGTAATTTCTATTTTATGATCTCCTTTTTTAAGGCCTAATAAATTTAAATTAGTATTAAAAATATTTTCTTTTTGTTGGCTAGTTAATTCTTTGGCTTTTATACTATCTATTTTTATTATTAATTTTTTAATACCTAAAGGAGCATTAACCTTAACTGATAAAGGTAACTTCGGGTTAGAAATTTCTTGGTTGTTTTTAGGAGATTGAATTTGGACTAAAGGGAGATTATTTAAGGTATGAACATCATCTTTTTCTGTAGGAGGAACTTCTAAATTTAAGTTTTTAACCGTAAAAGGAATTTCTTCTTTTGGTTTTTTAGATATTTTATTAAACCATTCATTTATTCCTTTTTGCCAGTTTTTATATTGAGGATCAGAAGTAGGGTCTTTAGGGGGTTTACCTTGAGGGTTGTCTTTTTTTACATAATGAAGAATTGGATAATATTGTCTAAATTCTTTTTCAACAATCAGAGATTCTGGGGTATAATCAGTAGCTAATTTTTGAGATATTTTATCAATTTTTAATGTTTTAGTCTCTTCTTTGGGTAAGACACCTTTTAAAATAGGTTTATCTACATATCTGGGTTCTGATTTTTCAAATTTTTCAACTGGTTTATTTTTTAAAACATTACTCATATAATAATTCCAAATTGGAGCAGCAACACTAGAACCATCTGCTCCTTCTCCCATTTTGCTATTTTTAGTATTACCAACCCAAACCCCAGCTACTAAATTAGGGGTGTAACCTATAGTCCAAGCGTCCTTAAACCCATTTGTAGTTCCTGTTTTAGCTGCTACTGGTCTATTTAGAGTTAAATTATTTTTATTACCAAAAACAAAACTTCTTGCTTTATTGTCGGATAAAATATTGTTAATATTTTTAGCAGTTTGAGCACTTAAAACTCTTTTTTCTTTAGGTTGTTTATCTTGGTTATTAAGTAATATCTTGCCATCCTTATCTTCAACTTTTAAAATGCTTTTATAAGGTATTTTTTTACCATTGTTAGCAAAAACTGAAAAAGCAGATACGTGTTCTAAAAGCTTTACTTCACCTCCTCCCAAAACTAAAGATAAGCCATATCGACTTGGGTCATTAAAGGTGGTATAACCTAAATTTTTAGCTAAATTTAGAGTATCTTTTAATCCTACTAAATAAAGAGTTTTAACACCTGGTATATTTAAAGAGCCTGCTAAAGCTTGTTTTATTGTAACAGGTCCAAAATATTCATTTTTGTAATTTTTAGGTTTATATTCTTTTCCTGCCCCTGAATAACCAAAATTTGTTGGAACATCAAAAATTAAAGTCTCAGGAGTGTAACCTTTTTCAAAAGCACTTGCATAAACTATTGGTTTAAAAGAAGAACCAGGTTGACGGTTTCTTGTAGCAACATTAACTTGACCTTTTATATCCTTATTAAAGAAATCTTTTGATCCTACCATAGCTACAATATTTCCTGTTTTAGGGTTAATTGAAACTAAAGAAGCATTATCTGCATTGTATTGTTTAAGGTTTGTTTTTGCTCTTTGTTTAATGGCTTTTTTAGCAATTTTTTGTTTTTCTAAATCTAAGGTTGTAATAATTTTTAATCCACCCTGTTCAACTTTTTTTTGACCTAATTTATCAGTTAATAATTGTTTAACATACATAACAAAGTGAGGAGCAGTAATATCTGATTGTCTTGGTTTTATATTTTTTAAAACGTTTACTTCTTTTGCATTTTCTGATTCTTGTTTTGTTATAAATCCTTGGTCTACCATTATATTTAAAATAAGTTCTTGGCGATTTTTTAATTCATCAGTGTGGTTACCATAAGGTGAATAATAAGTAGGTGCTTTAGTAAGAGCTGCTAAAAGAGTAGATTCACTTAGTTTAAGATCTCTAACGGATTTTCCAAAATAAATTTGACTAGCTGCTTCTGCCCCATATGCATTTGAACCATATGGTATTTCATTAAAATACATTTGAAGTATTTCTTGTTTTGAGTATTCTTTTTCTATTTTATAAGCTAATAATAATTCTTTTAATTTTCTTTTAAAAGTCTTTTTTGGTGTTAAAAATGCATTTTTAACAAATTGTTGAGTTAAGGTTGAGGCTCCTTGTACTTTTGCACCATGTAAAATATCAACAATAATTGCTCTCATAATTGATCCTACATCAAATCCTTGGTGGGTAAAAAAGTCAGTATCCTCAATAGCAATAGTGGCATGAATTAAATGTTGAGGTATTTCTTCTAAATCTACAATAGTTCTTCTTTGATTGGAAAAAACTTCGTAAAGTAAATTTTCCCCAGTTTTATCGTATATCTCAGTAGTTTCAGAAATTTGTCGGTTTAAAAGTTGGTTTGGGTTAGGTAATTTTCTAGAAACCCAGGCCATGCTAACACTAAAAACAGCTACTAGTAAAAGAATGATAAATAAAACACTAAGCCCTATCTTTTTTAAAAGGCCTTTTTTATTTTTTATTTTTTTTCTTGTCCAATTTTTCTTTGACATACTGTGATTATACCCTAATATTTTTAATATTTCAAGTTTAAATTAAATCTGTTAATTATTTTTATTGAACTAGTTAGGAATTTAGCTTATAATAAAAATATAAATTAATCAAATATTTTAAATATGTCTCAAAAAGAAAAAATAAATCAATTATTAAATACAAACACTCAAGAAATTATTAACAAAAACCATTTAAAAAAGAGATTATTGTCAGGTAAGAAATTGAGAATTAAACATGGGATTGATCCAACAAGCCCTAATCTTCATATTGGTCATGCTATTGTTTTATGGAAATTAAAAGAATTTCAAGATTTAGGCCATAAAATTGTTTTAATTTTAGGTAGTTTCACAGCTCAAATTGGTGATCCGTCTGATAAATTAAATAAAAGACCCTTTTTATCAAAAGAGCAAGTTGAAGAAAATTTAGCTAATTATAAAGATCAAATTGGTAAAATATTAGATGCTTCTAAAGTAGAATGGCATAAAAACAATGAATGGTTTAAAGATATGAGCTTAAGAGAATTTGATAATTTAGCTGAACTCTTTAGTGTTCAACAAATGATAGCAAGACGTAATTTTAAAAAAAGATGGGATAATGATCAAGAGATTTCAATAAGAGAACTTCATTATCCTTTATATCAAGGTTATGATAGTGTGGAAGTAGAGGCAGATGTTGAGGTAGCAGGCAATGATCAACTTTTTAACATCTTAGCAGGAAGAAGAATTCAAAAATTTTATAATCAAGAACCTCAAGACGTATTAACCGTTCAAATGCTTACTGGGACAGATGATAAGAAAATGAGTAAATCAAAAGGTAATGTAATTTATTTAAATGAAAAACCAAAAGAACAGTATGGTAAAGTTATGTCTATTAGTGATGATTTAATATTACCTTATTTTAAACTTTGTACTCATCTTTCAGAAAGTAAGGTGGAAAAAATAGAAAAAAGGTTAAATAAAGGCGAAAACCCCCGTGATATTAAAGCAGAACTTGCGTTTCAGATAGTTAAAATTTATCACGGAAAAGAAAAAGCCCAAAAAGCAGAAAAAGAATTTAATAGAGTTTTTAGGGATAACAAGTTGCCAAAAAATATTTCAGAGTTTAAAATAAAAGATAAGAAACAAAAATTAGTTGATATTATTAAAAAAGCAAACCTGACAGACAGCAAAAATCAAGCTCGTCGCTTAATTAATCAAGGAGCTGTAAGGATTGATCAAGAAAAAATAAAAGATAAGCATTTTCAGTTTAAACCAAAAGGAGGGGAAGTAATTCGAGTCGGTAAAAAAAGATTTATAAAATTAGTTGTTGATAAATAAAAAATATGTATAAGAAAATCTTTAATATTAAATTATTCCTTATTGTTTTAGTGGGTGTATTTTTAGTTACTTCTGGTTTAGGTTGTAAAGGGGGTATGTCTGAAGAAGATTTAGATCCAGTAAATTTAGTTTATTGGAGAACGGAAGATGAAAGGGGCGATTTTTCTTCTATAATTAATGGTTTTCAGGATTTATATCCTAATATCTCAATTACTTACAAACAAATTAAAAAAGAAGAGTATTCTCAAAAACTTTTAGAAGCTTGGGCTGAAGATAAAGGACCTGATATATTTTCCATTCCTAATACTTGGCTTGGTAAATATAAAGGAAAAATTGTACATTTACCTTTAAATTCTCAATTTAGTCTTCCTAAAAAAATAAAAGTGGGAGATATCAAAAAGACTAAAAAAATAGTTAAAGAACCAGTAAAAGTTCCCAGTTTAAGAAATTTACAAAAAAGATATGTCGGAACTGTATTTGAAAATATTTTAGAAGATCAAGAAAAATTATATGGCTTGCCTTTATCTTTAGATACTATAGTAATGTATTATAATAGAGATATTTTAGATAGTAACGGTATCCCAACTGTTCCTAGTACCTGGCGTGAATTTGTTAATGATGTAAAATTATTAACTCTTCAAGATAGAAATGGTAATTTTATTCAAAGTGGTACTGCTTTAGGTTCAGCAACAAATATAGAATATTCAACTGATATTTTGTCTTTACTTATGATGCAAAATGGAGCTTCAATGGTTAATGAATCCGGCCAAGCTAATTTTGATAGATCCCTACCTAGTGATAGAAGTTATTATCCTGGCCAAGAGGCTATGGATTTTTATACAAGTTTTTCAAATCCAGCTCAAGCAAGATATAGTTGGAATCAAAACATGCCTAATGCTTTTGATACTTTTATTAGTGGCAGATTAGGTTTTTTATTTGGTTATTCTGATTATTTAAAAAAAATTAAACAGCAAGCACCTAAACTTAATTTTGATATTGCACAAGTGCCTCAAATTAGCGATTCTTTAAAAAATATTAATTATGCTAAATTTCCAATTGAGGTAGTTTCTAAAACAAGCTCTCACCAAAGAGAGGCTTGGGCTTTTCTTTTGTACGCTAGTCAACAAGACAATGTTAAATCCTATTTAGATAAAGCAAAAAGACCCACTGCTCACAGACAGCTTATAGAAGATCAATTAGAAGACTTTGATTTAGCTCCTTTTGCAAATCAAGTTTTAACAGCTCAAAGTTGGTATAAAGGATTAAATTATGATTTAGTAAAAGAAACTTTTAATAGTATGATTAATTCTGTTATTACAGGCCAGAAATCCGTTAGAGAAGCAATTAGTTATGGGGTAGATAAAATAAATTTGACTTATTAATATGAAAAAAGTATTTTTATTTACAATAATTATTAGTCTCTTTTTTCTTATATTCTTTCCTATAATAACAAAAGCAAAGAGTTATGAGATAGAAAGAGATTTAGGTAATGGTAGGATAAGTGGTTGTAATTATAAAGAAGGTCAAACTTGGGATTGTATGTGTCAGGGATCTAATCACGTTATTTGTAAAGTTGGTAATATTATATCTGATCCAATATGTGCTTGTTGTGGTGATTGTACATTAGATAATTTTATTGGTATTGGAGTAAATCTTGC
>CAZGUY010000001.1:33916-39046 GCA_964528795.1 uncultured Gammaproteobacteria bacterium
CTTGTTGTGGTGATTGTACATTAGATAATTTTATTGGTATTGGAGTAAATCTTGCCAATCTAATTTTTAAATATTTAGGAGTAGTAGCTCTAGTTCTATTTGTGGTTGGGGGTGTAGTTTGGATCACGTCAGGTGGGAGTAAAGAAAGAATAAAAACAGGTAAAAATATTTTAAAGAATGCTTTAATCGGCCTTGCTGTAATAATAGCAGCTAATTTAATTGTAAGATTTGTGACAGAAGTTTTTGGGGTTGAAGAAAGTTATTTACAAGATTTAAACCCAGCTGAACAAACTGAAGATCAACAAAGTCAAGAGTAATAAAAAATAATTTTGATATTTTATGAAATTTAAAAAAACGATTTATACTTTAGTTATTTTTTCTCTTATAATTACTCCTTTTTTAGTATTTGCTCAAGGAACTCAAACTGCTCGAACAAACTTACCTCAACCTTTAGGAGGTAAAAATATATCAGGGGTAGCAGCGGATATAATTCAAACTCTTTTAGGATTAGTAGGAGTACTAGCTTTAGTAATGTTTATATATGGAGGAATAATGTGGATGACATCAGGTGGAAGTAAAGATAAGATAGAAAAAGGGAAAAAGACTATTATTTGGGCTGTTTTAGGTTTAGGAATTGTATTTTTTAGTTATGCAATTTTAGATTTTGTTCTAGGTTCGCTTATTCAATAGTTAGTTGTGGATAAAGTTTTTGACAACTACCTTTTATAGTATTATAATTAATTTTGTAGTCTCACATGCAATTTTCTTTTTTTAAAGAAAAAAGCAACTCAAGGTCGTTACCTCTTAATAGAGGAGTTAAAATTTTAAATTTAAACTTATGAAAAAAGTAACAAAAATTATAAGTTCAGTAGCAGTCTTAGGGTTACTTTTAATGCCTGTAGTTGCTTCTGCTCAACTTAATTTAGGAAATCAAACCTTAAACAACGTTAGTGGTAATGTTGGCTACAACACAGGTCAACAATTACCCGAAACTATCGGTAACATTATAAAGGTTATTATTGGTCTTATTGGTCTTATTGCTTTGGTAATTTTCATAGCTGGTGGTTTTCTTTGGATGACAGCAGGTGGAGACGAGGATCAGATCAAAAAAGCCAAATCTCTTATGAAAAATGCTGTTATCGGTATTGCTATTGTTGTATTAGCTTACGCTGCCACAAGCTTTATAATTGGGAGATTAATCACGGTAAGTCAATAAAAATAATTTTGTTTTGATATGATGACTTTGAGAAAGGGTGTAAAAGTCACTCTTATAACTATTGTTTTATTGGGTGTTTTTTTAACCCCCGTGATTGCTAACGCTCAAATGCAAGAGTTAAATGATGTAGCAGAGCAGTCAGGTTTAAAAGGAGAAGGCTCTGAAACTGACTTAATGACAATAATAGCAAATCTTATTAATGTCGTATTAGGATTAGTAGGAGTAATACTTTTAATTCTTTTCATATATGCTGGCTTTTTATGGATGACTGCAGGTGGAGACAGTGATCAGGTTAAGAAAGCTAAATCAATCTTTAAGAATGCTATTATAGGGCTTTTAATAGTAGTATTGTCTTATGCAATAAGCAGCTTTGTGATTAATAGAATGAGTTCAGTTAGTGGGGGCTCTCAAGAAACACCGCAAGAAGATACGTAATAGTTTATTTGTAAAATTATACATAAAAAACCTCTTTTGTTTTTTGCAAAAGAGGTTTTTATTTTCTTAAAATTAAATTTTATTCTATTTTGTAAATATTTGCATTAGGGCTGGTGTAGATTTGTTTAAGACCAGCTTTTTTGTATAATTTGTCAAAATCTTTATCTTGCTTTTTATCAGAGATAATATAAGAAGCATTAAAGTTATTTTTTAATGTATTATTTAATTCTTTAGGGTTAACTTTTTTATCATGGATTTTTTCCCAAACTTTGTATTTTTCTTCATTGCTTACATAAAAGAAGTTTTGGTCTAAGCCGTTAATGTAATAGTTTTTATGGTTAAAATAAAAGAGCCTTGGAAACATGTCCCAACTTTGATGATATACTATTTCACCTGGTTTTGAATTGTTTTTTAACCAATTTAAAGGGCTTTGGAGGTGAGATATATTTTCTGATTTTTGGTATGATTTATAAGGTCTTAAAATGCCAGAACTTATATAAAAACCCATAAAAAAGATCGTTACAAAGATTAAAATAATACTTGAAATACTATAAGTTTCTTTTTGGCTGGAGTCAAAGAAGTTGTAAATATCAGATTTAATTTTTTTCCAATTTGTCAGTTGAATAATTTGAGAAAACATTACAGCCGAGAAAATAACAGCTAAAGGGATAAAATAATCTATATTGCGTTGACTTTTTAAGGTGTAAAAAAAGAAAAATATAGATAAAAGCATTAAAAACCATTCTCTAACTTTTTGTTTTTTATTTTTTATAATAAACCAAGAAATTGAAATGAGCCAAGTTAATAGAACAGGTAAAACATTTACTAGTAAATCAAAAAAATCAGGTGGATACCATTCTCCACCAATAGCTACATTAGAAGTGCCTAAAATAGCTATTTGAATAGTTTGAAAATAATAAAATGGAAATGTTTTAGGAAAATAAGGATTTATAATTAACCCCAATACAATTCCAATTCCAGAAAATAAAAATAGTTTTAAATTTTTTAAACAAAATAATTTTTTAAATGATTTATTTTTTATTGCGTAAGATAAAATATAAATTAAGACAGCGATAAGAATTAAAGGCCAAGCTCCGTAAAACCAAACATATAAAAAGGAAACAATTAGTAAGAGAAAATATTTCTTTTTTAAAATAGTATAAATACCTGCAATTAAAAATATTAAAGAAATAGCTGGAGCCCTAATCAATGAAAGTCTACTTATAAAAGAAGATATCGTTAAAAGACTAAATGTCCAAAATAATGGTATTTTTGTTTTGGACTTTTTTAAAAATAAAAAGAACATTAAAAAAAATAAAGCTGCTAAAAAAGCAGTTGCTATTTTTGTTTTTAAAATAGGTTCCAATTCAGTTGAAATTGGTCCTAAATTTTTTGGACTTGGTATTTTTAAAAAAAGACTTAAAATTCCATGGTATCCAAAATGATGGTCAACAAAAAGTTTGCTATAAGTTGTAAATTGGGTCCAAGGAAAATCTTTAATTAAGCCTTGTTTTTCTATGAGTTGAGCTATTTTAGCATGATAAAAACTATCAGCCCCGACAATATTAGCAGGGGAAACAATACATAAAAAAACAATGAAACATATAGCAAAAACTAAAAGCCCGAGAAAAGGAGCTTTTTTAAAATTTATTTTTTTAAGATTCATATATTTTCTTTTTGGCTTTTGTTATTTTTTCAATCGGGGTTGGATCATTTTCTTCTAATATAGCAAGGTAAAAGCTAGTCCAATCTACAAGACTAACTAATCCTAAAATTTGAGTAACTTTATCTTTAGCAAAATCAGGTATTTTTTGCCATCTCATTTTGTTATCCTTTAAAAGGTTAAAGAATTCTTGAATAGTTTTTTCAGTGTTTTTATGTTTTTTTATATTTTCAAATACTAAAAATACTATTTCATCTTTTAAACGCCAAGGGTGCTTAGCTTCAATTGAATTATGAATCATTTCAGGTAGACTTTCTGTATATGAAAATGTTTTACTATTTTCTGATATTTGAGTTTTAAAGCGGTTAGCTACTCCTTTTAACTCAGGAGTGGATACAATAATAGGTAAATGATCAAAAATAAAGTAAGCTAAATGCTTAGCTACGTTTATGTCAGTTGATTTGTCAGGATAAAACATTTTATTAATTTCTTTTAATTTTGGAACAGAAGCGGTAATTGATAAATTAGAGACTAATTTTAATTTTTTTAATATTAAGCAGATAAAAGTTAAAGAATATCCAATATTTGTTCGGGAAGGTTTTTTAAAAGGAAATTCTAAATAGGGAATATTCTTATTTTGGGATATTTTCTCTAGTTTGCCATTGCTAGAAATAAAAACAGTTTTAGCTTTCTTTTTATTAGCTTGTTTGGCCATTTGAATTGTTTCGTTAGTATTACCAGAATGACTTACTACAATTACTAAAGTATTTTTACTAACCCAATGGGGTAAAAAGTAATCTTTATTAACAAACATTGGAAGTAAAAGGCTATCTTTTACAATATCATAAGCTATATCTCCAGAAATTGCTGAACCACCCATTCCGCAAACTAAAATATTCTCAATATTTTTAAAATTATCAGGTAATTCAAAATCGGCAAAAATATCTTTGGCTTTTGTTATTTGGTCAGGAAAATTTTTAAGAGTTTTTCTAAGATTTGATTTATCTACTTGTTTTATTTTTTGATTGTTTTTAAGTGATGGCATAAGTTTTTGTTAATTTATTTACACCAATATTTTAACATTTTCTGTCTTTATGGACAATGTCTGGTTTTTTTATTATAATAAAAAATAAGTAAGATAGATAAATTAATTTAATTAATATATGTCTGGACATTCTAAATGGCACAATATTAAACATACTAAAAATAAAAAAGACAAAAAAAGAAGTAAGCTTTTTGGTAAGCTTTCTTCTAAAATAGCTAATGCTGTAAGGCAAGGTGGGCCTGATCCTAATAAAAATTCCGATTTAGAATTTGCAATTGAAAAAGCAAAAAACAATAATATGCCAAAAGACACTATAAAAAGAGCTATTAAAAGAGGTCAGGGTAAATTAGGCGGTAAAAAGAGTATGCAGGTTACTTATGAAGGATTTGGTCCAGGTGGAATTGGTATTATTATAAAAGCAACTACTGATAATAAAAATAGAACTGTTGCTAATCTAAGAAAAGTATTTTCAAAACATGGTGGTAATTTAGGAGAAAAAAATTCTGTTTTATGGAAGTTCGAAAAAAGAGGCTACTTTGAAGTTTTAAATGATGAGTTAGAAAGTCAAGGTATAGATAGGGAAGAATTTGAATTAAACATTATTGATGCTGGAGTTAAAGACATTAAAGACAAAGGAGATAAATTAAAAATATATACTGAGCCAAAATCATTTAATAACGTAAAAGAAGAAATTGAAAAGCAAGATATTGATATAAAAGAAGAAAAGTTGGGTTGGTTTCCTAAGAATCCAAAAGGTATTGATGAAAATAA
>CAZGUY010000001.1:39146-41802 GCA_964528795.1 uncultured Gammaproteobacteria bacterium
GAATTATAATTTTCTACATAAGCAACATGACCATAAGCTTGGCAAAGCCAACTAGTACAAGTTAAGTACATTATAGCGCCAGGTTTAGGTTTATAACCAACTTGATAGCCTGCTTGTTTAGCATTGTAATACCAACTTTCAGCATTACCCCAAGAGGGCACACATTGTTTTTCTTCGCTAGCCCATTTGTAAGCAGCCCATGATGTACATTGTCTTGCAATAAATTTATGACAATTTGTAGTTTTCCACCAATCCCAGTAATTACTGTAATTATGAGTATTTTTAGTTTCCACATATTGTGGCTCTGGTTCTGGTTTAGGTTTAGGTTTTGGCTTAGGAGGAGGAGTACCATTAGGAACAATCAAATTTTGTCCTGGGGATATTTCATCCCCTACATTATTAAATTGAGAAATTTGACTTATAGAAGAATCATATTTTTCTGCAATATAAGATAAATTTTCTCCTTTTTCAACTTTATGAGTGACCCCATCAGTTGGTAAAATTTTAAGTTCTTGACCAGGTTTAATAACTGACCAAGCATTTAAATCATTCTCCCAAAGTATTGTTGACCAATAAAGGCCAAATTTATTTGCTATAGTAGAAACTGTATCGCCTGGCTTTACAGTATAAGTTTCTATTTTTGTTCTTGTTTTAGGGGCAGAAGCAGTGAAGTTTGTTTTAGGAGGAACAAGAGCTGCTCCTACAAAGTGATGAACTTCAGGATTAGATTCTTCTTTACGAGAAGCTATATTAAAATCAGACTCTTTTTGAGTCTGTTTTAAATTAGATACTTTTGGTAGGCCAGATTCAATAGTTAATTTAGTTAAACTAGCGCTTTGTTTAGCCTTATTTTGGTCTTGTGATTTCAAAGAAACCCCTGTTAAAACAAGGGCTAAAATTAAGGCTATATAAAAAGAATTTTTCACTTTGGGGAGTGAAATGTGGATATTTTTAACTGATTTTACTATTATTGAGGTGTATTTTGATATATTAAAACCACTTAGATAAGATACAATATTATCTATGGTCCGATGGCAAATTTTACCAAGCTTTTTGGCTTGGTTTCTGGTTTGCCTGAAAAGTTTTTCAATGTTATTATTATTCATAAGTGATTATAAATATAACAAATTAAGAGATTTTTGCAATATTAGTTATTCACAGTTAATCTTTTCCCTTTTTAAAGAGCTAAATAAGACTATTGGGTTTTAAATTTATAATTTATGTCCTTAATGTCGAAAACAAAAAGATATTTTAAAGACCAAAAATATCCCCTTAGACAAAGGGGGCAAAATTTTTTAGTGAGAAAAAAAGCTATAAAAAAAATTGTTAAAGCAGCTGATTTAAATGAAAAAGATACTGTTTTAGAAATTGGATCTGGGACGGGGAATTTAACTAAGTTTTTATTAAAGGCAAATAAGGTTATTGCTGTAGAAATAGATGATTTTTTATATAATATTTTAAAAAAAAGATTTGAAAATAAAAAACAAATAAAAATTGAAAATGAAGATATAAGAGATTTGAATTTAGATAGTTTGGGTTTAAAAGATTATAAAGTCATTGCAAATATACCTTTTAATATTACTGGCCTTTTAATAAGAAAACTTTTAACTTATAAGAATCAAGCTGATTCAATTGTCTTAGTAGTTCAAAAACAAGTAGGAAAAAGGATTATAGCCGATCCCCCTAATAACTCTTTACTTTCTATATCAGTAAAATTTTTTGGTAAACCAGAAATTGTTTCTTATTTAAGTAAAAATAATTTTTGGCCTCGACCAAAAGTTGATAGCGCTATTTTAAAAATTACCCCCAAAAAAAGATTTTCTATTTCAAGAAAAAAATTCTTTAAAGTGGTTAAAGCTGGCTTTCGTCATCCTAGAAAATATTTACTTAACAATTTATCAATAAGTGGTATAATAAAAAAAGAAAAAGGAAAAGATATTTTTAATAAAATTAATTTAGATTCCCGTATTCGAGCAGAAAGATTAGAACTTAAAGATTGGGTTAATTTAACCAAGAAATTTTTTAAAAATTCTTAATCTGTTTTTATGAAAAAAGATAAGAAAAAACTTTTGAGTTTCATGGTTGTGGTAACAGTTTTAGTTTTGGTTATTATATATTTTAATTTTAGAGCTACTATTTATGGAGTATTTCCTCAATCAAAAACAAAAGTCAGTTCTTCTCAAAATAGTCAAAACCAGGAAGTAGTTAAAAAAGATACAGACGGAGACGGGTTATATGATTTTGAAGAAAGATTAGATTATGGTACTTCTCAATATTTAGCTGATACGGACGGGGATGGTTTTTTAGATAAAAAAGAAGTAGAGGCTGGCAGTGATCCTTTAAATCAAACCTCAACCTCCTACAACAAAAAAGCCGAAGGAGAAAAGGGCCAAGTTTTAGAAAAGACCTTTTCTAACGAAGATAATAAAAATATTCAAGAATCAGAAAAACAAGTTTCTGCTGATGAAATAAGGCAACTTTTAATAAACCAGGGTGGTTTAAGTAAAGAAGTTGTGGACAATTTTGATGACAAAACCTTAAAATCGTTGTATAATGAAACTAAACAAGAGTTTAATATGAATCTTGATTCATTAGAGGATTTACAAAACGTTAATAACCTGCCTTTGGAGGGGCAGGAGAGTTTTTAATTAATATT
>CAZGUY010000001.1:41902-43381 GCA_964528795.1 uncultured Gammaproteobacteria bacterium
GCTGGGGCTGTTGCTTGGAAAAATTTTCTAAATATGTATTTAGGAAAAATGGCGAAAGAATCAGCCGAGTGGCTTGCAACAGGTGGTAAGGGCCAAAAACCTACCTTTTTAACTAATCCAGGAGATTATCTTACTAAAGTAGGGGATGAAGCTTTAGGTGAATTTATTGACCAGACCGCAAAGTCTTTTACTGGTAAAAGTCTTTGTGAGGTTGGGAGCCCTACAATTAAGTTTAATATTTTAGCTTCTTTTGATCCTGAATATAGAGAAATGCAATTTAAGAGAAAGTCAAGTTGTCCTTTTAGTAAAATAAAGGAAAGAGCTAAAGAAATGAGAGATCAAAAGCTTGTTAAATTTTCTTTTGATATTAGAGAAGGCCCAGTTGGAAAATACAAGAGTAATATTGGCAACCTTTTAGCTGGAGATACTACTTTAAATAAAGCAGATGCTATTATTTTACAATCTGTTTTTAATAAGGGAGATGCACCTTGTGTTTATGATTCCAGGGGATTTTTAAAAGGAAGAAATTATTGTCAGGGTGGAGGCGATATTGCAACTTCTTGGGTAAATCCAGGTGTTAAAGAGATGTTAGATGTTAAAGATGGTCTTGCTGGTGTTCAAGAAGATTTAGAAAAAATAATTAAAAAGATTCAAGAAGATAGTTATTCTTCTATTCAAGCCTCTCAAAATGCTTTAGGTATTGCAAAATCAGATTTATATAATATTAATTCTATAACTGATCTTATTTCTGTGACCGAGACAAGCGAGAATAAGGTGCAATTTAGCAGTAGACCCACTTATAAATGTATTAATAAAGATATTTCAAGCTTTTGTAATGACCCAGTTTGTTCTCAATTAGCTAAATGGTCACCTCCTGCAGGTTCAGACCCAAATGTAAGTTGTGATAATAATGAAAGTAATTATAAAGCTGCTGTTATTTATGCAAAAAGAGCAAATAAATATGTTAAGCAGTTAGTAGATTGGGGGAATACTTTATCAGATATGATAGAAAAATCTGCGCCAAGTGAAGAAATGGCTAATCTACCCGACCTTGATCCTTTAGAGGATTTAGGAAGAATGAATACTCCTGAAGGTTCAGCCGTAGGAGCTAAAGTTAAACTCTCTTCTGATCTTGCGGACAAAGTAACAGATAAGGTGAATAATTCAAAATTTTGGAAAGGGCAAGTTCAGGGTAGAATGAATGATGTAACTACTAAAATTTCTAATATTGTTAAAACACCTTCAACTTGGGTAGATGAAACTGCCAGAAAAGCAGTCAAGGAAGGAAGTGCTTCTGTAAAGCAATATACCGGTGTAGCTGCAGCAGATGCTGCTCAGATTTTTGCCAGCACTTTAGCTAGCAAACTTTTAGAACAAGCTAAAAAGGGTCTTAATCCAAATCCTTCACCTGAGGTTGATAGAGGATCTGATTATCTAAGTGAAAATATGCCTGAAAACACTGGTGGCCAAACTGGTACA
>CAZGUY010000001.1:43481-77957 GCA_964528795.1 uncultured Gammaproteobacteria bacterium
GGAGAAACAGGTGGAGAAACAGGTGGAGAAACAGGTGGTACTAGTAGTGGAACAGGTTCTGTTACTGTTTCAAAGGAAGAATCAAAAGCTTTTTTCTCAGATTTAGCTACTCCTAATTTAAAAAGAGGCAATGAATTTACGATTTATGATGAATTTACGGTTTGTCCAGGAGAAAAAGATTATACTAAAACATTTAATTGTATTATAGGTAATGGCTTGCTTAGAGCTATTGAAGATAGATATACTATAAAAGAGGCTATGGAAAAAGGACTTTTAAATCCCGATTCTATAGTTGGTCAACCTAATGATTATACTAGTCAACTTAGTTATCCTGTAATTAAAAAATTAAGACGAGTTCGTATTTTTCCATTAGGTTTAGAAGTTGCTGCTTATAAAATTTTTAATGGTGAAGCCGAACCAGCTACTTTAAAAGAAATTGTTAAAGGGTTTGATCAAGGCTCTCTTTTATCTAATGGCGATCTTGAGCAATATGGTGATGAAGAGGTTCCTGATGGTTGGGAATTTAATGGAGGAATTGAACCAGATACCTATCATTTCTCTAGGGAATCAAATAGTGGTAGTTTTTCATATTTTATTCAAACTAATTCTGCTGAAGAGGGGGAATGGCATGGAATAAGAAGTAATAAAATTTATATTCAACCAGATACTACTTATAGTGTATCAGCTCAAGCAAGATTAATGTATGCAAGTGGTGATGGGTTTGGTTTAAGAGTTCTTTGTAATAAAGATGATGGAACAGGTACTAATTTTCAATGTGAAAATGGTGGATGTATAATAGGTAAAACAAGGCTTGATGGTTCTAATCCTGTTACATGGCAAAGACTTTATGGAACTTTTACTACTAATAGTGAAGCAGATTATTGTGAAATAATTCTTTCTTTTGGGAACGGGGAATCAGGCGGAGCTTATTTGGATAGTGTTAAAATGACCCAAGGAGAAAAAATTCCTGAAGATTATAAATTTGAAAAAAGTTCTCAATTTTATCATTTAGTAAATCCAAATTGGCTTTTAAAGGCTCCAAGTTATAAATGTGGAGCTATGGCTTATTCAGCCGTTCCATTACCTGAAACTAATCAGCGTCAAAAATCTTGTACTGATATAAAAGATTGTATTCGTGAAAATGACAATGGAGAGTGTTTAGCTTATAGTTATTGTACTAGAGAAAAAAATACTTGGAACTTTAGTGGACAATCTTGTCCAAGTCAATTTAGCAGTTGTGACACTTATACAAGAAAAAGTGATGGCCAAACATTTTCATATTTAACAAAAACTCTTGACTTTGATGGTTGTGATTCTTCTAATGCAGGTTGTACATGGTATTGTAATGATTGGAGTGGAAAACAGGGCACATGGAAATGTAGTGCTCCTGGCAAATCTTTAGACTATGATAGTGGTGAAACAGTAGATAGTCCGACTAATACTCTATTTTTAACAAGCAATGTAAAGGAGTGTAGTTCGACTGCCCTAAATTGTAATGAATATATTGATATGTCAAAGGGTAATTTAATTTATAATGGTGGTTTTGAAATTGTAGAATCTAAACGAATAACAGGTTGGGGGATTGATTTAGAATCAGGAAAAGAGGTAAGTGAAAGTTCATATCGAGGAGAATATGCTATGACCGAGAGAGGTGATTGGAATTATGCAAGTCAAGAAACCTTTACTGTTGGGGGTGCTAATTATACTTTAAACTTTCAATCAAAAACGAATAATAATAAAGAATTAGCAGTCAATTTAAAATTTTATAATGAAAATGGGGATATTTTAATACCTCAATCAAACAGCCAAATTGATACGCCGGATTTTGATAGTTGGTCTATAGGTTGTGGTGATAATTCTTGCCATATAATTACCAAAAACAACTTAACAGATAGGTATCGTTCTTTTCAATTTAGTTTTAATACTCCTCAAAATGCTCGTCGAGTTAGAGTATCTTTAGGGACTGGCTCAGAGGGGAGTGGTAATATATTTGTAGACCAAGTTAGTCTTTTTCAAGGTTTAGAACAAAAAAACTTTGAGTCTTATGCTGACCCAAATTCAAAATTTTATTTACAAGAAGCAAATAAGTGTCAAGCAGAAGATATAGGCTGTAAAATTTATACTGAAGAAAATACTGATGTAGAAATACCAGCTGTTATTAATGAAAATGATAGTTGTCCAAGTCAGTGTGTTGGTTATAACAGTTTTTTAGAGATGCCAACTAGTTTTGATTTAGAAAGTACTTGGAAAAACTTTATTCCTTCCACTGGTGAAAAGTGTAATGCTCCTGGCTGCGAAGGCTTTACTAATTTGGGGGCTATAGAAAAAGGAGGCGAATCAACAGAATATTATTCTTATTTAAGAAAATGTTTAATTTTGCCTGAGAATTCTGCTGATTGTAGCAATTTTTATACTTGGGTTGGTTCTGATACGGCTGGTTATCAGTTAAAAAGGTATCAATTACAAAAGTCCGAAACTGGTGGTCCGGCAAGAAATAGTTCTTATGAAAATGCTAAAGATAAATGGGGTGAATGTGAATCAGAATTAGATCTAATGTCCAATCCTCATTGTAAACAATTTTATGATTCAAATGGTAATAAATACTTTAGACTTTACGAGAATACGGTTTCTTGTTCCAAAGATTGTGTAAGATATAGAAGAGACAAAAATGGAGAAGAGTTTATGGGTTTACCCGAGAAAAGCAATAAATGCTTAGAAAGTGAAGTAGGTTGTAAAGAATATAAAGGAGTAGATGCTTCTAAGGCTCAAAGAATAATGTTTAAAGATTTTGAAGATGGAACTACTTCTCCTTGGGAGGCAGGTGAAGATTCTATTATTTCTATCTCAAATGAAGCTTTTAGTTTCCCAGGCCATTCTTTAGAGATTGCTTCAGCTGGTCTTGGTACTGACAGAAGGATGGTTTTTTATGATGTTTCTGATTTAGTAGAATTACAAGAGAGTTATGAATTAAACTTTTGGGTAAAAGGAGTAAGTAGTTTAACAGCAGGTTTCTCATCGTTACAAGAAAAAAATGTGACTGATCTTAGTCCTGGAGAATGGCAACAAATTGAGCTTGGTCCATTTGTGTTTGATGGTGATATTTCTTCTAATGAAAAGCTTAGAATTGAAGCTCAATCTACTGTATTTTATATTGATAATGTTTCTCTTAAATCAAGCACTTCAATTAATTTAATTGAAAATTCATGGCGAACTCCTGACAGTTGTGGTTTAGACACAATTGGTTGTAGTGCCTATACAGATAGTAATGGTGATAGATATTATTTAAACTCATTTAATCATTTATGTGAATCTTCGGAGGTTGGTTGTAGTGCTTTTATAGATACCAAAAATTATAAAAGTCCTTATTCTAAAAAATTTAATACAAGTGAAGATACTTTTGTTAGAGTAGAAGCGGATGAGCAGGTTTATCTTGTAGATAATAAAGATTCAAGATGTCAAGCAGCTGATAAGGGTTGTCAAAGATTAGGAAAGCCAGATTTGAATGCAGATGGTAGTGTTTCTGGTTGGAATGATGTATATTTAGAAAATAATCCTGATCAATATGAGACTAATTCAATAATTTGCCAAGACCAAGAGCTTGGTTGTCAGGCCTATGGAGAAGGCTATTACTTTAAAGATCCAACTCAAACTGGAAAAGTGTGTGAATATAAGGAAGATGTTTTAGTTTATGGTCAAGGTGCAGTTGGTTGGTTTAAAAAAGGAACCAATGAACCATGTTATATTAAGGATGATGGGACAGGCTATAAATCTAATGATATTGCTTATGGTATTTTATCAGCTAATGAAAGTGTTAATGGGGTAGATTATAAAGGGTTTGTCGGGGTTTGTCCTCGTAACCAAGATAATTGTACTCAATTTCAAACAGAATATGAAAATCAAAGTAATGAAGAAATAAAAACCCGTTCTTATTATTACATAGATAATCAAAGACTTAGTAGGTCTTCTTGTAATGGAACAGTGTCTCGGGCAGATGGTTGTATTCTTTTTAAAAATCCTAATAAAACAAATTTAAATAGAGAAGTTATTAATAGATATAATAGTTTTGCTACTTATAATAAATATGAGGAATTAGGGCGACCTGTTTCTCCGGTTAATTGTGAAAATATAAGAGATTGTAGTGAAGAAGAAAATAAAAATAGTGATTATTGTAAGTACTGCGCTCCTTTAAGGGTAGAAAAGAGAAAGAATAATATGAATGACATTATTAAAGTAATTAGGGATAGGATTTGTGGAGAATGGCTTAGTTGTATTAGTTCTCATTTAGTTTGGGATAAAAGTAGTAATTCTTATGTAGAGGAATGTGATTATATTGGAAGATGTGATGAATTAATAGGTAAAGGAGATGATAGTCAATGTGGTAATATAGTTGAATCTTCTGGGGCGCCTTTAAATGAAAGTAGATATAAATATAGAGATGTTTCATGGAATGGTATGGACTATTCTGGGTTTTCGATATTTAATGCTTATCCAGTTGAAACTTTGAGTCCTTATGTTAATCAAAGCAAAAATACAGAATATTTAACTCATGATGAAAAAACTATCGGAGTTGAAGAGCAAAATAGAAAACCTCAACTTAGTTGTCAGATTTATCCAGAAAAAGACTCTCCTTATAAAAAAGGAGTAAAAGAATTTTATCCTGATGTTAATGTTTGTTCCCAAAAAGGAGGTGACGGATATTATCAAGATTGCCAATGTGCCTATACTAAGGCAAAATTTGGTCAGATAGCAAAATATTATAATCCAAATTCAGAAATACCAAATGGGGTTTGTTCCAGAGTGGGGCAAGGACATGAAATAGGAGAAGAATGTGATCCTCCAAGCACAGCTGAGATGAAATTTAGTGACTTTGTAAGTCCTTGTGGAGAAGGAGGAATGTGTCAATCTTTAACAGATAAATCAAGTGCAGTTGGACAAAGAGGCTTTTGTTTAGAAACCGATCCTTCAAAACCCGAAGATATTAATACTTGCATTAGTTGGTGGCCTGGTCAATCTTTGTCTGATCCTGAAACTAATACTCAATCTATAAGCGCTTCTTATAAACCATCTAAAAATAGATTATGGTATTGTAGTGAATATAATGTTGGTATTGAAAAATTAGAAGGAAAAACAAGTTTAGAAAGTTGTGATAATGGTAGTTGTCAAGACCAATTTGATGTAAGATCTAATAGTAACGAATGTTTTAAAGACTACCTTGACGGTAATGAAACAAAAGCAGTTTACAAACTTGACTCTAAATATAAATGGGAAAGAGATGATATTGAAAATATTACAGTAGATTATAAATTTAATAATAGTTATAATGTTGGTTCTTGTTCTAACCTTAAAAGCGTTTGTCAGCCAGGACATGGTGCACATGTTCAAATGGATGAAAATACTCTTGTGAGCGGTGATCAGGACAGGTTTGTTTTAAGTGATGAAAATTCTTGGAGTATTGAGGGTGAATGTTCTTGGGTTGAGGAAATAACACAAGAAATAGAGTCAGAGGTTAATAATCAAAATGATCAAGACTTCAAGGTTGCTCTAGAGAATGCTCAAACATACATTAGAGATAGGGTTAGAATAAAAGCAGACTTTAAAAATGGACTTTTAGATGGTTTTACAGTTTCCCTTGATGCAGGTAAAAATGCATCAATAATTAAGGATTTAAGTAGTAGTGGTCTCACATTTAAGATTAATGATGCTACTATTAATTTTGGTCAGTGTGAGAAAGTTGTTAAAGTGCCAACCGACGAACAAGGGTTAGCAACTGTATTTACTAATAGAATTAATAATATCAAAGATTATTCTCAAAGTGCTTTTGATGACAAAGATTATAATACAAAATGTCAACCTTGGGGAGCTCTTCATTACTCATCCGATTGGAACCCATCTAATACAGAACTAGTATTGTCTTCTGATAATACTTGTTATAAAGATCAAGATAAAGGAACAGTTTGGGGAGACACAGGAAGTTCTGGCAAAGATGAACTTAAAAATATTATACCTAAAATAAATACTTGTTGGGAAAAAGGGAGTAAAAACAATTATTCAGACCAATGCAGTAATTATAAATGGAATTTTTTGTCTAGTTTACCAACTATTAGAAAAGAATATGGTGATTATGATTTACCCCATATAGAAGATAAAAATCAATCTAATAAACCTTTTAGTATTAATGGTAAGGTAAAAGGTGAACTTGAATCAGAAAAAGCTTATTCAGCTAAAATGGAATTCTATGCTTGGGTAGATAAAAATGCTATGCCAATGAGAAATATTGAAATTGATTGGGGAGGAGATCAAATTAATGATAATTCTTTTGTTCAATCATACAATGTAATTTCAAAAAATTATAAACCATCTTGTTGTGAATCAAAAGAAGATTGTAATAATATGGATGAAGCTAAAAACGATCTTGATCCTGGCCTTAACTTTGGAAATATTCCAAGTTCATGCAAAGAGGATTTCTTAAGATTTGAAAGAACCTACTTTTGTGAAGGGTCTGGTTCAGTAGGTTGGGAAAAGTATGGTTGTGAAAATGCTTGTTGTTTTAAGCCAAAGGTAAAAATTAAAGATAATTGGGGTTTTTATAATAGAAATAATCAAGAATTTGATGGTGTAATAAAAGTTGTTGTACCTCAGGAAGAAGAATAGGTTGAATAATATAATATAGTGTTTTTATAAAAATATGAATATTTTAAAAGGTAAACGCAAAATATGGCTAATGATAGCTTTAATAGCTATAGCTTTTGTGATACCCCAGCTTGGTCTTGCTGACATTGGACAAGCAGTTGCTCAAATAATATCAAGTGCTGTTTTAAATGTAGTTAATTTTTTAGTGGGTTGGTTGATTACTCTTTTGGTTAAAGTTTTTGTTGCTGTTGCTCAATATAATCAATTTATAGCTTCAGCTGCTGTTTCAAAGGGTTGGATTATTATTCGGGATGTATTTAATATGTTTTTTGTTATAGCTTTATTAATTATTGCTTTTTCTACTGTTTTAGGAATTCAGAAATATCATTATAAACGAATATTACTTAGTTTATTAATAGCAGCTGTTTTAGTTAATTTTTCAAAATTAATTTGTGGTATTTTTATTGATATATCGCAAGTTTTAATGCTTACGTTTGTTGGTGCTTTTAAAGATGTGGCTGGTGGTAATTTAATTGAAATGATGGGTCTTAGGGGCTTGTTGTCTTTAAAGTCAGGAGCTGGTCAGGATGTCGGAGGTGCCGAGATAATGGGAGCTACTCTTTTAGCTCTTATAATGGCAGTTGTTTCGGTAGTAGTTTTAGGAGTGATAGTAATGATTTTAATATTTAGGATAGTTTGGCTTTGGTTTTTGGTGGTCTTATCTCCTTTAGCCTTTGTATCTACTGTTTTACCGAGCACTGAAAGGTATGGTAGAAGATGGTGGTCACAGTTTGGTAAAGAAATTGTAGTTGGACCAGTTTTAGCATTTTGTTTATGGCTTTCATTTGCTGTAGTTCAACAAGGAGATATAGCTAAAGGGGTTGAATTTGAAGAAAAGCAAGCTGGGGCTAATCAAAGTACTTCTACAGATCAAAAAATTTCAGAAGCAGCTTCACCTCAATATATTTTAAATTTTATGCTTGGAATTGGAATGTTGGTTGGTTCTTTAATGGTAGCAGAAACATTAGGTGTTGCTGGTGCTGGATTAGCTACTAAAGCAAAAGGTAAGTTAGAAGCTTATGCTAAAGGAGAAAAAGGTCCCCTTAAAGGAGCTAAGGAAGGTGCCAAAAGAGTTGGAAGAGCAGCTAAAGGTGTTGCTAAAGGAGCTGGAAAAGCAGCTGTCAAAACACCAGGCAAACTGGTTCAAGGTGGTCTTAAAAGTGTAGGAAGAAAAATGCAGAAGAAGGGTGGTAGAATGGAAAAGGTTGGAAAAGCAGTAGAGGTGGGAGCAGAACCTGTTAAAAACATTCAACAGCTTAAAGCTAATATAGGTGGGTATTTTGACAAAAAAGGGAAAAAGCGTAATGAAAGGATGAAAAAAAGAGAAGAAATTAGGAAAAGTGATAAATATGATACTAAAGAAGAGCGCAAAAAGGCTTTAAAAAATGTAGAAGGCTCAAGTATTGTAGATGAGGCTATGTTTAATTTGTCAGAAACTTATAAAAGCACTGGATTTTCAGATAGACAAGCTATTTCTGCTGCTCAAACTAAAAATATTCAAGAGACAATGGATAGATGGGAAAAACAAGGCAAAACAGATGATGAGATAGAGCTCCTTCTTGATAGAGGTTCAAAAACAGAATCTCAAGCGGCCGCACTAATGCTTGCTAAACGAGGTAAAATTGATAATCCAAATCTGCTAAAAAAGACAAGTAAATCATTATCAGGTCTTCCAGAGCTTAGTAAAAAATTTAATAAACATGCTAAAAAACAAATTGATCCAGATATTTTAGCAAAAGGTTTTTATAATGGTTTTAAAAGAGGTATGGACGACTTTAAGGATGTAATGGATGATATAAAATCAGGTGATTTAGATCCAGCCAAATTTTTTAAAGAGCTTAGCGACGATAACTTTAATAAAATGGAAGAAGCTTCTGAAGGACAATTGTTAACTAATTTATCAGAAATGTTAGATGGAGACGATTATAAAAATACTATATCTAAATTAAATAGAAGCACAAAAGGTAAAAAAAGATATAATAAAATGCTTAAAAGTGTTGATACCTCTGAAATGGAAAGTAAAAAGGAGAAAGATAAATTTATTAAAGCTAATAGTGATCAGATTATGGAAATGGATCAGACAAACTTTGATAAAATGCAAGAGCTTGCTGGAGAAGAGAATTTACTTTCCAAGGTATATGATTCAAAAGATAATGAAGATTTTGAATCTTGGGGCAATAAGATGAGAAACACTAAGAAGGGTAGACAATATTTAAATAGCTTAATTGATGGCAATGACAAAATTGAGGGAATGGATTCCTCTAAATTAGAATCAGAAGAAGATAAGCAAACCTTTGTAAGAACAACAGGTAGATTAGATTTTGTTTTAGAAAGCATTAAAAACCAGTCAGATATAATTGAAGAAAAATATAAACAACAAGAACAAGAAATAAAAGAGAGTGATAAATACGAAACAGAAGAAGAAAGAAAAAATGCTCTTAAAGATAACCAAAAAGCTAAAAAAGCTGAGATGAAAAAGAAAGTGGGGGTTGATGAGTTTATATCTGATAATAAAGGTATAATAATGAATAATCTTTCAGAAAAAGCTGCTAAAAATAAAGAAACTGTAAAAACCTTACTTGAAAATAAGGCAATTAAAAGAAAAGATATTGATAATTTAGAAGGGAAAAATAAGAAAGCATTTTTAAATACGCTAGAGGAAGACTTGTTATCAGAACTTAACGCCAAAGGAGATACAAGCGATTTTGCTAACAAAGCTCGTAAAATATATGCTAAAATTAAAAACAATATTTCTCAAGCTTTTGAGGGTGCTACAGACCAGGTTCAAAATCAGTTGGGAACTATGATTGATAATAATGATATTAAAATTGAAGATATTGCTAAAAATAAACTTAAAAATGTTGACACAAAGACCATAGAGACCCTAGGAAACAAATTAAGTGGTAAGCAAGTTATAGAAATAGCAAAAAATAACAATTTTGCTTTAGCTAAAGAAATTTATAAAATAAGAAAAGCAAAAGGTAATCTTTCTGATGCTGAAAAGGATAGTGAATGGTTTGATACTGACATGAATGGTAAATCTAGTAAAAAATCTTCAGATGTCTCTGATGGTTCATGGGGGGTATAGATTTGTAAAAAAAGAATAAAAATATGGAAAAATCTAATAAACAATCCAAAAAACAAAACATAAAAAATTTTAATGATTTACCAGATTGGGTAAAAGATGAAGTTACTTCTGATAATACTATTAAAATAAATAAAAAAATTGTTGAAAAATTTGATTTATCTAATAAGCAAAAAAGTATATTATTTAAAATTTTGCGCAATATTATTTTAAAAGATTTACCCCTTGATAGTGATAGATTATTAAAAAAATTAAAGCAAATAGAATTAGGGGACAAAAAAACAAAAGAGCTTGGATTAATTATTGTTAAAAACCGACTTTTTCCTTTACAAGAATATTTTAAAAAAGATGTTAGGGAACTTTATAAAAACCTTGGAGGAAAGTTAGATAAAGATAGTGAAGAGAAATATAAGCCCAAAAGTGAAGTCAAGTTAGAACAAAAGATAGATCATATTATAGAAGAGTTAAATTTAGAGTTTGAGTCAGAAAAATTTAGGCAAAGATTTGAAGACATTATCACTCTATATTTAAAAGAAGTTCAAAGTAAAGTTGAAACAAAAATTCTCTTAAAAAGGGAAAAGGATATAGGTGGTCTTGGATTGAAAGAAAAAAAGATTAACAAGGTTTTGAATGTTATTGAAAAAGGTAAAACACCTGAAAGCCAAGAAAAAGAACAAAATATTAAAAAAGAAGTTGAAGAAAAGCCTAAAAAACAATCTCAAAAAAAAGACCAAAAATCAAAAGATAAATCAGAAACTGAGCGAGAGAGTGAAAAAAAGGAAATTAAAAAACCAAAAAGTAAAGCAATTGATAAAAATAAACTTAATGATTATGATAAACTTTTAAAAGATAAAGAATTTCAGGGAAGTCCTCAAAAAGAATCTGATTTTAAAAAGCAGGCCCAAGACATTTTTGATGATATATCTCAAGAAAAAGAAGATATTAAAAAAGAAAAGTTTAAAAAAGAAAAGCTTAAAAAAGAAGAAAAAAATAAAAAAGCAAAACAAACCAAAAAGGAAAAGGCTCAAAAAATAAAACCTAAAGTAAGAAGAAAATATCAGAAAAAGCAAGAAAAAAGCCAAAAAGATTTTAAAATTCCTGAACGCGAAAAAAAATTTGACAGTAAACCTACCCAAAGAGCTCATGGACCTATAGGAGAAATCAGAATTTTAACATTAGAAGATTTTCGAAGATGGGGTTCTCCCAAAAAAGCGGCTCAAAACATTAAAGATAAGATTAATTTATTAGGCGAAGAATCTGTATCAAAAAAGGCTCAAGCTATTAAAGCTTGGAAAAATTCTCAAATATACAAGCTTTATTTAAAAATTGGAGAAGAATCTATTAATAAAGAAGAACCTATTTCTGAAGTTATTAAAGAAAAACAAGAAAAGAACCTGCCAACATTAACAGAAAAGGAATTTAATACTATACTAGAATTGAATGAGGATTTAAGATTTTAAAAAATATTTATGCGTTTTATTGTACCTCAATTTATTGATGTAAAACCAAAGATTATCGGACCTATTACTCCAAGGCAATTCATTATTTTAATTGTTACCGGTCTTTTAATATTTGCTTCTTATAAACTAGCTGACTTCACTTTGTTTTTAATAGAAGGTTTCTTGTTTTTGGTCATTGGAGTTTCTTTTGCTTTTGTAAAAGTAAAAGGACGTCCTTTACACGAATTTTTCTTAAATGTTTTTGTAACTGTTAAAAATCCAAGTTTAAGGATTTGGAAAAAAGAAGAAGTTTCTTTAGAAGAAGAGGAAAAAAGAGCTGAACAAGAAAAAAAAGAAAAAACTAAGGCAGCTCCTGCTAGAAAGCCCCTTTCTAGCTCCCATTTATCTCAAATTGCTTTAGTGGTTAACACTGGGGGGAAATATGAAGGAGAGAATAGGAATCAAAATAATCAAAGTTAAATTTCAATAAATATGTCTAAAAAAAGAAAGAATTTACCTTCTGCTCAAAAACATTTGAATATTTCAGAAGTTAAAAATGATTGTGTGGTTTTAAAAAACGGCGCTTTAAGAGCCGTCCTTTTGGTTTCATCTTTAAATTTTGCTTTAAAATCTCAAGATGAACAAAAAGCTACCATTAATGGCTATATCCAATTTTTAAATAGCGTTGATTTTCCTATTCAAATACTTATTCAATCAAGACCCTTTAATATTAAACCTTATTTAACTAGGCTAGAAGAAAAAAGAAGAGAGCAGACCAATGAATTATTAAGACAACAAACAAAAGATTATATAAATTATGTTCAAGAACTAGTAGAACTTGGCGGCATTATGCATAAAAGGTTTTATATTGTTGTCCCTTATAATCCGATGGGAGATAAAGGGGAAGGTTTTTTTAGTAAATTGTTTAATATCTTTAGTGCTACTAAAACAATTAAGTTGAAAAGTAAAAAGTTTGAAAAATATAGAGAAAAATTATTTAAAAGGGTAGATAAAATTACGTCTTTAATTTCCGGAGTTGGATTAAAAGCTGTTCCTTTAGATACTCAGAGTTTAATTGAATTATTTTATAATAGTTATAATCCAGAAGAATCTCAGGTACAAAGATTAGAAAATTTAAAAAAATTAAAAGTTAAAAAATAAAAAGTATGGCCTTTAATTTAGATGAAATAGAAAAACAAATAAAAGAAGAGGGTAAGCAACCCAAAAAAAGGAGAAGAAAAGATGTAGAAAGTCAGGAAAGAGAAATTCTTGAAAGTGCAGAAAGCTATAGAAAAGGATTAGTTACAATAAAAGATTTAATAGCACCTTCTGCTATGAGGGTTTCACCTTCTTATCTTGAATTAGGAGAACAATATGTGCGAACTATTTTTGTTACTACTTTTCCACGATATGTTAACGTAGGTTGGTTTACCCCTATTATTAATTTTAGCGAAACCAATATAGATGTTTCAATGTATTTTTATCCGGTAAAGTCAGAAGTTATTTTAAAACAACTTAAAAAAAGAGTAGGAACACTTCAAGCAGAGTTATCAGCAGATAGAGAAAAAGGTTTACCAAGAGATCCTGTAAAAGAGACTGCTCTTCATGATATTGAAGATTTAAGACAAAGTTTAACAACCGGAACAGAACACTTTTTTCAATTTTCTTTGTATGTCACTCTTTACGCTGATAACAAAGACAAACTAGATGATTATACTGAAAAGTTAGAAAATATGTTTTCTTCAAAATTAGTTTATACAAGGCGAGCCTTTTATCAGGCTGAACAGGGTTTTGCAGCAACCTTGCCTTTAGCTTATGATGAAGTAGGGGTATCAGTTAATATGAATTCTTCTGCTTGCGCTGCTAGCTTCCCTTTTATGTCAGCTGACTTGACCTCTAATGATGGGATTTTATATGGAGTCAACCGCCATAATAATAGTTTGATTTTATTTGATCGCTTTTCAATGCCTAATGCAAACTTTACTGTTTTTGCTACAAGTGGAGCAGGTAAAAGTTATTTTACTAAATTAGAAATTTTAAGAAGTCTAATGATGGGGACTGATATTATAGTAATAGATCCTGAAAAAGAATATAAATATTTATCAGATGCAGTAGGTGGTACTTATGTTAATATATCTCTTTCTTCAAAGGCTAAATTAAACCCCTTTGATCTTCCACAGAGTGTAAAGGGTATGAAAAGTGGCGATATAATTAGATCAGCCGTTATATCTGTTAAAGGGCTTTTAAGACTTATGATAGGAACAGTGGGTAGTTCTGGCAAAAGAAGTTTTACTTCAAAAGAAGACTCTTTGCTTGATAGGGCTCTTTTAGAAACATATGCTAAAAAAGATATTGTACCAGGGGCTGACCTTAAAGGCGCTGAAGTGCCAGTTCTTAGTGACTTACAAGAAGTTTTAGAAGGAATGGAGGGAGGAGCAGAATTGGCAGAACGTTTAAAAAAATATACTGAAGGTACTTTTGAAGGATTTTTAAATCATCCTACTAATGTTGAAATGGACAATCAATTAGTTACTTTCTCAGTTAGAGATTTAGAAGATGAGCTTAGACCATTGGCAGTTTATACAATTATTAATTATATTTGGAATGTTGTTCGATCAAAAATGAAAAAACGACTCCTTTTTATAGATGAGGCTTGGTGGTTAATGCAACACGAAGATAGTGCTAAGTTTTTGTTTGCTCTTGTAAAAAGAGCTAGAAAATATTATTTAGGAGTGACTACTATTACTCAAAACGTTAATGATCTTTTAGGGTCTCAATACGGAGAGGCAATGGTGACAAATTCATCTTTAAAACTTCTTTTAAAGCAATCTCCAGCTGCTATTGAAACTATTGTAGATACATTTATGTTGACTGAAAGTGAAAAATATCTTTTACTTGAAAGTGGAGTTGGGGAAGGTATATTTTTTGCTGGTACTAAACATGCAGCTATTAAGGTAGTAGCTTCTTATTCTGAGGACCAAATTATTACCTCAGACCCAGAAGAAATATTAAAAATTGAGAAATCAAAAGAGGAATTTGCTAAAAAGAAAAAACAAGAACAAAAAGATAATAATTAATCAAAGAATTTATGAATAAAAAAATAACTTATTCTCTTGCTATAATCATTATTTTAATATTTGTATTTTTAGTTTTAAATAGTGTTTTAAAATGGGATGTTTTTAAAACTTCTGAAGTTAAAAATAATAATCAAAACATCTCTCAATCAGTAAATAATCAAGCTCAAAATCAAACTAATACAGATAAAAAGACTAACCAAGAAGTGGCTACAAACCAAGAGCAAGAAAATGAAAAACAAGAGCAAGAAAATGTTGAATTAAAGCAAGCTTTAAAAGTAAAAGCTAGAACTTTTATTGAAAAATATGGTACTTATGCTTCTTATAATAAGGAAGAAAATTTTAATGAACTTAAAGGTTTGGTAACGCCATTTTTGTTTAATCAGTTAGAACAGCAGGCTCAAAATGTAAAAGAAGGTTTAAAAAGTATTAAAACTATTACTGCTTCAGTAAAAGTAACAAATATTAAAAAAGAAGAAATAGTTTGTGAAACAGAAATTCGTCAAGAAATTGAAAAACAAGAAGAAAGTGAAATTGTTTATAAAAAAGCAACTATTACCTTTAAAAAGCTTGCTAATGAATGGAGGGTAAATGATATTAAAATAAAATAAATTAATAAGCCTTTTTATGGCTGACAATATTAAAGAAAAAGCAAAAGATACTAAGGCCACTATTAAGCGTTTAAGAAAAACTTATCGTGCTATAAACGCAGCAAGTGCTGGTAGTGTGGTGGGTATTATAATAACTTTTTTCTTAATGAATGGTCAGTTAATTTTAGGTAATTGGTTAAATGTTTCTAAGGTTCCTAAATTAACTACTCCGGAAATTATAATTGTTGGTTGTTTAGATTTTTTGCTTTTAACTATTGGATTGATAGTTTTTACTTTACTTAGTATTACAATAGAAGCTTATGCTCATCCTTTTGAATTTTTTGCAAAAATGGGAGGAGCAGTGTGGGAAGATTTTAAAGGACTTTTTAAATAATGAATTTTATGAAATCAAAAATAATTTTAATCATATTAGTTTGCATATTTGTTAGTTTACCCGTTTTAGTATTTGCTCAGGAATTTTCTCCTCAGGTTAATATACCTGATTCTAACCAATTCACTCCTGGTGAAAAAGTTGAAGTTACGGGTAATACTTTTGCTAATTATTTAATAGCAATTTATAATTGGGGGATAAGAGTTATAATAGTTTTAGCGGTTGTTATGATTATGGTAGGTGGCTTTATGTGGATGACAGCTGGAGGAAGTTCGCAAAGGGTTAGTAAGGCTAAAGAAAGAATCACTTCTGCTATAATAGGACTTATTTTAGCTCTTGGCTCTTATACTTTGCTTAATTTTATAAATCCTGAATTAGTTGCTTTTAGAAATTTGCGTTTAACAAATGTATCGGGAGAAGAAACTCCTGAAGGATGCGAGGTTTATACTGATCTCGAGCCGCCTAAAAACAAAAAATTTTGTGATAAAGCCCAAGGTTGTAATTGGGACGGACAGAAGTGTGTAAAGATGCAAAAAGAAGATTATTGTTTTTTAAATAATAGCGAGATTTTAGAGCACAAGTCTTCACTTATTTGTTGTTATAATAATAGTGAAGATACATATACATATACTTATACGTCTTTAGGGTCTGCTCTTTCTGATTCAGAAGAAGATGTGTGCCAAAAAAATTGTGGAGATAATTGGCAACAGTCAACAGAAGGACCAGATAACCTTAAAAAGTGTAAAGAAAAAATATTTGATCCTTTCACAACGTAAAACTTTTGATATTAGTTAATTGTTTTATAATTTAAGAAATATTTTAAGGAGTGGTCCATAGTCAGTGCTGCGATAAATATTTTTACGATAACTGTAGTGAAATAGATGATAAGGCTGTTTGTGTGGGGTTTCTGATATGTGTGGAGATTTGGATGTTATTGGGATGGACTAGCCTGTAAAAAAGCAGAGTAAATAATTAAGATAATTATATGTCAGAAAAAACAAAAAAAATATTAATAATAATCCTTTTTGTACTAGTAATAGCAGGACTAGCTTTGCTTTTGTATTTCTTGTTTTTTAAACCCGCCCCTACTCCTCCAACTCCGCCTTCAGAAAAAGAAGAAGAGGTAGAGGGAAAGGAAGAAGAAAGAGCTAAACTGCCTGTAACTAGAGTTGAGTGGGAAAGGATGACTATAGAACAAAGAAGAGAACAAGATTTAGCAACTGATAAATGGGATAATGTTAAGGAAGATAGAAAAGCAGAAGAGGAAAAAGAAAGAGAAAGGGTGATTCCTCAAATCGATGAAGTAGCTAAAGGGGGAAGGACTTGGGTTAGCCCCGTAACTGAAGAAAGAACAATGGGAGTTACTCTTGCTCCGGATGGAGAAAATAGTTTGTATTATGATCCTAATACAGGTTATTTTTACAGGGTGGATAAAATAGGAAATAAAACAAAACTTTCTGACCAAAAATTTAATAATGTTGAATCTATAAATTGGGCCCCAACTAAAGACAGAGCTATTTTACAATATCCAGATGGCTTTCAAGTAATGTATGACTTTGATGCTGAAAAACAATATACTCTACCTAAAAATTGGGAAGAATTTTCATGGGGGCCTGCTGGAGGAAGAATAGCCTTTAAATCAATGGGCGAATACCCTGAAAATACTTGGCTAGCTGTTGCTAAACCAGACGGAACCCAGGCTGATCCTGTTGCTCATATGGGAGACAATGCTGATGAAGTAACTGTTTCATGGTCTCCTAATAATCAGGTTATTGCTTTTTCTTCTACTGGTGAGGCGAGAGGGGTTTGGGAACAAGAAATGCTTTTAATTGGCAAAAATCAAGAAAATTTTAAATCTTTTATTATAGATGGCAGAGGCTTTGAACCAAAATGGTCTCCAGAAGGAAAAAAGATTGCTTATAATGTATATTCAGCTCAGTCTCAATATAAGCCAAGGCTTTATGTTGTAAGTGCAAAGCCAGATATGGTTGGTACTAATAAAATTGATACTGGTTTAAATACATGGGCTAAAAAGTGTGCTTTTAATAATACTGGCAACAAACTTTATTGTGCTGTTCCAAAAGAATTGCCAGATGGCTCAGGCTTAGTAAGTGAATTAGGGGAAAATACTAGAGATGATTTTTATGAGATTGATGTTAAAACTGGTAATACAACCTTTTTAGCCGAAGGGGCAATGGGAAGAAGAGATGTTAAGGAGGTTTATGTTTCAGAAGATGATAGTACTCTTTATTTTGTAGATGAAGGAACTAATAGGTTAAGATATATTCAATTAAAATAAATAATTTTTTAATAATACGATTAATATATAATAAATATTCGGAAATTTTGTTTTCCGAATAGATTTTTATTAAGTTTCTTATGGCAATATATGTTTGTAAAAATTGTGATTCCCAATTTCCAAAATGGCAGGGTAAGTGCCCTGAATGTGGCAAATGGGGGACAATAGAAAAAGCTACAACTACCAACCCTAAGGGTAAAAGCAAAAGCAAAAAGAAAGTTATAAAAACTATTGATATAAATAAAAATAGTAGTTTAAAAAGTACTAAAACTACTACTGGAATTGAGGAATTTGATAGAGTATTAGGAGGCGGCTTTGTGGCTGGCTCTTTAATTCTTTTTAGTGGTAATCCTGGTATAGGCAAGTCAACTCTTCTTAGTCAATTAGTAGGTAACGTTGACTCTACTTTGTATATAAGTGGAGAAGAATCAGTTGAACAGGTAACTAAACGTATAAAAAGAGTAAATAAGGATATTCCTTCAGTTAAATTTTTGTCAGATACTGATGTAGATACAATTGTTTCAGCAATTAAAGAATATAATCCAGATGTAGCGGTGATAGATTCTATTCAAACTTTAAAAGTTGAAGAAGGAGTAGGCACAATAAAGACTATTAAAAAGTCAATTGCGAAAATTAAAGAAATTAATAATGATACAGCTATATTTTTGATAGGCCATGTTACAAAATCAGGAGATTTAGCAGGCCCTAAATCTTTGGAACACTTAGTTGATGTAGTATTGTTTTTAGAGGGAGATAGGAATCATCAGTTTCGCTTTTTAAAAAGTTTTAAAAACAGATTTGGTTCTACTAATGAATTAGGAGTTTTTCAAATGAAAGATAATGGTTTAAATCAAGTTAAAAACCCGTCTCAAGTGTTTTTAAGAGAACAAGAAAAAGATACTAGTGGTTCTGTAGTAGGTTCCATTTTAAAAGGAAGAAGGTCGTTATTTTTGGAAGTTCAAGCTTTAGTTACTTCTACTTCTTTTAAGCATCCTAAAAGGCGTGTCAGCGGTTTTACTAAAAGAAGATTGTCTATGCTTTTAGGTGTTTTAACAAAAAAATTTGGATTGCCTTTAGGCAAAAAAGATATTCATGTTAATATAGTAGGAGGTTTAAAAGTAGATGAACCAGCAGCTGATTTACCAGTAGCTGTTTCTATTATATCTGCTTTTAAAAATAAGCCGATTGATCCTAAAACTGTTATTTTTGGTGAGATTGGTTTAGCAGGGGAATTAAGATCTGTTTCTAATCCTGAAAAAAGAATCCTTGAAGCAGAGAGGATTGGCTTCAAGGAAATAGTTTGCCCTCCTTTTGATCAAACACGTGATTTTAAAATAAAAGTCAATAAAGCTAAGAATTTAAAACAGGCTTTAAAATATTTAAAATAACAAGGCGGTCTAACCGCCCTATGGCGGTTAGACCGCCCCTATTGGTACCTTATTCTAAGTGAGGGTTTAAATTAACTTTTTCTATCCTTTTTTCTAATTCAGGATAGTTTTTTATTTTTGGATCTATTTGAAATAAATAATCAACTGCTTGTTTGGTTTTTTCTATAAGTTTTACATCTGAAAGTCTGGCAACTTTTAAACTATTTGTAAAGCCAGCTTGCTTTTGACCAAACACTTCTCCTGGTCCTCTAATTTTTAAATCTTTTTTAGCTAATTCAAATCCATTTTTAGAAGTTAAAAGAGCATTAAGACGATCTAAAGTTTTTTGATTATTGGCTTTGTTGGTAAAAAGAAAACAGTATGATTTGTGATTATCCCTTCCAATTCTCCCTCTTAATTGATGAAGTTGGGCTAGACCAAACCTTTCTGCTCCTTCTATAACCATAATAGAAGCATTAGGGATATCAATTCCAACCTCTACTACAGTGGTGGAAACTAAAATATCTATTTTACCCTTTTCAAAATTTTCAATTGTTTTTTGTTTTTTTTCATTTTTTAATTTACCGTGAAGTAGGCCAATATTAAATTCTGGAAAAATATCTTTATTAAGCTTTTCATATTCTTTAGTAACTGACTTAACTCCTAGTTTGTCTGAAGGGTCAATAAGGGGACAGACTACAAAAATTTGTCTCCCTTTTTTAATTTCTAATTTTATAAAATTATAGATTTCTTGTCTTTGTTTTGGTTTAACAATTTTTGTTTCAACTGGCTTTCTCTCAGGGGGTAGTTCATCAATTATAGATAAATCAAGGTCACCGTATAAAGTTAGAGCAACTGATCTCGGGATTGGGGTAGCACTCATTGATAAAAAGTGAGGTGATGAATTTAAACCAGATTTTTTAGTTAGTTTTGCTCTTTGTTTAACACCAAATCTATGTTGTTCGTCAACAATTGTTAAAGCTAGTTTTTTAAATTTAATTTTTTCTTGAATTAAAGCATGAGTACCAATAATAATAGAAATTTCACCTTTTTTGATTTTTTTAATTAAATTATCTTTTTTAATTTCTTTGTTTTTATGGTTTTTAAAGATGCGGGCATAATTATTTGTTAAAAGAGCAATAGGGTGTTTTTCAAGAAACTTATTTAAATTATTTTTTAAAGTACTAAAGTGTTGTTTAGCTAAAATCTCTGTTGGGGCCATATAAGCAACTTGATAATCATTTAAAACTACGTTTAAAATCCCCATCATAGCCACAATTGTTTTACCAGATCCTACATCTCCTTCTAATAAGCGGTTCATGGGGTGGTCAAGTTGTAAATCTTTTATAATTTCCCAAGAAGTTTTTTTCTGGGCATTAGTTAAATCAAAAGAAAGCTTTTTTACAAATTTTTTAGTTTGTTTTTCTTTAAAATCAATTGAAGGAGCTTTTTTTTGTTTGTTTTTTTCTTGAATGATTTTATTTCTTGCATGAATTAAAAATAATTCATTAAATTTTAGCCTTTGTTTTGCTCTTTTAAGCCAATTTTTACTTTGGGGAAAATGAATTTGATTTAAAGCTAGTTTTAAATCCATTAAATTATATTTATCTTTTATAATTTCTGGAAGCCAATCTTTAATATTTTTAGTTTTAATTAAAGCTTGATGAATTAAGAATCTGATTTGTTTTTGAGATATACCTGAAGTAGCTGGGTAAACAGGAACTAAGCGGCCAGTATGAATTGGTTCTCTTTTATCGGCTTTTTCAAAAACCGGGTTTTTCATTTGTGAACCATAGCGACTATCTGACTCTATCTCACCCGAAAAAAAGTATTCTTTTCCTTTTTTAAGCACTTTTTTAATAAAAGATTGATTAAACCAAACTATTTTTATAGAATCTGTATTATCTGAAACTATAGCTTCTGTAATTGTCATTTTTGTCTTATATGAGCGGTGGTTTTCTACAAATTTAATCTTTGCTTTTATAGTACCCCTTTTTTGTTCTTTTAATTCTTTGATAGTAAAAATTTTACTAAAATCTTTATGACGATTTGGAAAATGGTAAATAAGGTCCTTTACCTTTTTAATGTTTAATTTTTTAAGGGTTTTTGCTTTGCTTTTACCAACTCTATTTAATTTTTGTATATTAGTGGATAAATTTGCCATAATTAAAAATGAATTTATACATAGTTATTATACTAAAAATTTGACTTTTTCACAAAATTAAGTATAATAAAGAAGTATAATAATGCTCCGAAAAAGGGCGGTCGAACCGCCCTCGGGCGGTTAGACCGCCTCGCCTCGCCTTTATAGGATTATTTGAATCTTTCCAAAAGAGTGTTATGGCAAAGGAGGAGTACCCAAGTGGTCATAAGGGGAATGCTTGCTAAGCATTTAGGTCGGTTATAACACCGGCGCGCGGGTTCGAATCCCGCCTCCTCCGCCATTACAAATATAACTTTGTAGAATTTTCGTTAACCCTTAAGGTTAACATGTTATTAATCTAAAGGATTCGAACCAAAAAAAGGTGTCAGGAAAATTTTATTTTCCTGTGTTGGAAAGCAGCGAGCTTGCGAGTGCCGGAAACTGTGGGTTTCTGGGGAGAGGTGTAAACACCTCGACGTTCAAATCCCGCCTCCTCCGCCATTATTTAATAAATATTTGATCTATTTTTTTATGTTACCCATACAACATATTGAAATTAATGTTAAAGATTTGCAAGAATCTGTTATTTTTTATGAAGAAATTTTAAAAAGACTAGACTGGAACAAGACCATAAAAGAAGAGGATATGGTTGGCTTTACAAAGGATAATTTTATACTTTTTTTGCATGATGCTGAGAAAAGATTTAAACAAAATAGTTTTCATCGTAAAAGGGTAGGTATTAATCATATTGCTTTTCCTGTTGAAAGTAGAGAAAAGGTTAATAAATTTTATAAGTTTTTAAAAGAAGAAGGTGTTAATATTTTGTACGGAGGACCTAAAGAGTACCCAGAATATCAAAAAGGTTATTATGCTCTTTATTTTGAGGATCCTGATCGAATAAAATTAGAAATAGTATATTGTCCTGATAAGTAATTAACAAAATAGGTGGGAACTAGATGTGGGAACTTAGTTTCCACAAGGGTATTTAAAGATTAGAGTTTTAGAGGTTAGCTAAGGTGGGGTGGCAGAGCGGACGAATGTACCGGTCTTGAAAACCGGCGTTCCTTTATAGGGAACCGAGGGTTCGAATCCCTCCCCCACCGCCATAAACTCATTCCATTCAAGTTTATTACCAGGTCCGACCTGGTAAAGATACTTAGTTGAGTATTAGATTTGAACCAAAAAAGGTGTCAGGAAAATTTTATTTTCCTGTGTTGGAAAGCAGCGAGCTTGTGAGCGCCGGAAACCGTGGGTTTCTGGGGAGAGGTGTAAACCTCGACGTTCGAATCCCTCCCCCACCGCTTTTATACTTGGTCTGGTAAAACAGGCTATTTTTTATTATAATATTAATATATTAATGTATGGCTAAAAAACACAAAATAAAAAATAATATAGATTCTCTGCTGGAATTTGTTTGGCTTACGGCAATTTTTCTAGTACCTCTTTTATTTATTAGAAGTTTGTATAATTCTTTTGAGGTCCCTAAAATTGTTTTATTTAGGACCTTAACTGAAATATTAGTATTTTTATATTTAATAAAGTTGATTTTTAATGGTTTTCCCGGGTTTGAATATTTTAAAAAAAGATTAAAATATTTTATACCAGCAATTGTATTTATTTTGTTTATGATCATTTCGACTCTATTTTCTGATGTGGGTTGGTTTAGTTTTTTTGGTAGTTGGGAACGTTGGGTGGGGTCACTTTCTTGGATTCACTTTTTATTATTTTCAATCATTGTATTTTTGAATTTAGACAGCAAAAAGGTAAAGCATATATTAAAAACAGTAATTTTTAGTAGCGTTTTAATATGTATTTATGGAATACTTCAATATTTGAGTTTAGATCCTTTTAAATGGTCCTATAACGTAACCAAGATAGGTAGAATTTTCTCTACTACTGGTCAGCCAAACTTTCTGGGTTCTTGGCTTCTTTTAAGTTTACCAATAGCTTTTTGGGGTATAAAGAGAAAAGGAGGCTGGTTTAGAATATTATCTGGTTTTGCTATAATACTAACTCTTATTTCTCTTATTTTAACTAAGTCTCGGGGTGCTATAGTTGGTCTTTTAGGGATGGTTGCTTTTTTACTATTCTTTTATGGCTGGAAAAAAAATAAAAAGATAAGTTTTGTTATCTTAATTGTTTTTATATTAGGAGTTAGTCTGGTGGCTTATTTAAATATTGCAGATACTAATAATGATTTTGTTTTAAATAATTCCTTTTTATCTAGACTACAAAGTTTTTCCGATTTAGAAAGAATTGGGAAATATAGATTAATGCATTGGGGCGCTGCAGTTGATTTGATTAAAAAACAACCTATTTTAGGTTATGGTATAGCTACTCAAAGGTTTTATGTTCCAAAATATTACAAACCGGAATTTGCTATTTATGAAAATCCTAATATCTATTTAGACCATTTTCATAATGATGTCATAGATATGATTTTTAGTTTAGGAATAATTGGTTTTTTGTCTTATGCTTTCTTTTTAGGGTACGTCTTTATTGCAGGTTTAAAGTATTTTTTAAATAATAATAAAAAAGAAGCCCAAATAATATTTTGGCTTTTAGGGGGAATGATGGGTTATTTAGTATCAATTCTATTTTCATTTCATATTACTTCTGCTTTAGTAATTTTTTGGTCTTTTGTAGCTATAATTTTATATTTAGTTAATAAAAAGGAGTTTTCAAAGTTTAGGCCCAGATTTAAAACTAATTTTTATAAATTAGGTTTATCAATTTTACTTTTATCTTTAACTTTGTTTATAATTTATTTAGTAAATGGTAAGCTTTTATTATCAAGCCATTATCTTTATAAGGCTAAAAAGGCAAAACTAGAAAGTAAATTAGAACAAACTATAGATTATCATACTAAGTCTTTAAAATTTAGTCCTAATAACCCGTTTTTTAAACAAGAATTTGCTTTAAGTCTTTATCAATTTGCACAAAGAGTCCAAGGTAATGACAGATTAAAGTTGTCTTTAGTAAGTCATGGTATAGCGCAACTGAGAACCATTCCAGAGAATCTCAAAACAATTGAGTCTATTATATGGCTTCCTCAGTTATTTAGTAGAAAGGCTAATATTACTCAAGAAAAAAGTCATTTTGAAAAGGCGGAAGAATATTTTCAACAAGCAGCAAAGTTTTCTCCTAAAACAGCTTTGATTTATAATAAATGGTGCCGATTAGAAATTTATAAAAAAGACTGGGGAAAAGCAAAAAAAATGTGTAAAAAGGCATTAAGTCTTTATCCTGATATAGAACACCCTCACATGAATCTTCCTCATAAAAAAAAGGTAGTTAATGAAAGTCTTGCTTGCTATGGCGGTCTTGTTGAGGTTTATAAAGCCAAAAAAGAGTATAAACAGGCTATTGAAATAGTTAAAAAGATGGAAGATAGCATAAATAAAGCTTACAAAAAGAAAAATAATAACCTTTTGTATGTATACAATTTATTTTCTTCCCTTTATAATAAAATAGGTAATAAGCAAAAGGCCGATTTTTATAAAAAACAAATTAATAATGTTGTACAAGACAAATAATTAATTTTATGCCTGAAGAAAAACAAAACAAAAAACAAGATTCTTTAAACCAAGAAGAAAAAGGCAATGAAAAACCAGAAGAACAAAAACAAGAAAAAGGTAGTATTGCAAAAGCTAAAGATAATTTAGAGGAACAAGCAGAAGGTATTACGGAAACTAATAAAGGAGACGAGATTTTAAAGTGGAGTTTTCCTGAGTTTATTGAATATGATAGAAGTCGTAATTGGTATATTGCAGCAATAGGCTTAGTCGTTGTAGCAGTTGTTTATTCTATTGTAGTAGCTAATTTCTTGTTTGCGATTTTCCTAATTCTTTTTACTGGTATTGTTCTTTTTCAAATTCGAAGTACTCCACAAAAAGTTGAATTTAAAATATTTGAAAAAGGGGTTTCAGTAGGGGAGAGTTTTTACGAATGGTCTGACATTAAGACCTTTAGTATTATTGAAGAAAAACCTCAAAAAGTTTATTTTGATTTAAGAAATTCTATTTTACCCGACCTTTCTATTCCTTTAGAGTCTCAAGATTTTGACGAGTTACGTGAAGTTCTAGGCTCTTACCTTAATGAAGACACGACTAAAAAAGGAGAAAATATTATTGATAAATTAAGTCGTTGGCTTAAGATTTAGTCCCTATAGCTCAGTGGACAGAGCACCAGCTTGCGGAGCTGGAGGTCGCAGGTTCAAATCCTGCTGGGGACGCTTTTAGTATTGCTTGACAAGGCAAGTATTTTTTGCTACATTTAAGGGTAGTGAAGATTACAATTAAATCAAAAAGGAGGAGAAATGTTTGGAACAAATACAGCAAGAAAATTGATTTCTTATAAGAAGATTAAAAAAATGCCTGTGAGCTTTAGAAAAAGGGCAGTCAAAGTTTATAATATTATTGATAGGATTGAATTTTTAACTGTTTCGCCTTGGTATTTTAGTATGTTATCACCTGTTTTAGTGTTTGTCGGATGTTCAAATTTTAAATGGCCTAAGTCGGATCTTTTATTAATATTTTTAACAATTGCTTCTTATTTTCTATCAGTTCTAGTATTAAAGCTAATTTTGAATATTTGGAAAAGAAAAAAGATTAGGGAATTGAAGGTTTTGGTTCAAGGTAGATTTAAATACCAGCAAGCTTTTAAAAAGATCCAAGAACTAGATCCAGCTACTTGCCGTAATTCGGGTATTAATAAATTAGGCTTATTAAATTAATTTTTAAAAAGTATACGGTGGTCAAATACCACCGTTTTATTTTATTAACTTGACAAAAGGGTGATTTTTATTATACTATAACTAGATTGTTACAATAAAATATTAATAAAAAAGGAGGTGTACAATGAAATTTAGAATAGAATGGTTAAAGAAAAGAGATGCAACTCATTATCTTATAGAAGCTTTTGCTAGAAAGTTTGACAAAAGTACTACTATTGATAAGCTCGTAACCTGGCTTCATGAAGAGGATTATGATTATTGGGAAGGTTGGCTTTTAGGACAAGATGATGCTGTTTTAACTGAATTAATGTTAGAAGCAGGTGCTAATCCTAAGGTTAATGGGAATGATGCTTTAAAAAGAGCAGCTGCTAAAGGTTATTTAAATACAGTCAAGGTTCTTTGTTTTTGGGGAGCAGACGTAAGAGTAGAAGATGATTTTGTTTTTAAGGTAGCAGCTGGAAGAGGGCACCTTAAAATAGCAAAGTTTTTAAAAAACTTTGATGAAAGTGTTGACATTCACGCTGGAGATGAGTATGCCCTAAAAGAAGCTGTTCGGCATAACTACATTTATGTAGTTGACTATTTAGTTTCTTTAGGAGCCTGGCATGAAGATATTATTAAAATTGCTCAAAAATGGGGTAGAGATAGAATGAAGGATAAACTGCTTATTCATAAATTTAGTTAATTATTGTGTTTTTTTAAAAAATAAAAAAGAGGTGAAAATAAATTCACCTCTTTTTTTTATTTATTGTAAGTCTTTATTTTTTCTTTGCCTTTTTAATAAATCCCTTAATAGTCATTTTACCAATCTCTCCTTCTTTATAATGTCTGACATTGATTTTATCAGCTTTTTCTTCTTTTCCGCCCACTACTATCATATATGGTATTTTTTGTTTCTCAGCCTTTCTAATGCGGTTAGAAAGAGTTTCGTGACTATCCCATACTTTCACCCTTATGTTTTTGTTTTTAAGCTTTGAGGCAACTTCATTAGCGTATTGAACGTAATCTTTACCAACCGGGATAATACAAGTTTGAATTGGAGCAAGCCAGAATGGAAATGCTCCTCCATAATGTTCTATTAAAACACCAATAAATCTTTCCATTGAACCAAGAAGAGCTCTATGAATCATAAATGGTTTTTCTTTTTTACCTTCTTCATTAACAAAGGTAATATTAAATCTTTCTGGCAAGTTGAAATCAATTTGAATGGTAGTACATTGCCAATTTCTTCCTAAGCTATCTTCAACTTTAATATCAATTTTAGGGCCATAAAATACTCCTCCTCCTTCATCTATTTCATAATCTAAATCAAGATCATTTAAAACCTCTTTTAAGGTATTGGTGGCTTTATCCCAACCTTTTTGGGTACCAGCAAATTTTTCTGGTTGAGTAGAAAGATAAATGTTGTAGTCATCAAAACCAAAGTCAGAAAGAATAGAAAGACCGTGCTTTAAAAGTTTAACCGCTTCTTTTCTTAATTGTTTTGGAGTACAAAAGATATGAGCATCATCTTGAGTAAATCCTCTTACTCTAGTTAAACCGTGCAGGGTACCTGATCTTTCATATCTATAAACTGTACCCAGTTCTGCGTATTTAATAGGAAGATCTCTGTAAGATCTAATATCAGAATTATATATTTTAACATGAAAAGGGCAATTCATTGGTTTAATAAGATATTTTTTATCTTCAATTTCAATAGGGGAATACATATCATCTCTATACATTTCCCAATGACCTGATTTTTTCCAAAGGTCTATTTTCCCGATATGAGGAGTGACAACCCAATCATAGTCTTGTTTGGATAATTGGTTGTAAAGATAATTTTCAATAGTTTTTCTTAAAAGAGCTCCTTTTGGTTTCCATAAAGGAAGACCAGCTCCTACCTCATCATCAATCATAAAAAGGTCTAATTCTTCTCCTAATTTTCTATGGTCTCTTTTTTTAGCTTGTTCTTCTTTTTTAATGAATTTATCTAACTCTTTTTTATTATTAAAGGCAATAGCATAAATTCTAGTAAGCATTTTGTTGTTTTCATTCCCTTTCCAATAAGCTCCCGCAACTCTTTTAATTTTAAAAGCATCTTTTGGAAGTTCTTTAGTCGAGGAAATATGTGGACCCTTGCATAAATCTACAAAGTCGCCTGATTTATAAATACTTATTTCTCCTTCCATATCTTTTAAAAGCTCTAATTTATAAGGTTGATCCTTAAATATTTTTTTAGCTTTTTCTTTAGATATTACTTCTTTTTCAAATTTAATATCTTTATCAATTAATTCTTTCATTTTTTCTTCTATTTTATCAAAATCATCAGGAGAAATAGATGTTTCTAAATCAAAATCATAATAAAAACCATTTTCAATAGCAGGTCCTATACCAAATTTGGTATTAGGATAAAGCTTTTCAATGGCGGCTGCTAAAATGTGAGATAAAGAATGTCGAATTGTTTCTAGTTTTGCCATATTTTTAAAATTAAGTTTATCTTTTAACCTTATTTTAAAAGGGAAATTAAAAAAAGTCAAATAAAAAAGCCTTACAGTTTGGTTCTGTAAGGGTAAAATGGCGGTCCGGACGGGGCTCGAACGTCACTGCTACGCAACGTTTTTAAAACCACTCGGTTTTAATATTTCCTCCACGGGAAAACAATTCATGTTTTCCCGACCCCTTTCTGGTTCGAGCTTAAAGTGTTTATTATTCAGGTCGAGTCAGGATAGGTGAAGAAGTGTTTAATATAAATGGCGGTCCGGACGGGGCTCGAACGTCACTGCTACGCAACGTTTTTAAAACCACTCGGTTTTAATATTTCCTCCACGGGAAAACAATTCATGTTTTCCCGACCCCTTTCTGGTTCGAGCTTAAAGTGTTTATTATTCAGGTCGAGTCAGGATAGGTGAAGAAGTGTTTAATATAAATGGCGGTCCGGACGGGGCTCGAACCCGCAACCTCAGCCGTGACAGGGCTGCGATCTAACCAATTGATCTACCGGACCAAAATAAAAAAAATTTTTAAATAAAATAAAAAATTGCCTCCTCAAATTTTAAACACTTTTTACTATTTTTGTAAATATCTTTGGGTAATTTTCAGCTAAATTAGCTAGATTCTTTCTATCAACTTTAATATCTTCTTTTTTTAATTTACCCATAAATTCAGAGTATTTAGTGCCATTTTGTCTGCAAGCAGCATTTATTTTAATTTGCCAAATTCGGCGGGCTCTTCTTTTTTTGTTTCTGCGATCTCTATAAGCGTAAGCACCAGCCTTTAGGTTAGCTTCCTTGGCTGCTTTTAAGCGATTGCTTCTGCCTAAGCGGTAACCTTTGGCTTGTTTTAATATTTTTTTTCTTTTTTTATTGTGATTTTTTCCTCTTTTTACTCTTGGCATAATTTATGAATTAATAGCTTGTCTTACTGTTTTTCTAAAACCTTTGGAAAGTTGTTTATCATTTCGTTTATTACGAGTTTTTTTACCTGATTCTTTTGAGTTAAGATGGTTTTGCCCACAAGTATGGTGCAAAACTTTTTTATTTTTAGTAACTTTGAATCTTTTTTTAATTGATTTTCTAGTTTTATTAGACATAATTTATTGAGGTGTTATTAATGAAGTAATTTTGTGACCTTGTCGTTTAGGAGGGGACTCAATTTTAGCAATGTCATCAAGTCTTTTTATAAAATCTTTAATTACTTGTTTGGCTTCTTGGCCTTTTGCTTTTTCTCGTCCTCTTAAAATAAGTTCGATTCTTACCTTGTCTCCGTTATCTAAAAAATTTCTAGCTTTTTTTTCTCTAATTTCTATATCATGTTCTCCAATAGTAAAAGAAAGTCTTATACCTTTAACGCTTGGAGTTTTATGTTTTTTTTGATTTTTTTCTTGTTTTTTCTTTTTGTATTTAAATTCACCAAAGTCAGTTATTTTAGCAACTGGCGGTTCTGCTTTAGGAGATATTTCTACTAAATCTAAATCTTGCTCTTTAGCTTTTTTAAGAGCTTTTTTAGTTTCCATAACTCCGATATGATCGCCATTGTCTTTAATAACGCGAACTTTAGGTGCTTTAATTTTTTCGTTAACTTTATAGAATTTCAAAACTTTTAAGATTATGTATTTTTTATTTTATGGTGGAGATGGCGGGCAATTCTCCCGCGTCCGTGATAATGAAGATAAAAACTTCTACCTTTATATCTCGGTTTAGGTTGTCAGCAAAGACGAGAAAAACCGAGAAAACTTATTCGCCTTGCTTAGTCTGTTTATCAGAATTTATGGCTAGACAGGCCATAAATTCGCCCTGCTTTTAATGACACCAGAAATCCCTTTAGCAGGGATCAAGGGGTCTGATGGCTTAACAACTAAATGTTAAGCAGTTGCAAGTCCGTAAGCAGGAGTTTTAAATGCCTGCTTGAACTTGGCCAATAAGTTTTTGGCAGTTATATTGTAAGAGAACTAACGCTTCTCTTAATCTCGAAAGGCAATTTTTACCTACATATATCCGTCGAATTAAAACATCCCCTTATAAACGTAAGTTATTCACCGATAATTTCTTTTTGGATATTTTTAGGCACTTTATCGTAATGAGTAAATTCCATTGATGAGTTTCCTCTTCCTTGAGTCATAGATCTAAGAGCAGTAGTGTAACCAAACATTTCACTAAGAGGGACAGTAGCTTTAATGACTTTTACTTTTTCTCTGGATTCAGTCTTTTTAATTCTAGCTCTTCTTGAATTTAAGTCGCCAACTACATCTCCTAAAAATTTATCTGGCACTACAACATCTACTTTCATGATTGGTTCTAAAAGTACAGGGTTACCTCTTTTAAAACCTTTTTTAACAGCTCTACTAGCTGCCATTTTAAAGGCTGATTCAGAAGAGTCAACATCATGAGAAGAACCATCATAAACTGTGGTTTCAATATCTATAGCTGGGTAACCTGCTAAAACTCCTTCTTGAAGCGTTTCTTCAACTCCTTTTTCAACTGAAGGAATAAATTCATTAGGAATGGCACCACCAGTAACTTCATCATTAAATTCATTTCCTTCTCCTCTGTCTTTTGGTTTCATTTTAAGGTAACAATGACCGTATTGACCTCTGCCACCTGACTGGTGAATGTATTTTCCTTCTACATCAACGGGTTTTGTTATAGTTTCTTTGTAAGCAACTTGAGGTTTACCAATTTTAGCTTCAACCCCAAATTCTCTTTTTAATCTATCAATAAAAACTTGTAAGTGTAATTCTCCCATTCCTGAAATAATTGTTTGACCTAATTCTTCATCTGTTTTTACTTTAAAAGTTGGGTCTTCTTGTAAAAGTTTAGTAATTGCTGATCCCATTTTTTCTTGGTCCTTTTTACTTTTCGGTTCGATTGCTACAGAAACTACTGGTTCTGGAAAGCTAATGGATTCTAATATAATTGGATGATCTTCATCGCAGAGTGTATCTCCAGTAGTAGTATTTTTAATACCAATAATAGCAGCAATGTCTCCAGCATGAATTTCATCTACCTCTTCTCTGTCATTAGCATACATTCTTACGATTCTTCCTACCCTTTCTTTTTCTCCGGTAGTGGCATTGTAAACGTAAGAACCTGATTCTAACTTTCCGGAATATATTCTAAAGTAACAAAGCCTTCCCATGTATGGGTCGGTTGCAATTTTAAAAGCTAAAGCTGAAAATGGAGCATCAACCTTATTTTCTCGAGTGATTACTTCGTCAGTTTTAGGATCTTTTCCTTCAACAGGAGGGATTTCAGTTGGGGAAGGGAGGTAATCACAAACTGCATCAAGTACAGATTGAACTCCTTTATTTTTTAAAGCAGAACCACAAAGTATAGGAACAATTTCGTTGTTGATTGTAGCTTCTCGTAAAGCTTTTTTTAGCTCTTCTACACTTGGGTTTTCACCTTCTAAATATTTTTCCATCAATTCATCGTCTTTTTCAACAATGGCTTCAATTAATTCTTTTCTATGTTTTTTAGCCTTGTCTTTTAAATCTTCTGGAATTTCTTTAATTTCAATCTCTTCTCCCATTTCTCCTTTATTGTATTTAGCCTTCATTGTAATAAGATCAACAACTCCTTTTAAGTCTTTTTCTTTACCAATAGGTATTTGAATAGGATAAGCGTCTTCAGTTAAACGCTTATGAATTGATTCTACATCTTTTAAAAAGTCAGCCCCTGTTCTATCTAATTTGTTTACAAAAGCAATTAAAGGAACTTCATATTCAGCTGCTTGTCTCCAAACAGTTTCAGATTGAGGCTCAACACCAGCCACACCATCAAAAACTACAACTCCTCCGTCCAAAACTCTAAGTGATCTTTGAACTTCGGCTGTAAAGTCAATGTGGCCTGGGGTGTCAATAATATTAATTTTTATTTTTTCGTCTTTATTAGGCTTTTTCCAAAACACTGTTGTAGCAGCAGAAGTAATTGTTACTCCTCTTTCTTTTTCTTGGTCCATCCAATCCATTTGAGCTTCTCCTTCATGAACTTCTCCAATTTTGTGTTTTTTACCTGTATAGTATAGGATTCGCTCTGTAGTTGTAGTTTTACCAGCATCAATGTGAGCAATAATTCCTATATTTCTGATTTGGGTTAAGGGATAATCTCTTTCCATAAGTTTTTAGGTTAAAAGTTAGTTTGCAAAGTGAGCAAAAGCTTTGTTTGCTTTTGCCATGCGATGTACTGATTCTTTCTTTTTAAATGCGCTTCCTTCGCCTTTAGAGGCCTGAATAAGTTCTAAGGCAAGTTTTTTTGCCATAGGCTGGCCTTTTTTTGAACGAGCTGCATCAAGAATCCATTTTGAAGCTAAGACAAATCTTCTTTGAGAATCTGTTTTATAAGGAATTTGGTAGTTAGCACCACCAATTCTTCTTGATCGAACCTCTAATCGAGGAGAAACGTTGTCTATAGCTTTATCAAAAACGTCAAGAGGATTTTTGTCAGTTTTTTTCTTTATAATATCAAAAGATTTATAAAGAATTTTCTGAGCTTTGGTTTTTTCACCTCTTTTCATTATATAGTTTGTAAATTTTGCAATGTCTTTCCTGTTGTATTTTGGATCAGGGTCAACATCTCTAAGAATTTTTTTCTTTGATCTCATAAATTATTTGTTTTGTTTTTTAGTACCGTATTTAGAACGACTTGTTTTTCTACCTTCAACTCCACTGGTATCATAAACGCCTCTTACTACGTGGTATCTAACACCAGGTAAGTCTTTTACTCTACCTCCTCTAACTAATACTACTGAGTGTTCTTGAAGGTCGTGACCAATTCCTGGAATGTAGGCAGTAACTTCTTTACCATTTGAAAGTCTTACCTTAGCAATCTTTCTTAAAGCAGAGTTAGGCTTTTTAGGTGTTTGGGTAGTTACCTTTAAACAAACACCTCTTAAAAAAGGATGACCTTTTTTAACTTTTTTCCTTTCTCTTTTTAAACTATTATAAGTAGTTTGAAGAGCAGGAGTTTTTGATTTTTTCTTTTGTTTTTTGCGTCCTTTTCGGACTAACTGATTAATAGTAGGCATATATAAATTAAATTTATTGTTATTAAAACTTTAATCTCACAGGTATAGTATATTTTATAGAAAATAATTTTTATGTCAAGCCAAATTATAAAAAATTCCATAAAATATATATTTATGGAAAACTTCAAAACAAAATATTTAAATTTTTAAATTTTAATTTTGTTTTTTGTTTTATATAATTAATTTTATTATATAAATAAACTTTTTCCAACAATAAGGTTAAAAATAAATCTAGCTACAGGTGGTAAAAAGGTCATAGCAATAATAATAGCTAAAATAGTTCCTATAAAACCAGTTTTTAAAAAAGCTCTCCATTGATTTGGGAAAAGATCAGCTACCACTTTTGAACCGTCTAAAGGCGGGATTGGTAAAAGATTAAACAGACCTAAAAATATATTAACATAAGTGACTAGTATTAAGCCCTGGATAAAAGGAGTGGCAATGGAAGCTCCGGCTAAAAATCTTGCTCCTAATCCAAAAATAAGAGCAATTATAAAGTTTGAAGCTGGTCCAGCTAGACCTACTTTTAATGAACCATATTTTTGATCGTCGAGATTGTAAGGATTATAAGGAACTGGTTTTGCCCAACCTAGGAATACTCCTCCTGTGAAAAGCAAAAATAAAGGCAAGATAACAGTTCCTATTGGATCTATATGAGCTAAAGGATTTAAAGTTAATCTCCCAGCATCTTTGGCAGTTGAATCTCCTAAATTGTAAGCCATCCAACCATGTGAGTATTCATGAATTACAGCTGAGAATATTATTATTATATATAAAAAAAGCTTTTCTATCATATTTGAAATTTAAAGTATTGTCAATTAAAGTATTGTCAAAGTTATTTTTTTTTGCTAACCTTTAATATGTAATTTAATAAATTCTTAACACTCAAATCTATTATGGCTAAGAAATGTGATTTTTGCGGTAGAGGTACAAGAACAAAGGTGTCACGTTCTAATTCTAACGCAGCAACAAAAAAACGTCAACATATAAATCTTCAAACAAGACATATAAATGGCAAAAAGGTAAAAGTTTGCACTAAGTGTCTTAAAACTTTAAAAAAGAAAAACAAGTAAATTGTTTGGACTCGGGCTGTAGTATAACGGTATTATGCGCGCATGGGGTGCGTGTGACCCGGGTTCGACTCCCGGCAGCCCGACCAT
>CAZGUY010000002.1:0-48812 GCA_964528795.1 uncultured Gammaproteobacteria bacterium
TAAGGTTAACAGTTTTTGGTTAATCTCCTAACAGGTTGCACCTGCGAGGAGGTTGAGAGGGAGATCGAATCTCCCTATGGTTCTCTATGATCTAGATTTTAACATTTATCCACAGGATATCAACATATATTATAGATGTGTCATAGATGTGTCATAGATGTGTCATTTCGCTTAAAAAAGGCCTGCTTGACCTTTATCTTTTTTTTGATTTTTTTGAATATCTTTACTAAATATTTTTTTTGTAAGAGTATATTTTACATTTGGGCCTAGTTTTTTGTTTCTACTAACAATATCCCTTTTTTCTAAACCACGTATTTTTCTTCTAATAGTAGGTCTTGATTTTTCTATTTCTTTTTGAAGATCAGAAGTTGTTCCTTCTTTATTCCGCAAAAGAAATCTTATTATTTTTTGCTCGTCTTTGTCTAATTTAGTAAATATATCTTTATTAATCTGTTCTTCTAATTTCTTTTTGTCGGTTGGTTCTCTTTCATTAATTTTATTATAAAGGGTAATTGTAAAGTTGATTGCTTCTTTATCATTATTAAGCTCAGGTTCAGGTAAATTCATTTCAAGCATTTCGTCCCTTACTCTATCTAGCCCCTCACTAGCTTTTTTGACATAACCTAATTTTAAAAGTGCTTCCATAATTAAGGGGTTGCGAGGGTAGGTTTTTTTGTAGATATTTTTCTCGTTGACTATATGGGGAAGAGTGCCGGGACTAGTTACTTCTAATCTATTATCGAACATTCTTATAAAAATATTTTCATTTTTTATATCATATGCTCTATGGGCTATGGCATTAACTATTAGTTCTTCTCATGCAAAGGGAGGATATTCTGGTATAGTAGTAAATTTTCCATCTTCTTGTAAAAAGCTGAATTCTTTAATTTGATTTTTTATCATATCAGAGGCATCTTGTATTTGTTTAGTTATTGACCCTTTGAAAGTTTGATCTTTTATTATATTAGATTTTTTTCCAGTTAGTACTTTCTTCCCTTTATACCTTAAAAATCTTATATGAGCTCCTGGTATGAAATTATCTGGTCTGTCATGAAATAAAAGTAGCCCTGCTTTATTAATTTGTATCTTATTGTTTTCTTTTTTGCCAAAATTATTATGTAATATAGTTTCTTTAATTCTAGGTTTTTTATTTAATGCATCTCTGTCTATCCACCCTTGTATAAATTCTTTAATTTTTTCTTTATTTAAATCATCTAATTTAAGATTAGGAACTGGCTCTTCTTCAAATCTACTTTCTCCTTTATCTTGTTTCATTAACTTTTTTTCTTCTGAGAGTAGTTCAATTCTTTCGTCACCAACCCTTTTATAAGCAGTACCGTCAGTTTTTTCTATTACCTTATTCCGAGAAAAATGTACATAAAAAAGAAGAAATTTATATTTATTGTTATTATATTTAGTAGAAAAGGTTTTATACTCAATCTGAGCATTAGGGCAAAAGTCTTTAGGAGCTTGCTCTAATTTGTTTTTTCTTTTGGTTCCAATACTTTGAAGGCCAACAACTTTAGTATCGTTTTTGATTCCTACAACTATTAAGCCCCCTTCAATGCTACTGTTAGCAAAAGCTGAAAAATATTCGGCCAGATCTTTTGGATTTATTTTAGCGGATTTTTTCTCAAAGTTTTGATCTTCGGTTTTTTGGATAAAAGTTTTAAGGTCTGGTTTTTTATATAATTTTTTAATCATAATTTTTTTTATATTCCATATCTGAATTATATATTAGCCAAAGTTAAATATCAAGCTAAGTTTATATAAAAGGCGAACGTTTTGAATGAAAGTGGATAGCGGTCAAATCGTCGAATAGTAATTAGATTGGTTGAATCTTTAAGGTTCGCTTTTGTGAACCTTTTGTGAACCCTTAAGGTTCACAGGTAGTTTATTTTCGTGCTAATTTATATATGTTATATGTTTATTTACAATGATTATTGTAAAATAATACAATAAAGTTGTTTTAGTAAAAGTGGTTATCAGTTTTTATTAATAAGCACTTACTTTAATAATAGAGTGGATCTTTCTATTTGTGGCTAATATTCCATTTTTGTTTTTTAATTGTTTTCTATTGTAAATATATTTTTGTCCATTAAGGTCAGTTAATTTACCTCCTGCTTGTTCAAGAATGATTTGGGGAGCACATATGTCCCATTGACCAGTTTTATTAGAAAGACTTATATATCCTTCAGCTTTACCTTCTACTATTTTACCTATTTTAACTCCTACACTACCAGTAGGGGTTATTTTTTTAACTTTATTATCTTGTAATACTTTTTTGGTTTTTTTATCTAAGTGGCTTCTACTAACAACAAAGTGTGACTTAGAAAGATCTGATATATTAGAAACTGTAAGTTTTTTAGGTTTTTGTTTGCCTTTTTTTAAATAAGTGCCTTGATTTTCCCTTGCAAAGTATAGTTTATCTTTAGTGGGTTGGTAAACTATTCCAAGGATAGGTCTTTTGTCCTTTACTAGTCCTATCATAATAGAGAATTGGCCTGTTTTATCTAAAAGGTCATTAGTACCATCTAGGGGATCTATTATCCATACCTTTTCTTTATTTAAACGAGCCTTATTATCATCTTTTTCTTCTGATAAAATACCGTAATTGAATTTTTTTAATTTTGAAAGAATTATCTTTTCAGAGATTAGGTCAGCTTCGGTAACAGGGGAGGTATCTTTTTTATAAAAAGTTTTGTAATCTTTTTGATATATTTTTAAGATTTTTTTACCAGCCTTCTTTATTGCCTTAATAGCTGTTTTAAGTTCTTTGTCCATTATGTTTTGAAATAAAAGATAAATTTTAAAGTATATAGATATTTTTAGTATTGATTGGCTACTAAATACATATTCTCCGATATTTTGTATTTGTCAAATAACTTTTCTACAATTAAACAATAAAAAGCAAGAATTTAATAAGAACCTCATTTGTGAATCCTTAAGGTTAACAGTCTTCGGTTAACCTCCTAACAGGTCGCACCTGCGAGGGGGTAGGGTGGTTTGACCGCCCTATTGTATTGTATAATATGCTTAATTTTTAATAATTTCCCAATGTCCCCCTTTTTTAGAGCCAACCCGCTTAATTTTTTTTGCTCTTTTTAATTTGCGGATATTTTTTTCTATACCTCTTTGGGTGATATTTATTTTTTGTGCCATTTGCTCAGTGGTTATAGATGGATTTTCTTTTATTAGGCGTATAATTTTTTCCGAACTTTTTTCCGAACTTTTTTCCGAACTTTTTTCTCTATCTTCAATGCTTTTTTTTGCTAAGTCAGGACGTTTAAAAGATATGCTAAACCAATTTTTATCAGCTTTTATATTAGGAGAGGGGAGTTTATATGAAGACATTGCATTTTTAATTCTTAATAAACCAGAGCCTATCTTTTCTACTAAATCCATCCTTTGCATTAAGCCAAAGAGTAAGGGGTTTCTTGAAATACTTCTGTTGTATAAATCTTTTACTTCTAAGTCACCTAAAAGACCACCTGGGTTTGTAATTTCAACTCTATTTTTAAAAACATCTATTTGAATATGAGCTGTAGAAAAATAATCTCTATGAGCTATAGCGTTTAAAATAGCTTCTCTTAGGGCTTGTTCTGGCAATTCTAATTTTTCTTCTCTGGGGCCTCCTTTTATAATGTACTCTGTATTAAGCTTAGAGGACAAAAATTGCATAGCATTTTTATAATTGGAATAAATATCTGATTTAAATTCTTTTCTGTCTAAAATTTTATACTTATCTTTTCCTTGGTACAAAACACAAGTTATAGTGGCGCTTATAAAAAACTTTGTTATATCATTTGAAAAAAGCAAGATCCCTGCATTTTTCATTTGATTGTTTTTTATTAATCTCAAATTTTTTAAAAGTTCTATTTTATTTAAGTTGTCAGTTGCATTTATATTATTTAAAAACTGTTTAAATTTTTCTTGAGATAGATCAGTTTTTAAATTAAACTCTTTATTTAGCATTTCATCAAATCTTATTAGGTTTTCTCTTTTAAATAGCTGTTTTACTTCATCTGTTTTTAGCTTTTGGGAATTAGCACCTTGTCTTTGATAAAAAGTTCCTCCTAAAGAATAGGGTCGTTTTTCTCCCGTGGGTATTTCTACAATAATAATATTATTATGAGAAGAAACTGAAACTTTTAAAGAAGGATCTATATTTCTGGCATAATTTTGAATTTTTGACCCTAAAGAATTAGTGTCCTTAATGCCTTTTATTTTTCCTAAGTCGTTTACACCTAAAAGTATTTTTCCACCGTTACTATTAGCAAAAGCACAGATATCTTTACCAATAGAGTCGCTTAAGGATTTTTTAAACTCTAAATTATATCCTTCTCCTTGTTTAATTAAAGCTTTTATTTTTTTAGTGCCCATATTATATTTTTAATAAAAGGGAGGTTACCAATCTTTTACTTTCTTTTTAGTTTTCTTTTTTAGCTTTCTGTAAAACTTTTTAGCTGTATCTTCAAATTCATAGAGTCAACTTAAATAAATGAAGTAATTCCTCTCCTTGTGCACGCTTAAGGTGCACAACCACTGCCAGGTCGCACCTGGCAACCAGGTTGAACCTGGTCTGTTATTGGGGAGATCGAATCTCCCTATGGCTCTTTCATGGTATAGATTTAAAGTTCCCAAATTTCTTTTATTGGATATTTGATATTTAATTTATCTTTGTTAATATCTGAGGAAACAATTGAGAGCTGAATATTCGGGTATTCTTTTTGAAATTTTTTATAGGAAGATTTTTTAATGCTTTTAGGGTTACTTTTAACTTCAAAAGCCTTTTTATTGTTCACAACAAAATCTATTTCTTTTTGGTCGCTTGTTCGCCAAAATTTTATTTTATCTTTATGATATTTTTCTAAAAGCTGTCTAAAGCTAGCATTTTCTAATATTTTTCCTTTATCTTGTCTTTTTGTTAAGGGTTTAAAGTTAGAAACAAAAAAGTTTCTTAGCCCCAGGTCTGAAAAGTATACTTTGGGCATTTTAGTTAATTCTTTTCTTATATTACTGTGAAATGGTTTTACAATATTAATGTGAAATGATTTTTGCATTATATACAGATAATTATCAATTAATGTTTTTGAAACATCTAAAGTATTTGATAGTTCAGAAGCATTAACTAAGTTGCCCGTCTGGGCGGCTAAAATTTTAAATAGTTTGTAAAAAACTTCATCTTGTTTAATATTAGATTCATAAACATCTTTTTTAATATAGGAATATGCAATATCTCTTAAAATGTCTTTTTTTTGGTTAATAGGGGATAGTACTACACGAGGGTACCCTCCATAAATGAGATATTCTTGAAAATAAAAGGTGATTTTTTCTTTTTCAGATAAACTTAATTTATTGAAGTTTTTTTGAGCTAATTTATTTTTGTCTTTAAATCTTAGAAATTCTTTAAAAGATAGTGTTTTGACATTAAATATTTTTTTTCTGCCAACTAAAGAATCCTTAAATTTTTTATCCATATAAAAAGCAGAAGATCCAGATGCTATGATTTTTATTTTTTTCTTATATTCGTCCCAAAAGTATTTTAAAAAATTTGTTGGATTATCTAAATATTGAATTTCATCAATAATAAGAAAGTTCTTTTCATTTAGATCAATAGTAAAAATTTTAAATAAATTTTTTGGAGACTTATTTAATAACTCAAGATAATCAGGGTCTTCAAGATTTAAAAAATAATTTGTTTTATCTTTTTTTTCTAAAAAGGACTGGAGCTGTTTGAGAATAGTTGTTTTACCTGCTTGTCTAGATCCTACTAAAAGCAAAATATCGTCATTATTAAAATATTTTTTAATTTTAATTGTTAAATCTCTTATTATACTCATAAATTTGATTTTTTAAATATTAATTACTTTCTAAATACATTTTATCCGATATTTTGTATTTGTCAAATAATTTTTCCACAATTAAACAATAAGTAGTTACCAGTCTTTTACTTTTTCTTTAGTTTTCTTTTTTAGCTTTCTGTAAAACTTTTTAGCTGTATCTTCAAATTCAGGTGAAACAGCTCTTAAAATTTCTATTCCTAGTATTCTATATCTACCTCCAACTTTGTTGGCTTTTATAATACCTTTTTTAAGCCAACGCTTAATAGTACTTTTAGAAACTTTTAAGTAATTTCTTGCTTCTTTTGTAGTATATACCTTACCTGGTTCAATTTTATTCATAAAAAATAATATAAATTGATTATATTATTATTTTAAACGAAGTGTCATTAGGTGTCAATAAGTATTACTGTGTGGATAACTCAGTAGGGAGATCGAATCTCCGTATGGGGGTTAGACCGCCCTATTATTTAATTTATAATATATCAAGTATTTTCTGAGCAGGGTCAAAATTATTTGGTTGTCTACATTGAGCCATTTTTTCTATAATCTTTTTTACATCTGAAGGGATTTCTATATCTTTATTTTTCTTAAGAAGTTTTAATAAAAGCCAAGCTGCTTTATTCCTGCAAATAGTAGAATGTTTTTTTATAAGAGCATAAATGGATTTGGGTTTTAATTCTGATTTATTTGTAGGTATATTTGATAAAGCAATAGCAGCATTGTTTGAAACTCCATAGGATGGATCTTTTTCTAGAGTTCTTGATAATATTTTACTAGTTTCATGATATTTTTCTTTTGAGGCCCAGTTTAAAAGATGGGCTGCTTGTATTCTATTTTTTTCATTTTTATCATTTAAGACAATCTTTCTTAATGTATCATAGTATTTTTTCACATGCTTGGTAAGTTTTCTTTCATAGTGTTTTAAGTTCTTGTCTTTTTTTGATGCTACAGACTCTCTATCTTTTTTATTAAATTCTTTTTGCATTGCTTTTTGGTAAGCTTTAAATGATTGTTTTAATTCCTTGGGTAATTTAAAAGTTTTTGTAAATTTTTTGAATTTTTTCTTTCTTTTTTTAGGGACGAGATTTATATCACAATAAATTTGTTGTTTAGCAGTTACTTTCCCCCTTTCATGAACAGTGCGATATATAATTGAATCAAAATTAATTTCTTTTTTAGGAAATTTCTCTTTTAGTATTTTTTTAGCCCCTTTTTTGAATTTGTCTTCTTTTTTATAAAATTTGTCTAAAGTTATTTTTTGCCCTTCTTTAAGGCCAATTTTTTTGAATATTTTATCTTCATCTATATTATTTGCGCCCCAAATATTGCCTTTATGAATAGTATATTTTTTTGTCATAAGTTAAAAAGTTAGATTGATATATAATTTAGATCCTTTAAAAGGTTTTTTATGTGGAAATAGTGCAAATTAAAGGTTGACTTAATGATTTTATTATGCTATTTTATAGATAGTTAGTTCTTTAAATTGTTAGCAAGTAAGCCGGTATCTGCTAACTTTATTTAAACCGGATTTAAAAAAGGAGGTGGTGAAAATGAGTAAAGCACCATTTATGGCTCGATTTGGAGAACACTATGATGGAGCATACCCTAGTAAAGGAAGTGGGGAGTATGATGGTGAAACGCAAATATACTGTCAAGACGAAAAAGAGCCCACTGTTTGCCCCACGCCTAGTGGTCCAAATGCCGACAAAGGTCATATAGATGACCAGAAAAGATGCGACTAAAAAAGTCAATAGGTTGGACGGTGAAATAGCTGTCCAACCTCTTTTAAAAAGGAAAGAGGTGATTTAATTATGAATGAAAAAATCATTTTAGTTGTTACTAGTAAATATGCTTCAGATGTTAATTCTGTAATAAAAGAATTGTATAAGATGGATGAAAAAGTAATAAGGCTTAATACTGAAGATTTTCCTAGTCAGATTGATTATAATTATAAATCTAATGAAGAGAAAATGATTTTTAGCCTTCCCCATAATCGGATAGTATTACTTAAAGATATTAAATCTATTTTATATCGTAAAGAACAAGAACCTAAAATTGATTCTGCAGTAAAAGAAGAATCATTAAGAGATTTTGCAAAGAGAGAAAGTAGGGTAGTGCTTAGAAGCTTTTATCAAAGTTTTAATGGGCTTTGGATTAATCATCCTCTTAGAGTTAGAGCTGCTTCTCAGAAAATTTATCAACTACAAAAAGCTAAGGAGGTTGGTTTTAATATTCCTTCTACATTAGTAACAAATCAACCAAAGGATTTGAAGGAATTTTATGATAAGCACAAGGAAACCGGTATAATAGTAAAGCCACTTAGTTTCCCTATAGCTGAAGGTCAGCAAGAATATTATGCTTTCTCAACTGCACGAGTAACCGAGAAAGATATTGGCCATATGGAAGAAGTCCAATATTCTCCTACTCTTTTTCAGGAAGAGGTCCCTAAAAAGTATGAATTAAGAATTACGGTTGTTGGTAATAAGGTCTTTCCCTGTAAAATTGATTCTCAAATATCTAGTAAAACAGAATTAGATTGGCGCTTTTTTGAGCCTGGTAAACCTGTTCCACATGAAGCAACTAGTATTCCATTAGAGATTGAAAAAAAGTGTGTAAAAATAGTAAAAAGTTTAGGATTGAAGTTTGGTGCTATTGATATGATATATACTCCTGATGAGAAATATGTTTTTTTGGAAATTAATCCTAGCGGAATGTGGGGATGGATAGAAGAACTTACTGGTTTGCCGATTTCAAAAGCTATAGCTCAGTTATTAGCCAACCACTAAAATCCCTTGATTATAAATAATCAGGGGATTTATTTTATTGTTTTAAGTAATTTATTAGCAGCTTCTCTGTGATTTGGCTGTCTACATTTAGACATTTTTTTTATAATCTTTTTTACATCTGAAGGGATTTCTATATTTTTATTTTGTTTAAAAAGTTTTAATAAGAGCCAAACTGCTTTATTTCTGCAAATACTGGAATTTATTTGAAATAAACTAAAAATGGGTTTAGGTTCTAGTTTTACCCCTTGCTGGTTTAATTGTAATAGAGAAAAGGCTGCATTGCTTAATGTCCAATGATCAAGCTCTGTATTTAATGATTTGAATAAAAGTTTTTTTGTTTGAGATAATTTTTCTTTTGGAACCCATTGTAAAAGTAGGGCTGCCTTTGCTCGTTTGTTGTTGTCTTTGTCATTTAAAAGAATTTGTTTTATTGTAGAAAAGTTTTTCTTAATGTGGTTTTCAAACCTTTTTTGAATTTTTTCTAAAGTTTTAGAAGAAATTTTTTTATTATTTTGTGTTTTCTTTCTTAATATTTGATAATAGTCCTGTAGGGTTATTTTTATTTCATTGGGAAAAACAATATCTTTTTTAAATTCTTTTCTATCTTTAGGTTTTGGGTTTATATTTATATCGCAATAAATTTCATTTTGAATGATCTTATCATCTATTTTTTGTTTGCCATGATAAAAAAGTGGGCTAAAGATAAATTTCTTTTTAGGTAGTTTATTTTGTAAAATTTCTCTAATTTTATCTTGCCATTTGTATCTTTTTTTACTAAATTCATCCAAGGTCATTTTCTGTCCCTCTTTCAAGCCAATTTGTTTAAATATTTTATCTTCGTCTATATTATTTGCCCCCCAAATGTTACCTTTATGAATAGTATATTTTTTTGTCATAAGTTAAAAAGTTAGATTGATATATAATTTTCTACCATACTAGGTCGTAGGGTGGTTAGACTGTTCTAACAGAGTTTAATGATATATTTTTATATTACTTTTAGTTATTTCCCAGTTTCCTACTTGAGGTGAGCCTCCTTTAATTTTCTTTTTTTCTTTATATTCTTTTATATTCTTTCTTGTTTTTTTAACTTGTGTTACAAAATGTTTAGCTAATTTTTTAGTTGATCCTTCTCTAGCTTTGGCGATAGCAGAACAATAAGCTTGGTGGTTTTGATTAAAGAATATAACCGGCATAAACCCCTTTTCGTTTAAGAGGGCATTTAAAAGAATTCTACCCACCCTACCATTACCATCTTGAAAGGGATGAATTGCCTCAAATCGCCAATGGAATTCTAAAGCTAAAATAGGGGGGTATACATTTTCCTTTTTATTCGTTTTAAGTGTTTGAAGTAGTTGTTTCATTTCTTTGCTTACTTTGTCAGGAGAGGTAGTAGTAGCTATTTTACCAGTCATATTATTGCCAGCAATAATGTTTTGTTTTTTGTATTGGCCAGCTTCTATCGGTTTTAAATCATGAAAAAGTATTTTATGTATTTTTTTAATAGTTTTTTGATTCCATTTCATATTGGGGGAGAAAGCAAAGTTTATAGCTTGAATAGAATTAATAATTTCTTTGTCTATTCTTGTTTTAGGTTTTACTCTTTTTTTAGTTAAAATATTTTTTATATCTGGTTCTGCTACGTGTGAACCCTCAGCTCGATTTGAATTTAAAACAAAAAGCAAATAAAATAATTTTCTAAAAGTTTTAAATTCTTTTTTAAATAATTTATGTAAAAGACAAGTGTAATAAAAACGAGATTTTATAATATGATTAATACCATGAGGTGGAAAATAGTTTTTAATATCTTTATTAATATTTTGGATAACAAAAGGAGAAATTTTTTCTTTAAAAAAAGAAAGCATTTCTTGCTTTAAATCTTTTTTAGGGGGGAGCTCTTTGCCAAGATAGTGAGATAAGTGTTTTTTCTCGTTATTTATAACACTTCTTAATACATATTGGAGGTAATAATATTTTTTCCCTTTGACTTTTTTCTTTCTAATATATTTCATAATATATAGTTAGGCTAATAGAAATTGATTATTAGTTATTTTAAAAAAATTGTTATTTATTATTTTCTTTATTTTTTTACCTTTATAAAGATAAATAATGTAATAAAAAGTTGGGCTAATGAAATTCTAACATAACCTAATTTATCTGTCAATATCGTTTTATTAATAATATATTAAAAGTTCATAGTAGGGCGATTGGATTGTCCTAACGTGTGAACTCTTAAGGTTAACTGTTTTTAATATCCTAACAGGTCGCAATCTGTGAGGGGATGGGGGGGTGGACTCCGGGCGAGGGTTAGATCGTTCTAATATGCCCTAATATACTTGACAAAATTCAATTATCGTATTATATTTTAAATACTAGTTAATTTTAGTTTAACTTAAAAAGGAGGTAAAAAATGGGAAAAAGTGCTAAGTACTGGAATCATAAAAGAAAAGGGTTTATTGATGGTAAGTTTGGCAATACCTATAATCCGCCAAATGGTGTTATTAATAAAGAGGCTTATAAGGAGGGCTTTAAAAGGGGACAAGCTTGGCTGAAAGGATATGAAGACGCCGTGGATGATTATAGGTTTGAGTTAAAACCTATAGACAATAAGGATAGTTATATGATTGGTTATCAAGCTGGGGCGGAAAAGGAAAGAGGACTTAGATAGTTTTGTTAAAAAAAATAATAATTAGGTCAAGTATAGAATGCTTGACCTCTTTTTATAAATTTAATTTTTAATATTGATTAATTGTTAAGTGTGTTTTATCCAACATTTTGTATTTATTAAACAATCCTACAACTGGATAAACTTATTCTCAATAGAGCACTTAAATCACCCTAATATATCTTAGTTGTGTTTGACAAAGCCTGATTTTGATATTATACTCTTAAAGTAAGTTCATTTTAATTGAACTTTTAAAAAGGAGGTAAAACAATGGAAAAAGAGATTGATCTTTTCAAGATTAAAAAGCAAGGATTTATTCATGGTAAATTTGGCCATACCTATGATCCGCCAGATAAGAGCAAAAAAGAAGCTTTGACTGCCTATAGAAGAGGATTTGATATAGGATATAGTTGGGTATTAGGTTATAAAGATGCTAAACGCGGTTTTGATTTTGACCCTGAATCAGCAGAAAGTGAAGATGGTTATATTGTTGGTTACCAGGCTGGTGAGGAAGAAGATCAGGATTGGGTTAGTTTATAAAAACTTAGATTAATTAATGAGTCGAGTATAAAATTCTCGACTCTTTTTTTATATAAATTTAGTTTTATTTACTTTTTAATTTTCTAATAATAAAACCTGGAATCTTCCAAGGCTTTTTTATTCCTTTTCTTATTAAGTTTTTAAATCTTTTCTTTTTTATTTCTTTTTTAGGTAGTATAAATTGAATTGCTTTTTCTTTTTGTTTTTGGGTTGGGTTTAAATTTAGAAAATCCATTATTTTTTCAATCTGATCTCTTTTTTTATTGTTAAGTTTTTTAAAATCAATATCTAACCTTTTTAAATTAGGGTTTTGTTTAAAAAAGCTTTTAATTGAACTTTTATATTGATTTATTATTTTTTTAATTTCTTTATCTGACATTTCTTTATCTCCTCTGTCAGCTATTCTTCTTTGAATTGAATCAATTACATCTTTGTCTTTTCTATGACAGATTAAAAAGTAAGGGTTTTTAAGATAGGGGAGAAATAGATCAATTGTAAGAGTTGTTCTTGGATCTTTAAATCCCCAAAGGGTAGATTCTTTTTTATTTATTAAATTTTTAATTTGTTTTTGAAATTTATTTTTTTGTTTTATTATATTTTCTTTTTTAGGAGGATTTTTCCAATCTCCGTTTGCTTTTTTTAGTATTTTTTTATTTAGTTTTTGAAAATCCCAATCTTCATAATGACCTAATGGGTTTGATATGTCATCTCTTTTTGATTCTTGATCTATAGATCGTCCCATATCAACTCCTAAACGAGCTAATGCTCCAGCTACTATAGAAGTGCCGGTTTTATGCATTCCTAAGATTACAATTGTTTTGATATCCTTATTTTTCATTGTTTTTCATATTTTTTAATTTATTTTTTACATCTTTTAAAATTAGTTTGTCATCTTTATTAAATGATTTAGTAAAGTAGAGTAGGGTAAGATAAACGATTCCTAAGATAAAGATATAAATTATTAAATCATAAAGTCCTGGGGCTCCAAAAAAGTATTTTAAAAGATAAGCTACAAGAGCTGTAATTAAAGCAGCTAAAATATAGGTTAGATTGTTTTTTGTATAAGGTTGAATTTTATAAAAATAATATATTTCTATTAAACCAACTATACCACCAATTGTTATAGCAGATGAGGTAGCTATAGCTGCCCCTACAGGACCAAATTTTGGAATAAGTAGTATATCTAAACCTAAGTTAATTAAAAGCATTATAAGAGCATTTAAAAGGTTTAACTTTGTTTTAGCAAAAGCTTCTAAAGTCATTCCTTCTGGACCAAAAGCAGAATTTAAAAATTTACCTATTGCTAATATAGATAAGGCTAAAGGAAAAGCAAGATATTCTTTTGTAAAAAGAATAGTAATGATACTTGTCCCAAAAAACAAAAGAATTATTAAATTAAAAGCATTCATATTTATAATCCATCTTGTAACCCAAGAATAAATAGCTTTAACTTGTTTAATTTGTTTTTTAGAAATAAGTTCTGAAATAACTGGTTTGTAAATTTTAGCAAAAGAGGTTAAAACTATACCTAAAATTACTATTAAGGAGACATAAATCTTATAAACTCCAACTTCAGCTGATGATCTATAAATTCCTAATATTATAAAATCAATTTGGCTAAGAAATATTAAAATAGTAGTACTAAGGGTTAAAGGCCATGAAAATTTTAATATTTTTTTAAAAGAAACACTTTCTGGTTTAATTTTTGATAATGGAGAAAGTATTTTCTTTTTAACAAACCAAAGACTAGCCATAGCTGTTATAAAAATAGCTAAAACATAAAGCTTACTCCAAGCTAAAAGCCCCCAACTTAAAACTAAAAGATAAATAGTGAATAAGATTTTTAAACCTGGCCTTATAATCTCTCTAAAATAAATTCTATACCGCAATTCTTTAAAACCAATAAAAGAACTTGAACTTAGTCTAATGATAGCCCAAAAGGGGAGAGCAAAACTTAAAACTTTTAAAACAGAAACTAAATCAGGATTATTAAAAACTTTAACAGCTAAAAAATTAGATAATAAAAAAAGTATTATTGAAACAATAATACTTGAAATAATACCAAACTTATAAATGGATTTTATTAAAGTTTTAGTTTTTCCTTTTTCACCTTTGCCATTAAAGTAGGGAATAAAGCGTTCTAGGGCCTTATGAGTACCTAAAAGAACAAAAATTAAACAAAAAGTAACAATGGTATAGCCAAGAGTAAAAGTACCAAAGTCTTTTGGTATTAAAATTCTTGTTATAAGGATTAACCATACATAGGATAAAATTTTTCCTAATACTTCGCCAGAAAAATTTATACCTGATTCTTTAACTATCTTTTTAAGATTATTCATTTATGTAGAGAAGTTTAGCTTATTTCTTACATTATATCTTACTATGTCAGGTTAAAATGTCAATAAACAAAAACCCACAAGGTTTAGCTTACAGGTTTAATTTTTTTATAGTTTTTAAATATTTGTTAACTATTTTTTTAGAATCAAAATCCTTTGCTCTTTTTTTGATTGCTTCTTCTTTTATGCTTGGTTTATTTAATGTTTTTATAATTGCCTGAGCTAGTTTCTTATAATTTTTAACAGGTACTAATTCTCCATATTTACCTGCCTTTAATGCTTCATATGGGCCACTTGGGCAATTAGTACTAACTATTTGTGTGCCACAAGCCATTGCTTCTATTAAAACCATTGGAAACCCTTCCCAATTTGACGGAAGGGCAAATAAATCGGATTGAGACATGTATTTGTAAGGGTTTTTTACAGCCCCAATTAAGTTGACTTTATTTTGAAGGTTTAATTCTTTTATTAATTGTTTTAAATTTTTTCTTTCCTCACCTTTGCCTAATATAATTAATTTTGTTTCTGGTATATTATTGTTAACTCTTTTAAAAGCTTTAATTAAATTAGAAAAGTTTTTACGTTTTATTAATCTTCCGCATCCTAATATAATTTTATTGTTTTTATTATTAAAAAAGGGATGCTTAATTTTTTCTTTAGATTTTTCTTGTATTTTTTTAAAGTCTATTGGGTTGTAAATAACTTTAATTTTATCTTTTTTTATATTAAAATTTGTAATCAAGTCTTTTTTAATTGCTTTTGAAACTGCAATAATTTTTTTAGCCCTATTATAGAATAGTTTAATCATTATTTTTTGAATTATTCCGTAAAGGTTGTTTGGTATGTCAATAGATTGAAAGTTATGAATCGTAAGAATGGCGTCTTGATTGATTAAAGCATTAAAAATATTAGAATTTCTTACAAAGCTAATAATAACCTTTTCTTTTTCTTTGTTTAATGTTTTTTTTATTTTATATATTCTTTTAAAAAAGTAATATATTTTAAGAAAAAAATTATTTGTTTTTGGTGTGTTTAAAATAACTTTTTCTCCATTGTACGGATAATATATATCAGGTTCAAATAATATTATCGTTTGTTTAATATTTTTTGGTAGATTTAAGGATAAGGTAGATAAGACTCTTTCTGCTCCCCCCATTTGTAAACTACTTGATAAAAAATATATTTTTTTGGCATGTTTTGTCATGTTAAAGTGTTTAGTGATTTATATTCTTTTAAAATATTTTCAGTAAAAAGCGATTCTTTTATTTTCTTAATTTTTCATTGTTAATCAGTTTTTTATATAATGCTAAATAATTATTTTCAAATTGTTTAACTGAATAATTGTTTAAAGCTCTTTCTCTACAATTTTTAGAGAATTTATTTTTTAGTTGATCATTGTTTAAAACTTTACTAATTGCTTGGGCTAACTTTTTAGTATTTTTCTTTTCTACTAATATACCACAATCTTTTGTAACCTGTTCTGGTATACCGCCAGTTTTAAAGCCAACTATAGGAGCACCGCTTGAAAGGGCTTCGTTTACAGTAGTGGGGAGGTTATCAAAAAGAGAAGTAATACAAAAGAGATCAGTCGTATTGTATATTTTGGCGATTTTAGAACGATTGGATATATAACCTATTTGTTTAATGTTAATATTATTGTCGATTTTATTTAAATCTATTTTTTTTCCTACCGTAACAACCATCCAGTTTTTAGCCTGTATCTTATTTAAAGATTCAAAGAAATATTTTGCCCCCTTTATTTTATTTTCTAAGTCAGCTGCTACAAATAATATAATTTTTTTATTTTTAGGTAAATTAAATTCTTTTCTAATTTTTTCTTTATTTCTTGGTTTAAAAAGGTTTGTATCAATTCCATTTGGAATTACTTGTATATTACAATTTTTTAAAAAAGATGTTTTTATTTTTTTAGACAACCACAAAGAGGGGGTAACAATTGTAGGGTTCCAATTTTTAGTAAAAATTTGTTTTTTCTTTTGCCACATATAAGAGGATAAGTCAAAATATGTCTTTGGTAAACGACCCCTTTTAGGGCAGTCCCCGCAACCATTTTGCCATTTTTTACATTCAAATGGGTAAATACAATTTCCAGTGATAGGCCAAGCGTCATGAAAAGTCCAAACTACAGGTATATTTATTTTTTTAAGGAAGCTTATAAAACTAAGATTAATATAATAGCCATGGAGGTTGTGAAGGTGAATTAGATCAAAGTTATTTTTTTTAATATATCTTTCTAGTTTTTTAGTTGAAAAATAGCTGCCATATCCTTGTAAACCAAAAACTCTAGATATTAAAAAATGAAAAATTACTTCAGTTTTAAAAGAAAATTTAAATGATTTTTTACTTTTATTTTTGCCTTTTCTTCCATAAGCAAAGAAACTGGAAACATTTGGTTCTTTATTGAGTGTTTTATGTAATAGTCGAGTAATTTCTTCTGTTCCTCCTCCTCCTTTATAGGCATTGTTTATAGTAAGTATTTTAATTTTCATTAATAAATTGTTTAATCTATGCTATTTATCTTTATTTTTTTATTTTAACCAATGGCTCAGATCTTTATTAATTAATTCTTCTAATTTTTTAATATCTTTTTTATAATAATTTTTTAAATATTTTTTATCTTCTTCATTAATTTTCCCCTTTTTGAGATTATTATTAGAGAGTTTTAATGAGATTTTTTTAAGTTGGTTAGGGAAGAGATGTAATGTCTTTACTATCTTTTTTATGGTTTTTTTAAATATATTTGGTTTATTTAATAAGTTATGAATTATCTTTGAGCGATGTTTTCCTGAGGCATTGTGTTTTGTTATAAGTTTTGGAATAAAACTTGGATCAATGTCCAAGAACTTATAAGCGTCTTTTATTAACTTTTTAGGATTTTCTTTTAGTTCCTTAAAAAGGTAAATTTTAACCTGGTCAAAATTTTCAAGATAAGATTTTACTTGTTTGTAGTAAAGTCCTACATCTTTGTAATACCAAATAAAATCTCTTGGTTGTTTTATTCTTTGTCCTTCAGCTTTTAAAGCCTCTTTAAAGTTTGATTTTTTTTCTCGGTCGCATCCTTTTAAAAACCAATATGCAGAATATGCTCTCTCTGTTGGGTTTCGTAATATGATAATGATTTTAGGGTTTCCTAAATATTTTTTAATTTTTTTAGGGGCTTGTTTGTGATAATATAAGGTATCAGTACTTGCTTCTCCGATAACAGTCTCATCTGTAACTTTATTATATAATTTTTTATAGTTGTTAAAATTTTTAATAATGTTTGATTCTGACTTTTGATCACCCTTTCCAATGAAAGGAAATTTTAAAAAGGTAGAAGTAATAAATTTTGGTTCTTTGTGTTCGGGCAAAAAAACTTCCGGATGCTCTCTAAGATAATGATACAAAGAAGTAGTACCACTTCGAGCGGCTCCAATTATCAAAAAATTTGGCAAATTATTTTGATTATTCATGTATATAGCTATTAAGTATAATTAATTATATCGTTTATATTGAAGTATTTGTATTCTTTCAGCTTTCCTTTAAGCTAGGTGTTTTAAATTCTTTAGCTTTTTTATACTTTTTTAAATACAAAATTTTCAAAAACATCTATCTGATTAAAATTAATTTCATTAATTTTAATTAATTCACCTTTTTTGTTTATCTTATAAGGTCTATAATATAAATCTTTTAACAGTTTAGAGGCTTTTTTGTATATATTATTATTTTTCATTTCTATAGCTATAATAGGGGAGTGTCTTTTTAATGTCTTTTTCCCGCCTAATAAAACTCTATATTCTCCTCCTTCGATATCTATTTTTATAAAGTCTGGCTTAACTTTGTTTTTTTTACAATAACTATCAAGCTTACTACATTTTACTTTGTTTTCTTTAACCCCTCCCTTTACTTGGTTTTTTATTAAACTACTTCCACCACTGTGTAATTCCTTGAAATTGTTATAAAAGTGATTTGTTCCGTTCTTATCTGATAAAGCTAATTTATTAAGATTAGCTTTAGTTGATTGAAAGGTTAATTTAAGAGCTTTATAAACATCAGGGTTTGGTTCAAAAAGGTGAATATTTTTTTCTTTAAGGACTTGTTTAGCTAATAGGGAGTAAAAGCCGTAGTTTGCTCCTATGTCGAAAAATATATCTTTTTTTGTTAGGTTTTTACAAAGAAAAAAAACTAATGAAAATTCCTTTTTACCTAGGTTCCCCAGGAGATAAAGGGGGAGGAAATCAAGGTCCCAAAAATAGCCCCATATCTCTTCATTAAAAAATAAATCAGTTTTAATAATTTGCTTTTTATTATATAAACCGATTTTTCCAATTAAAGGTCGTAGTATCTTGATATAAAAATAATGTTTTGGTCTTTTTAATAATCGTTTCAATTTAGATTCAGTAAAAAAGAAACCTTTTTCTTTTGCTTCCTTTTTAATTTGGTTAATAATATCTTGGTTCATGTTTTTTATATTTTATAGTTATGATTCTAGCAAGCTTCTCTTTTATTTTATTTAATTTAAGGTTAAATGTCAATTAATTAAGGTAAAATTAATAATTTTTAGTTTAAGGTAAGAATAAATATGTTAAAATATAGAGTATGGATTATTTTAATATTATAATTTTAATCATTTTTACCTTTATTGGATATTTTGTTCAAAGCTTATATTCGGGCAAATATCCAGGTGATAAAATAGAAAAGTCATTAAGATTTTTAATTAATGACTATTATATTCATATTCATCATTGGTTATGGTCTTTGGTTTTAATTATTCTATTTATTATTCTTGGTTTTTATAATCCTGTAGTTTTTGGAATTTTAATAGGCTTTACAATTCAAGGTTTAACCTACAAAGATCGGTTTGTATTTTTTTATCATAAAGATAATTGTTCTGATATTTATAATAAATGGAAATCAGATTAAAACAAAAACCCGCAAGTTTAACTTACGGGTTTAATTTTTTATGGTTTTTTAAGGCGAGAGGGCAGGTAAAGAGTGTAGGTTTTTTGGGTTGTATCCGAACCCGACTTTATATCGCTTGGGTAAAATAATTTCCAGGTTGAACTTATTTTTTTTACCTTTTTAATGTGGTAATGTATAACAACTTCTGGAGTTTTTCCGTATTTTGTTTCTGTTGAGTATTTATCCAAAAGGACCCTAGCTGTATCTTTGCCATCTTTATACTGAATAAAGGTCTGAATCTTGTCTCTATATTCGATTTCCATCTTATTGATCAGTTTCTTGGGTTTAGAATGATCTATGTAGTGATCAGTGTTTTCCATGATAGCTATATCTTTTATAAATTCAAGAGCAAAGACAGACACCATTAATCCTACAACAATACAAATTACTAGATCACCTTTAGTTGGTATACTTTTTTGTATAGCATACATTAATAAAAATGATATAACCACACAACCAATTACAGTAACCATAATTTTCCTCCTTTTATAAATTAATTGTAAATATCTAAATTTATTTATTTAACTATCCTTAATATAGCAAAAATTAATGATTTTGTCAAGATTTTAGAACAGTACTTGTTTACAAGTTTTTAGAAATTTTTTAAGTTAAACTTGTAAACTATCTTTTAAGGGTTAAATTCTTTATATTAAAGGTAAAATTAGCTTGTTTACAAGTTTTTTAAAATATGTTAAATTAAACTTGTAAACAAAAATAGAATTTATGGATATTAAAGAAAAGATTTTAAATTTATTAAAAAAACAGGGTGACCTTCAAGTAGCGGACATTGTAGAAGCTACGGGCTTTTCCCGTGTTTATCTTAGTCGTGTTTTGAAAAAAATGCGGGAAAAAGATAAAGTTCGTTTAATAGGGCATACAAACAGGGCAACCTATGTTATACCTAATACTAAAGCTGAAAAAGAAGTTAAAAAGAGTATTTTAGATACCCAAAAAGAGTTAAACTTAAAAGGTTTAGAAGAGGATAAGGTCTTGGATGATATTAAAAAAGAAACAGGGATCTTTCTAGATCTTAAAGAGAATATAAAAAAAATCGTAGAATATTCTTTTTCTGAAATCCTAAATAATGCTATTGAACACTCTGGGTCTAAGAAAGGGAAGGTTAAACTTAAAAAAGGAGAGAAAAAATTAATTTTTCAAGTTAATGATTTTGGGGTTGGTATTTTTAACCATATTAAAGAAAAAAGAAATCTAGATAATGTATTAGATGCTATTGGTTGTTTAATAAAAGGGAAACAAACCACTGATCCCGAGTCACATAGCGGGGAGGGTATATTCTTTGTATCACGTTTAATGGATAAATTGATTATTAAAAGTTTTAATAAAAAACTTGTTTTTGATAATAATAAGGAAGATATTTTTATTTCTGATATTAACAATAAAAAAGGAACTGAAGTAATAGGAAAAATTGATTTACATTCATCTAAAAAAATATCAAAAGTATTTGATGATTATACTGATGAAAATTATTCTTTTGATAAAACAGAAATAGTTGTAAATATTTTTAATAAAAAAGGACCACATATGTCTCGTTCAGAAGCAAGAAGAATTTTGTCAGGATTAGAAAAATTTCAAAGAATAGAATTTGACTTTAAAAATGTCTCAAGTATTGGTCAGGCTTTTGCTGATGAAATATTTAGGGTTTGGGCTAATAAGCATCCTGATATTGAATTGGATTACAAAAATGTAAATGAAAATGTTAAATTTATGATCCAGCATGCTTTAAATAAGTAATATTTATTGACCTTTTTTGAATTTTTGTTATTTTAAAAATAATAATTAATATAATTCTAAATTTTATGCGTTTTAGATTTTTGATTCCAAGAACAGCCAATTGTTCTGATGGCTGTTGAATATGCCGGGGACCCTTAGTTCCCGGCTTTTATTTAATCTTGGTTAAATGTCTGAAGTAATTTTATTTTTTAAACAAAAACCTAAGGAGGAGATCAAATCTCCCCTTTACCAGGTGTCACCTGGTAAATATCCAACAAAGAGCTTAATATGGCTTGTTAATCAAAAACAAAAACCCGCAAGTTTAACTTACGGGTTTAATTTTTAAGGAAAAAAGCTGTAGCATCATTCATGGGATTATCACAAGCATCCTAGCATTCCTAGGATTGTCCAACCCCCCATAAAGGCTACAAAACCAAAAAGAACAGCTATTGCTATTTTGTAAAGAGTGTTCGTGTCCATAATTTCCTCCTTTTATAAATTAAGGTTTAATTGTAAATATCTAACTATCCTTAATATAGCAAAAATTAACGTTTTTGTCAATATTAAAAACAAAACCCGTAAGTTTAACTTATACTTACGAATTTTAAATATATTGTAATGGCATTGCAATATATTTCCCAAAACATTGTAATCACATTACAATATTATTATAATACTAATTAAAAAGAAACTTACTCGTATGTGGATAGCTTGTCAGGATTGGCTAGGATTGGTCAGAGAGGTGTTGTTAACCCTAAAGGTACACATACACAAGAAACTTGTTCCTATGGACGAGGTCCAACCTCGTCTTTGGTAGATAAAAACTGTATAAAAAATTACCTCGGGCAAAATGCCCGAGTTCTTTTTATATAACTTATAATAAATAATTAGGTTTAATTTATAATAAATGTTTGTTGATTTAAAGTAAAATAAATTTGTTTTTTTACTTTAATAAAAGGTTAATTTCTTTATTTTTGTATATTCTAATTTTAAAAAGTGGGAAAATATTTTGACAATATTGCTTTATTTTTATATAATTTATAATAAATAATTAGGTTTAATTTATAATAAATGTTTGTTAATTTTATATGGCTAAAAAATCCAAAATAGAACAAAAATCAATTAACTGGTGGGCTGAGATGTTAAGAAGGGGGAGGGTAGTATTTCTTAGCTCCGAGTTTCCAAATAATTATCAAAAACGTTTTTTAAAAAAGCAAGGGCTTGCTTTTCCAATAAAAAGGGGTTTGTGGTTATTAAAAAAAGAGCAAGAAAAACCAAAAGAACAATTTCTAATATATTATTGGGAAATAATCTCTAAAGTACTTTCTCGTTATAACGATTGGTCAATTAGGGGTAAGACCGCCATTAATCTTTTATTAGGTAAACAAAATATTCCCAAAGAGATAAAGGTAAGGATCTCTGATAAAGTAATTCATACCATAGAATTAAAGTTTGGTTTTAAAATTTTTGTGAATCATGATTCCCGTTTTAATTCTGATTTGGTGCAAAAAGTAGAGTTATCTGGTTCTGATATTTTCGTTGATATACCCGAAAGATTGCTTTTAGAATATAAAAACAAAGATCAAAGTTTTGTCCGTTTAATTAAAAGCCAATCTTTTGATAAAAGAATAATAGATACCCTTTATCAAGAAAAGCCAACCCCTAAATCATTTAAAAGAGTTATTCAAACCCTTAATCAGCATAAAAGATTTGATTTTGTAAAGGATTTTAAAGAAATTGTAAAGCGCTATACCCATTATCATGTTCCAAAAATAAAATCTGTTAAAACCAATAATGATATATATAATAAGAATATTTCTCCTGATAAACCCTGGGTTATTAGACAAAAAGAGCAGGTTAAAGGTTTTTCTAATGATATTGAGGAAAAATTTAAATTAAAAATTAAAGATATTCCTAAGTATAATTTAGATCATCTCTTAAATCAGGCCAGAGATTCTAAACAATATGATATTTATCATTCTACCACTATTGAAGGATATCAGATTACACCAGAAGAAGTTTCTGAGGTTTTATTAAAATACAAAGATAAAAAAGAAATGAAAGGAGGAATTAAAAAAAGAAAAGAATTAAAAAATAAAATGGCTATATTGGGGTATGCCAATGCTTTTGATCTTATTTTGGAAAAAGTTAAAAAAGATTATCCAAACCCTCAAGTTTCTAATGAGTTAATTAAAGACATATTTTATCAGCTTTTTAAACCAACAGCAGATGCAGGAATTTTAGATAAAATGTCTTTAACTCGTTGGCGTAAGACGCAGAATTTTATTAGAAGTAGTCGCCACATTCCACCCTCTCCAAATAAAGTCCCTGATTTAATGGAGGATTTTGAAAGATCAGTCCAAAAAATTTCTAACCCAATTATTAAATCTATAATTAGCCATTGGTTATTTACTTCAATTCATCCATATATGGATGGTAATGGTAGAACAGCAAGGTTGTTAATGAATTATATTTTTCTTTCCAGTGGTTACTCTTGGCTTACTATTAAAGCCGAGCAAAGAGAAAAATATTTTAACAGTTTAGAAAAAGCTAATATAGAAAACGATATTTTACCATTTTCTGATTTTATAGTTAGTTTACTTTTAAATTTATAATATGTCAGAAGGAAGAGAGTCTATATTTTACTTAGGAGCAAGGCTCCTAAGTAAGGCTCCTAAGTTGAAAACAAAAACCCGCAAGTTTAACTTACGGGTTTAATTTTTTATGGTTTTATTATTTTGGCAGTTTGAGGATATAGCTTGTTTCAAGAGTGTCTTTACTATAATTATTGCGTTCAGAAGGAATAATTATCCAAGGGTACCATTTGTCATCAGGTTGTTTTGTAGTTCTTACATAATATTTTTCAACTAAGACGGGAGTGGTAACTTTTTTAGATCTTTTAGTTTCTACATTTTGATTTTCTATAATTTTGGTGTTTAAATTACCTTCATCTTCGTAACAGAAAAGGTAAAATTTCTCTTCTTTATATTCAAGATCAATTTTCTTTTGACTGTTCAAAGAAATCAGTTTTTTTGGTTTAGAGTGGGTAGTATAATGACTAGTGTTTTCGGCTATAGCTATCTGTCTTATAATACCAGACAAAAAAAGGCCCAGCATTAATGCTAATATCAGTGCGACTATAAAAGGTCTCATTTGAAACTCGTCGCACACTGCAAATGTTACAAAAAGTACTATAACCACACAACCAATTACAGTAACCATAATTTCCTCCTTTTATAAATTAAAGTTTAATTGTAAATATCTAACTATCCTTAATATAGCAAAAATTAATGATTTTGTCAAGGTCAAAATTTATAAACTTATTTTTGCTTTGAAATAAATTTTAAATTTTATTGTATTAAATAATGTAAGTACAGATTGGTATTTTATTAATATTTATCCTGAAATATGATCAGGGTAATTTGATTATATAAAAATTATGTTGAAAAAACCCTTGTCTAAAACTGCTAAAATATTGTTTTTAGCAATAGTATTTTTATTAATTACCGGGGGAATTTATTTTGTTCACAAAATTTTTACAAAAGAAGAAAAAATAAAAGAACCAAAAACTATTATTCTAGAGAAACAAACAATCAAAAAAACTATTTCTGCTACTGGTCAAGTGAAAAATTTAAAAGAAATTGATATTACACCTGAAGTATCAGGCAAGGTTGATTTTGTTAATGTTGAAGTAGGTGACAAAGTTAAAAGGGGAGATATTATTTTAAAACTTGATACTAGTGATGCTTTGAAAGAAATTAATAATACTAGAACCGATCTAGAAACAGCTAAATTAGAATTAGAAGAGATGATTTCTCCTCCTGACGATTATGAACTTATGCAAGCTGAACATAAATTAGAAAATGCTAGAAATTCTTTGGAAAAGTTAAAAAGAGAACAAGCCTCTGAACAAAGAGAGGCTAAAAATAATAAGCGTAAAGCTAATGATGATTTAGAAACAACTTATGAAGATGCTTTTAATAATGTTTCCAATGCTTATTTAGATTTACCTGATATTATGTCTAATTTAGAAGATATATTAGATAGCTATGAAATAGGAGAAAATAATCTCTTAGTGTCTGAAAATCAAGATAATACCAGTGTCCTTATTAATTCTACTTATAAAGATTACAAAAATGATATGAAGGGGTTGGTGGATATAGCAGTGTCTGATTATAATAATTCCAGAGAAAAATATGAAGATACTTATAAGGATTATAAAAATACTAGTCGCTATTCAGAAAATAGTAAAGTAGAGAATTTATTAAGTGAAAGCATATCAACAATTAAATCAGTTTCTCAGGCTATAAAAAGTATTACTAATATGATAGATTCTTGGAAAGATTATAGAACTCAAAAAGATTGGCCTATTTTTCAAAAAGTAGAAGATTATAGAACAAAACTTTCTTCATTCACTGCTACAACAAACAATCATTTAACCTCTCTTTTATCTATTGAACAAAATATTGAAACTTATAAAGAAAACAAAGAGGATGCTATTTATAATTTAGAAGAAATGGAGGAAAACCATCCAATTAAAATAAAAGAACAAGAACAGACCATAGAAGAGCTTGAACAATCTTTAAAGGATTTAAAATTAGGTGCTACTAATTTAGAAATAAGAAAACAGAAAATAGTAATTCAAGAAAAAGAAGACGTCTTGCAAGAGGCAAGGGAAAATTTTAATGACCATTATATAAAAGCCTCATTTAATGGGAAAATTGGAGAAATTAATATTGAGGAGGGAGAGTCAGTATCTAATTCTAATAGTATTGCAATCCTGATTTCCAACGAGAAAGTAGCTGAATTAACCTTAAATGAAGTTGATGTTGCAAAAGTAGAAAAAGGGGACAAGGTTGAGTTTAGTTTTGATGCAATAGAAAATTTAAAAATGACTGGTGAAGTGATGTCTATTGATACTATAGGAGAAGTTAGTCAGGGAGTGGTAAATTATGGGTTTAAAATGAATTTTGATAAACATAATGATCAAATAAAACCTGGTATGACAGTTGTTTGTGATATTATAATTGATCAGAGTAAAGACGCGATTGTAGTTAGTAGTTCATTAATCAAATCAAAGGGTCAAGCAAAATTTATTCAAATTCTTGATAACGAAAAACCAGTTTTAAAGAAAATTGAAACTGGTATATCAAATGAAACTAAAACAGAAATTACCAAAGGTTTAGAAGTAGGTGATAAAATAATAACAAATACAGCCTTTTCCCCGGATAATAATTCTAATTCGCAAGGTAACGATTCTAATTCACAGGGTGACATAAATAATAAGCCCCAAAATATGCCTGGTTCGGGCATGATGCGAATGATGCGTTAAATTTATGTTAGAAGCACAAAATGTAACTAAAATATATAAAACTAAAGCTATTGAAACAAAAGCCCTTAAAAACGTTTCTTTAAAAATTAAAAAGGGTGAATTTGTTGCTATTATGGGGCCATCTGGGTCCGGAAAATCAACTTTAATGCACATTATAGGTTGCTTAGACATTCCAACAAGTGGAAAAGTTTTTTTTAATGAGAAAGACGTTTCTACTTTATCTGATGAAGAATTAACAGAAATTCGTTTAAAAGAAATTGGTTTTGTTTTTCAGGCTTTTAATTTATTGCCCAGAACAACGGTTTTAAGAAATGTAACTTTACCTTTAATTTATGGTGAGGTGCCTAAAGCCAAAAGAATAGAACTAGCTAAAAAATCTTTAACTGAAGCGGGTTTAAGTAAAGATAATTTTAAACATCTTTCAAATCAAATTTCAGGAGGTCAAAGACAAAGAGTTGCTATTGCTCGAGCTTTAGTTAATAACCCCACAATTATTCTAGCTGATGAGCCAACTGGTAATTTAGATACAAAAACAGGAGAAATTATTTTAAAAACCTTTCAAAGATTAAATAGGGATTATGGGAGAACAATTGCTTTAATTACTCATGAAAAATACGTAGCCGAACATGCTAATCGAATAGTTCATATTCTTGATGGGAAAATAAAGCGGGATAGTAAAAATAAAAATCAAAGAATTATTTATAAAAATTTATGAAAATAGGAGATTTGTTAAAAGAAACTACAATTTCACTTTCTATGAATAGGGTTAGGAGCGGTTTAACTATGCTCGGCATTATTATCGGAGTAGGGGCGGTAGTTGCTCTTATTTCTATTGGTCAAGGGGTTCAATTTTCTATTGAAGAAAGGATTCAAGGTTTAGGAACTAATTTATTATCTATTTATCCTGGCGCTCAGAAAAATTTTGGTAAGGCAAGTACTGGTAGGGGTTCTGCTCAAACTTTAACAATAGAGGATGCTAATGCTATTTTGGAAAATATTAATCATGTACAAGCAGTAGCTCCTTATATTTCTGGCAATTATCAAATTATTGTAAAAGGATCTAATACTAATACTAGTGTTTATGGTGTATCTAATTCTTATTTAGAAGTTAATAATTTAAAAACATCTCAAGGTGGTTTTATTAATGAAAAAGATTTAAATAGTATGTCTAAAATAGCTGTATTAGGGGATACTACCGCTAGTGATTTATTTGAAAAAGAAGATATTATTGGAAAAAGAATAAGAATTAATAATCTTATTTTTACCGTTATTGGAAAAATGGAAGAACAGGGAGGAGGTGGTTTTAATAATCAGGATGATAGGTTATATATTCCAATAACAAGTTTTGAACAATATTTATCTGGGGCTGATTATGTTAACAATATTAGTGTCCAAGTCGAAGGTAAAGAGTATATGGAGGCTACTCAAAGTAAAATTAAACAATTACTTTTGGCTAGACATGATATAGAAAATATAGAAAATGCGGATTTTCAAATTATGAATCAAAAAGATATGTTAGAAACTGCTAGTTCTGTATCTCAAACCTTAACAATGTTTTTAGGTGCTATTGCAGGAATTTCTTTATTAGTGGGGGGCATTGGTATCATGAATATGATGCTTACTACCGTAACTGAAAGAATTAAAGAGATTGGGCTGAGGAAATCAATTGGAGCTAAGAAAAAAGATATTTCAAGGCAATTTTTAGCAGAATCAGTTACTCTTACTTTTTTAGGGGGGATAATAGGGATAGGACTGGGTTGGCTTACTTCTATTCTAGTTGCTAAGTTTAGTGATATGCAAACAGTAGTAACCTTACAGTCTATTTTTTGGGCTTTTTCAATATCAGCTATTATTGGTATTGTGTTTGGTTATTACCCAGCTAAAAAGGCAGCTCGTTTAAATCCTATTGAGGCTTTAAGGTATGAATAATCTAATTTTTTGCTATAATGATTGAGTGATTAATGTAAAAATATGATTTCAAAAAATCAGGATATTAAAAATAGAGAAGATAAAGAAATAGCTTTTTATGTTCAACAGGGTAAAGATCAACTTTTTAGTATTTTAATTGATAGATATCAGACCAAATTATTGCGATATGGTAAAAAATTTTTAAATTCTAATGAAGATATTGAGGACATAGTCCAAAAAGTCTTTATAAAAGTTTACAAAAATATAAAATCGTATAATCATAATAAAAAATTTTCTTCATGGATATATAGGGTTGCCCATAATGAATTTGTTAATAAAATTAAAAAGAAAAGTAAATCTCCGCTTCGATTTTTTGATCCAGATATGATTTTTCCTCATCTTTTAAAATCAGATGAAAACCCTAATAAAAAGAGAATAAAAAAAGAATTATCTTCTACCCTTGATAAGCATCTTAAAAAATTAAAGCCTAAATATAGAGAAGTAGTAATTTTATATTATTTTGAAGGTTTAAGTTATAAAGAAATTGCTCATATCTTAAAGATTCCCATTGCTACGGTTGGAACAAGATTGTCTAGAGCCAAAAAAATTTTAAAAGATAAATTTCCTAAAATGAAAAATTTTTATGAAAAAGAATAAAAATAATAAAATTAAAAAATATATTTTAAATGAAATAAAAAAGGGGAAATTAACCCCTAAGCCTAAAATATATTTTATAATTAAGGGGTCTTTTGTTATATTGGGATTGATTTTTAGTGTTTTGGTTTTTATATATTTAGTAAGTTTTATCATATATTTTTTAAAACAAAGTGGAGTTTCATATTTACCCAAATTTGGTTTAAGAGGAATATGGGCTTTTCTCTCTTCTTTCCCATGGTTTTTAGGTATTTTAGGAGTTTTATTGTTATTGACAATTGGGGTTATCTCTCGTCGTTATTCTTTTAATTATAAAATGCCCATTATATATTTTATTTTTATTGTTTTAATTTTAATAATAACTGGAGGTTATTTAATTAATAAAACAGGTATTCATCCTTATCTTCATAAGCTATCTTATCATAAAAAACTACCAGGCCTTGGGGGGGTGTATAGATCTTATGAAAAATTTAGCCCCCCTAGACCCATAATAGGTAAAGTAATTAAAATTTTAGATAATAAAATTATTTTACAAGACAGGTCAGAAAAAAAGATTGAAGTTATAATAGATGATTTTACTCGAACCAATTTTAAAAATAAGCTTCAAAATGATGATTTAGTCTTAATTATGGGAGAAAAGAATAAAGACCAAATTAAAGCTTTTGGTATTAGAAAATTACCTGAAAAAGATTCTTCTTTTAGGCGCGATTTTTATATGCACCCGCCATTTCCTCCTAAACATCCTCTGTTTAAAAATAAAGGATGCAAGGAGTGTTTTTAAAATTTTAATATCTATTTTTTTGAAATAAATATAAAAAATTATTGTATTAATTATTAAAGGTCTAAAAATTAATTAAATTAGTAAAAGATATGAAAAAATATATAATTTTATCTTTGATAGGTTTAGTGCTTATTGTTGTAACTAGCAACGCCTTTGCTATGAAACCTTTTCGGGGTTATAAAGATGATAGTAATCTCTCGCCCATAATGAAAGGATTAATTGAAAAATTTAACCTTGATGAAAATAAGGTACAAGAGTTTGTGAATAATTTTAGGCAGGAACAAAAACAAAAAAAGCAAGAATCTGTAGAAAAAATATTTGCGAAAAGACTAGATCAAGCATTAGAAAAAGGAGAGATTAATGAGGAGCAAAAACAAGCTTTAATAAAAAAGCATAATGAAATTCAAAACACAATAGAAAACTTAAGGCAGTCAGACAAAAAAGAAGAAAATTTTGAAGAAATAAAGAAAATAAGAAAAGAAATGAAAGATTGTTCTGAAAAGGAAAATATTGATTTTAAGGTTTTTGGACCTTCTGGGAAATCTGGTTTTCATGGCTTAAAGCACGGATTTAGGTCTGTTAAAAAGTAAAAGTTAAGGTATTATAAAAATTAGGTTAAAATTAGAATTATATTTTATCTAAAAACAGGAAGCAGAGTTTTAAAATTCTGCTTCCTGTTTTTTTGCGTATTAAATCAAAGTATTTGTTTTTTTGTTAAGGTATGGTATTATAATAATATGTCAGAAGGAAAAGAATCTATAATCTCAAATATTATTAAATGGGGAATAGTAGTAGTTCTACTTTTACCAATTTTTGTTTACAAGCCTGTTTTATATCCTTATATTTTTTCTAAAGTACTTTTACTTCAATTAATAGTAGAAGTACTTTTTGTTTTATGGTTATATTTAAGATTTTTTTCTAAAAATAAAGAAAAATACAAAATTAAATGGAAACACCCTTTAGTTTTATTTGTTAGTTTGTTTGTAGGTGTCTTGTTTATAAGTGCTATATTTGGAGCTAATTTTTATAAAAGCTTTTGGAGTACTCAAGAAAGAATGACTGGTCTTTTAACTATATCTCATTTATATGGTTTGTTTTTAATTCTTATTAGCTGTTTTAAAAAAGAAAAACATTGGAAGTTTTTCTTATGGAGCACATTAATTGTTTCTTTTTTGGTTGGTCTTTATGGTATAGGTCAAAAACTAGGTTTAAAGTTTTTATTACATGGTAATATTCGAAGAATGAGTTCTACTTTAGGCAACCCTGACTTTTTAGGGGTTTATGCGATGATGCATGTCTTTTTAGGTAGTTTCTTATTTTTAAATCAAAAAAGGTTAATTGGAAAAATTTTTAGTATTGTTTTTGCTTTGTTTAATTTAGTCGTCATGCTTTTGACTGGAACTAGGGCTTCGTTACTTGGTCTTTTAATTGGGATATTTTTCTTTTTAGCTTATTTGATTTTTAATAAAAATGTAAAAACTATTTTAAGGGTTGGCTTATTAGTATTTTTAATTTTGATAATTGGATTCTTTGCTTTTGTAAGAATAAATCAAGATTCAAAATTAGTAAAAAATTCACCAGTTGCTATAAGGCGGTTGGCTAATACAAGCATAAAAGGATCAAAGGCAAGGCTTTTGTCTTGGCAATCTGGCTTAAAAGGTTTTTTAAATCGTCCTGTTTTAGGCTGGGGAATAGAAAACTATAATTTAGTTTTTAATAAATTTTATAACCCTTGGCATTTAACTAGAGGAGTGGCTACTACTTGGTTTGATAAATCACACAATCAAGTTATAGATCTTTTGGCTTTGTCAGGAGTTTTAGGGACTCTAATGTATCTTTTAATATTTGGTTCTATATTTTATGTTTTATTTAAAAAGAAAAGAACTGATATTCAAAAGAAAAAACAAGATAATCTAAAAAAGATTAATAAGATAAAAGCAGGTAAGGTAATTTTATTTGTTTTCTTTATAGCTTATTTTATTCAAAACTTATTTGTTTTTGATACTCCAGCTCCTTTAATTGTATTTTATTTTAGTTTAGGTTTAGCTTATTTTGTTTCTACAAAAGGTTTAAGAAATAAACAAGATAATAAAAATAAAAAAGAAGAGAAAAGCCAATCTAAAATACCTTTGCCTGTATTTGTGGTTTTGGCAATTTTATTTTTAATAATTAGCATTTATAATTTCAATATTATACCTTTTAAATCTTCTAAACTAGGGGTTAAAGCTATAAATATATCAAAAAAGGATCTAATGTCAGGTTTGAATTATTTTCAAAAATCTTTAAATTATCCCAATTTTACTAATTTAGAGATTAGAAGAGAACTAGCTAAAAGATTAACTAAAGAATACAAAAGTACAGATTTTGATCCCCAAATATTAGGCAAAATGACAGAATTTGCTATTTCAGAATACAAAAAGTCAATTAAAACCTATCCTAAAAATGCTCGGGTTTTATTATATTTTGGAAAAATTTATAATCTAGCTTCCCGCTATAATAAAGATTATACAAAAGATGCTAAAAAAATGTTAGAAAAAGCTCTAGAATTTTCCCCAAAAAGACAACAAATTTATTTTGAATTAGCTAACAGCTATATTTTAGAAGGGAATTACAAAAAAGGTTTGGACTTGTACAAAAGAGGGGTTGAGCTTGAGCCAAAAGCTGGAATTTCAAAAAGAAATTTTAAACAATTAATAAATCAGTTAAAAGATAAAAAGCCTGATTTAATAAAACCTTATCAAAAATATTTAAAAAGTTTGTAATAAAGGGTTGACAAATCTACGCTTTGTGTATAAAATTAACGATGAGAGCGTTAATTCTTTTAACAAATAGTAGTTTTTATGAAAAATCCCAAAACTATTGGCACAACAAGCGCAAATCTTATTAAAGAGCTTTACAATAAAGATAAGGTTATTTTTGATATTAAAGATGTGGAAAAAATCACTGGTTTAAGTTATTTTTCAGCTGGAAGATTAATTTCAGAACTAAAAAAAAGGAATATTATTTCTTCACTTAAAAAGGGTAAACATATAATAGTCCCCCAAAATTTTAACAGTGTTAAAAAATATCTTGGTAATTGGTTTGTTGCAGCTAAAAATATTATTAACTCTAAATATTATTATATTGGTTTTTATACTGCTATGGATTTTTGGGGCATGTTAACCCATCCAGTAAACAAGGTTATAATTGCTTCTTCTAAACGTCAATCTTGCCCCAAGGATTTAGAAGATGTATTTCAGTTTGTTTTTCTTAATGGAAAATTTATTTTTGGGGTTACTAATGAATGGGTGAAAAAAGACACAAAGGTTCGTTTTTCAAGCATAGAAAAAACAATTTTGGATGGTTTATTTCATCCAAAATATTGTGGAGGAATTTCAGAAATAGCAACAGGAATATATTTAGTTAAAGATAAAATAGATTTTCAAAGCTTGATGAAGTATGTTGAGAAGTATAATAAAAATGTTATAGCTAAACGATTGGGATATATTTTGGAAATTTTAGAATTAGGCAATAAGGAAATTTATAAAAAACTGCAACAGTATGTTAAGGAAAGGTATGATTTATTTGACCCTAGCTTAGAAAGAGAAAGTTTAAATAGGAACAGGTGGCATATAATTGATAATGTCAGCCCTGAACAGATTAAAAAAAATATCAAAAACTAACTATGATAAATTATAATCAGGTTCAAAAAATTGCTTCTGATTTATCGTTACCAGAAAAAACTATTGAAAAAGATTATTTTATTGAGTTATTACTTTATTATATTTCCCTAAACAATGATTTAGAGGAATTAATTTTTCGTGGTGGCACTTGTTTAAAAAAGATATATTTTCCAAATTATCGTTTTTCAGAAGATCTAGATTTTTTAGTTAAAAGTAATTTAACTGATTTAACAAAGTATGTATCAAAAGTTTTAAACGGCCTTAATAGTGATTTTCCTGTGGAATCTGAAGAAATAAAAGAAAAGAGAGTATTAAAAAATAATCGTCTTCAGATATTTTTTACATATAATATCGTGCCAGAAATTTTATCTAAAAAGGAAAAAATATTAAAAGTAGATATTGTAAAAGATAATTTTATACCCCCTATAAAAGATAGATCACTTAAGTTTAGTTACAAGGATCTAAAAGGTCTAAAATCAAGTTTATTAAGTTATGATTTAGAATCTATTATAGCAGACAAAATTGGACGATTATTAGATGTTGTTAATGAACCACGAGATATATATGATTTGTGGAAATTAATGAAAAAAGATTTAGACTTTGAAAAGATATTAAAAGTATTTGAGAATAAACATGGCTACTCCTTAAATATTAATGCTTTAATATCAGAAGTTCAAAAGTCAAATTATATGGTCGACTGGGAAAGAAGATTATCACATCAGATTGCTGATCTGCCAGATTTTAAAAAGGTAAGATTGGAACTTAGAAATTTAATTAAACAAAAATTAGATTAATAGAAAAGTAAGTTTTGGTTGAGTGTTACCTGTGAGGTAGTGGTTAACCTCTAGGGTTCACTATATAAATAATAATTCGAATCTCCACTTGAGTGTGGAGGTCTTTCCTCCGAAGGAGGTGAGTCCTCCAGAGTTAAATAAATAATAATTTTATGAAAACAATTAAAAATATTAAAAACTTAAAAGATAAAAAAGTTTTAATAAGAGTTGATTTTAATTGCCCAATTAAAGACGGCAAAGTAATAAATGATTTTAGAATTAAAAAAGCTTTACCTACTATAAAGTATTTAAAAGAAAATCAAGCTAAAATTATCTTAATGACCCATTTAGGCAGGCCTAAAGGAAAAAGAAATGAAAAGTTTAGTTTAAAACCAGTTTATAAAGCCCTTAAAAATTATTTACCACAAGCAAAGTTTGTAAATGATTGTCTTGGCAAAAAAGTAGATAAAAAAATAAATGATTTAAATTCGGGCCAAGTTTTACTTTTAGAAAATTTAAGATTTTATCCTGGTGAAAAACAAAATGATTTAGAATTTGCTAAAAAATTAGCTCAAGGAAAAGATTTATTTGTAAATGATGCTTTTGGGGTGAGTCATAGAAAGCATGCTTCAGTTTATGGCATTTTAAATCACCTACCCCATGTAGCTGGTCTTCTTTTAGAAAAGGAAGTCAAAAATTTAAAAGAGATTTTAGAAAAACAAAAACATCCCTTTGTAGTTTTAATGGGGGGAGTTAAAGTTTCTACTAAAATCAAAACAATTGAAAAATTATTAGAAAAAGCTGATAAAATTCTTTTAGGGGGTGGTTTGGCTAATACTTTTGCAAAAGCTAAAGGAATTGATATAAAATCTTCAGTTTTTGAGCCGGATATGGTTGAAAAAGCAAGTAAACTTTTACAAAATAACAAAATTATACTACCCCAAGATTTTAAAAAGACCCAAGGTGAAAATCCTAAATTTTATGATATAGGAGAAAAAACAATTGATAGTTTTTCAAACCTTTTAAAAAGTGCTAAAATGATACTATGGAATGGACCAATAGGTTACTTTGAAAAACAAGTTTTTGCTAAGGGAACTAAGAGCTTAGCAAATGTTATTTTACAAAATCAAAAGTCAAAAACAGTAATTGGGGGAGGAGAGACAATTAGTTCACTTTTTAAGTTAACTGATTATAAAGAAGAAAAATATAAAAATGTCTTTGTTTCAACTGGGGGCGGTTCTCTTTTAGAATTTTTATCAAATGGAACCCTGCCTACAATTGAAAAGTTAAAAAAATAATTTATAAATTATGTCTAAAATAAAAAATATAAAAGCAAGAGAAATTTTAAATGCTAGAAGCATTCCTACTCTTGAAGTTAAGATTGAGCTTGAAAACGGAGTTATAGCTAACGCTAGTGTTCCTTCTGGTTCTTCAACAGGTGAGTGGGAGGCTCATGAGCTAAGAGATAAAGACTCAAAAAGGTTTAATGGCAAAGGAGTTGAATCAGCTGTTTTTAATGTAAATGAGAAAATTGGGCCTGAAATTAAGGGCTTAGAACCTAACCCGAAAAAAATAGATGATATTATGCTTGACCTTGATGGAACAGAAAACAAAACTCAGCTTGGTGCTAATTCTATTTTAGGGGTTTCTTTGGCTGTTACGCGCGTTTCAGCTAAAGATCAGGGTTTGCCTTTATATAAGTTTATAAGGCATGCTTTTGATTTATCAGAACTAAATTTTGAATTACCAACCCCTCTTTTTAATGTTGTAAATGGAGGAGTTCATGCTGATTCAGGCTTGGATGTTCAAGAGCATACTTTAGTTCCAAAAGGACCTAAAACTTTTTCTGAAAAATTACAAGTTGGAGTAGAAGCTTTTTGGTCTTTAAAGCGACTTTTGCAAAACCAAGGCTTAAGTACTGGGGTAGGTTATGAAGGGGGCTTTGCTCCAAGACTTGGTTCTACAATTGATGTTTTTGAAATGCTGGTAAGAGCAATTGAATTAGCAAGACTGAAAATAGGAGATGACATTTACTTTGGATTAGATGTAGCTGCTTCAGAACTTTATAATGAAAAAAATAAAAGATATGATTTTGAAGGCAAAAAAAGAAAAGCTAAAGATATGCTTAAAATTTATAATAAATGGATTAAAAGATATCCAGTTTGTTTAATAGAAGACCCTTTTGATGAAGATGATTGGGAGCCCTGGACTCAGTTTACTCAAAAAATGAGAAGAATTGATAAAGATTTCTTAATTATTGGAGATGATTTGTTTACTACAAATACTGATCGTTTGGTTTTAGGCCTTGAAAGGGATGCAGCTAATTCTATTTTAATAAAACCAAATCAAATTGGAACTTTAACAGAAACTATTGACTGTATAAAAATGGCTAAAGAAAATAATTTTGAATTTGTTATCTCACATAGATCCGGAGAAACAAATGATTCCTTTATAGCCGACCTGTCAGTTGCTACTAACGCCCCTTATATCAAGGCTGGTGCCCCAAATAGGGGAGAAAGGGTAGCAAAATATAATAGGTTGTTAGAAATAGAAAATGAGTTAAATAAATAAACTTATGTTTGATAAATCAAAAATAAATAAAAAAGTACTTTTAATGATTTTAGATGGCTGGGGCTTGGCTCCACCTGGAGAAGGTAATGCTATTGCAAGAGCTAATACTCCGTTTTTTGATTCTTTAAAAACAGATCATAGTTTTACAAAACTTTGTGCTCATGGTGAGTGTGTTGGTTTACCAGAAGGTCAGCCAGGTAATTCTGAAGCAGGTCATCTAAATTTAGGAGCAGGAAGAGTTGTTTTAGATGATGCCGTTCATATTACAAATACAATTGAAAATGGTAAGTTTTTTAAAAATAAAGCATTTTTAAAAGGAATTGATTATATTAAAGATACTAAGGGCAAGGTTCATTTAATGGGTCTTGTTACAGAAGATAATTCCCCTCATTCATGTCCAAAACATTGGTTAGCTATGATAGACTTTTTAGAACAAAAAGGAATTGATGAGGTCTTTTTACATCTTTTTACTGATGGTAGGGATTCGGGTCAACATGCTGCTCCAAAAATTTTAGAAAGATTTGAAAACAAAATTATTTGTCGTCGCCAAGAAAACAATGGTAGTCATTGTATTGAGGTAAAAATAGCTAGTATAGCAGGTCGTTTTTATGCTATGGATCGAACCAAACATTGGGAAAGAATTAAAAAGGTTTATAAAATGCTTACCCAAGGAAAAGGTTTTAAAGCTGATTCAGGCAAAGAAGCTATCCTCCAAGGTTACAATAGGGGAGAAACTGATGAATTTATAAAACCAACCGTAGTCACAAAAGATAAAAAACCAGTTGCTAAAGTTGAAGACGGAGATTTGATAGCTTTTTTAAACCTTCGTTCTGATAGAGCTAGAGAACTTACTAAAGCTTTTGTTCAAGATGATTTTTTAGATGACAACCCTAATGCTTTTAAAAGAGAAAAATATCCAGATACATTTTTTATAGCTTTAACTGATTTCGGACCTGATTTAGATGATATAAAGACAGCCTATCCTTCCAAGCCAGTTAAAAAAAGTTTACCAGTTGTTTTAGACGGTTTAAGACAATTATATATTTCAGAAACCGAAAAGTATGCCCATGTTACCTTTTTCTTTAATGGTGGACATGCTGATCCGGTTTTTGGTGAGGATAGAGTTTTAATTCCTTCTCCTGAAGTTCAGTCTTATAAAGATGCTCCTTTTATGAGAGCTGATAAAATTACTGACACTATTATCAAAAAAGCTCAAAAACAGGATTATTCTTTTATAACAGTAAATTACCCTAATGGAGACATGTTAGGTCATACTGGAGATATAGATGCAGCAGTTAAGGGTCTTACATTTTTAGATAAAAAAGCTAAGTATTTAACAGAAAAAATGAGAGAAAAAGGTTATATTGTAATTGTAACAGCTGATCATGGTGGGCCAGAAGAAATGATTAATCCTGAAACACAAGAGCCAGAAACTAGACATACTGTAAATAAAGTTCCTTTTGCTATTATTTCAGATAAAGATTATAAATTAAAAGACAAAGGTAAATTAGGTAATGTTGCTCCAACAATTTTAGATATTTTTGGAATTGAAAAGCCTGATATAATGACAGGTAAATCTTTAATTGAAAAATAATTTATGGAAAATAAAAAAATTAAGCCAGCTTTACTTTTAATATTAGATGGTTATGGAATTGCTCCCCCAAGTCAAGGTAATGCTGTTTCTTTGGCTGATAAGCCTGTATTAGATAAATTACTTTGTAATTTTCCAAGCTTTACTCTTCAATCTTCTGGAGAATCAGTTGGTCTAAGTTGGGGAGAGCCAGGAAATTCAGAAGTGGGTCATTTAAATTTAGGAGCTGGTAAAATTATTTGGCAAAAACTACCCCGAATTAATCGTGCTATAAGAAGGGGTAGTTTTTTAGAAAATAAAGAATTTTTAAATGCTATAAGTCACGTAAAAAAACATGACTCAAACCTTCATATAATGGGGCTTTGCTCTAATGGGGGAGTTCATTCTTCAATTTTGCATATGTTTGCTCTTTTAGAAATGGCTAAAAAAGAAAATGTAAAAAATGTTTATATTCATGTTTTTTTAGATGGTAGAGACACTGACAAAAAAGCAGGCAAAGCTCAAGTCAAAGAAATTGTTAAAAAATGCAAAAGTTTAGGAGTAGGAGAAATTGCCACTATATCGGGTCGTGCTTTTGCTATGGATAGGGACCAAAATTGGGATAGAATTGAAACAGCTTATTTAGCTATGGCTAAGGGGGTAGCCCAAGATGAATTTGAAGACCCAATAAAAGCTATTGAGTCTTCTTATAAATCTGGTATTTATGATGAAAGTTTTAAACCAGTTATAATAGCTAAACATAATAAACCAAAAGCTACAATTTCTAATAATGATAGTTTAATATTTTTTAATTTTAGAGGAGATAGAGCTAGAGAAATTAGCCAAGTTTTTAATAAAAAAGACTTTAATAAATTTAAAAGAAAAGATATTAAAAATTTATATTTTGTAGGTATGAATGAATACGGGGATGGCTTACCTAAACATGTTGCTTTTCCACCTATAAAAATTGATAATCCAATTTCTAAAATTATATCTGACAAAAGTTTTAGTCAATTTCATATTGCTGAAAGTGAAAAGTATGCCCATGTAACTTATTTTTTCAATGGGGGTAGGGAAGAGGCTTTTAAGGGTGAAAAAAGGGTGGTAATTCCTTCTCCTAAGGTTAGCTCGTACGATAAAAAACCTAAAATGGCTGCTAAAGAATTACTTCACCAAACTCTTTGGGCAATAGATTCTGGAAAATATAAATTTATAGTTTTAAATTTTGCTAATCCTGATATGGTAGGTCATACTGGCAATCTTCAAGCGACTGTAAAATCAATTGAATATCTTGATTTTGCAATAGGAGAAATTGCTAAAATGACCTTAAAGCAAGGTTGGTCTTTAGTTATAACAGCTGATCATGGTAATGCTGAGGTTTTAGTGGATCCTATGACAGGAGAAATAGATAAAAAGCATAATAAAAGTCCAGTTCCCTTTATAGTAGTAGATAATGATTTTAAAAAAGAAAAACCTCTTGACGAAATACCAAAATTATATAATATAACACCTAGTGGAGTGTTGGCTGATGTTTCCCCAACAATCCTTAGGTTAATGGGAATTAAAATTCCCAATGATATGACTGGAACCAGTCTATTATAACTTAAACATAAAGGAGGAAATTTGTGAAATTTAAAAAAGGGGATAAGATATCTCTTGAAAAACTGAAAGAAAAAGGTTGGAAAAAGCTTGATAGAACTAAAAATACTTTTGGATTATATGGAAAAGGTAAAAGTAGATTATTGTATGATTATGATAGAGAAAAAGTAAGAGTAGTTTGGGATTGATTGAACATTAAAATGGGTAAGTTTAAATAAAAACTTACCCTTAATTTTTTTTGATTTTTAAAAATTTTATAAATTAAAACAAAAAACTTATGGAAATCAAGTACTTTTTACAAAATGTTAAATTAAGCCCAAAAGACAAGGAAAAGATTGAGAAAAAGATTAAAAAACTAAACAAGTATTCTGTGAAAATTTGGGAAGCTAAGCTTGATTTAAGTTATAATGACTCTCATGACAAATATGAGCAGTTTAGAGTTGAAGTTAATTTAAAACTCCCTAATGATTTAATACGAGCCGAAGAAAGAGCAGCTGACCTTCAAAATGGTTTAGATGAAGTTGTTGATGAGTTAGAAAGACAAGTTAGAAAATATAAAGATAAAAAAGAAACTAAAAGAAGAAGATCAAGAAGGGATGTTAAAGAAGGCAAAATAAAGTAATTAATTTAAAAAGATAGATTTATGCCTGAATTTCCAGAAGTTAAATCTACAATCAAAGGATTAAAAAAACATGTTATTGGTAAAACCATTTCAAACATTTGGACAGATTGGCCTAAAATGGTTAAAAAGCCAGATACTTTTTCTTATTTTAAATCAACCATTAAGGGCAAAAAAATAAAAGATATAAGACAAAGAGGTAAAAACATTGTTTTTGATTTATCAGATAATTATTCTTTATTAGTTCACCAAAAGTTAACTGGTCATCTTTTATATGGTAAATGGGAAGAAAAAGAAAAGGATAAGTGGGTAAGTAAAACCAAAGGACCAATAAGTAGTGATAGAATGAATAGTTATATTAGATTTATATTCTTTTTTAAGGATGGATACCAAATGGCTTTGTCAGATCTTAGAAGGTTTGCCAAAATTGAACTTGCTAAATCAGATGAAATAAGAAAAGATTTAAATGAGTCTTTGGGGCCAGGAGCAATGGATATTAGTTTAAAAGAGTTTAAAAAAAGAGTTAGCAAAAGAAGAAAGGCTATAAAAAAGACTATTATGGATCAATCCGTTATAGCTGGAGTAGGGAACATTTATTCAGATGAAGCTCTTTTTAGGGCTAAAATTCACCCTCTTAAAGATTCTAATGATTTAAATGATAAAGAATTAAAAAAATTATATAATTCAATTCAAAAAGTATTAAAACAAGCTCTAAAATATAGTGGCACTTCAGTGTCAGATTATAGAACTCCAGAAGGTAAAAAGGGTAGCTTTTCAAAGTATTTAAAAGTTTATAACAAAGATGGTGAAAAATGTCCTAAATGCTCTGCAAAAATAAAAAGAATCAAAATAGGCAATAGAAGTGCTAGGTTTTGTCCAAAATGTCAGAAAAAGTAAGTGGATCAATTTAAGTTCTTTATAAAAAGAAATTCATATTTTTATAAAAAAAGAAACCTGTAGAAATTAATCTACAGGTTTTATGATTTTGTTGCTTAATTTTATTTTTCTGCTTTATTTTTTGAAAAGGCAGAAAAAGTCCTTATATTCTTCGCAACATTCGCAATAAGCGTAATCCCAGCTGAATTATTGTGAAAGTGACTGGCTTTTGAATAACTGTTTATACCTATAACTTTAGTAGTATCTCCTGATTGAAAACCATTAAAACCCATTGTAGTGGTTTTGTGTTTAGATGATTGATAACCATTGAATCCTAAGGTATTAGCCTCCCTTTTACCGGTTTGGTAAAAATTTACTCCGATAGTACCAGACCTGCTGTCAGATTTTTGAAAGCCACTTATTCCAATAGTAAGAGATATTTTACCTTTTTGGAATAAACTGATTCCAAAAAAACAAAAACTTTCATCTTTAGCATTTTGATAGCAACTGATTCCTGGTCCCATTGAAAGAGTGTCACCCTTTTGATAAAGACTTATTCCGATTATAGTCGTGGCTTTTTTGCTTTCTTGCCAACTAATACCAATTCCTGTTTCAGATTTTTCATGGCTGCTTTGATATATTAACCCAAGACCAGTAAAGCACCCTTTCTTAGCAAATTGAAAACCGATTCCAAAAAGCTGATTAGCTTTTCCGTCTTTAGCATCTTGGTAAAATGAGAAAACAGAATTAAAATTGTTTTCTGCATTACCAGATCCTAAAATAGTATAAACTGTTCCATCAATATTTAAGGGCAAAAACAAAAGCGATATTACAAGCAAAGCGATTACATGTTGTTTGGTTGAGGTTTTTTTGTCGCTATCCTTTCTATAACCACTCCAAGCAGCGAATACCAGTGCTACGCTTGATAAGAAAATAATTAAATTAAGCATGTTTCCTCCTTTTTTATTTTATAGAGCAAATTATTTTGCTTTAAATATAACAAATTTTTTGGACTTTGTCAAGTTAAATTTAGGGCCTTGTTTTTTTTAGGTTTTTTGTTAAGATAAACTCATATGTCAATATTAGAAAAAATATCTAAATTTTTTGGAGATTCTAATGAACAAGAATTAGATAAGCTTCGACCCAAGGTTGAAGCTATTAATGACTTGGAGGAAAAATATGAAAAATTAAGTGATGATGAAATAAAAGAAAAAGCAAAAGAATTTAAAAAGCAGATTCAAAACAATGAAAAAACTAAAGATGATATTTTAGAAGATGCTTTTGCTCTGACAAGAGAAGCAAGTAAAAGAACTTTAGGTCAAAGACACTATGATGTCCAACTTATGGGAGGGATGGTTTTACATCAAGGAAAGATTGCAGAAATGAAAACAGGTGAAGGTAAAACCCTAACTTCTACTGCTCCAATATTTTTAAATGCCTTAGACGGCAAAGGGGTTCATGTTGTAACAGTTAATGACTATTTAGCAAAAAGAGATACAGTATGGATGGGGCAAGTTTATGAAGCTTTAGGGGTTAGCGTTTCATGTATTGTTCAAAACAAAGCTTATATATATGACCCTGAATATGTTGAAGAGGTACAAGATAAAGATGAAAAAGAACTTGATAAAAAAAGAGATGAAACTGGAAGTTTTGAAGTGGAAGATGAATACTTAAGACCGATTTCAAGAAAAAAAGCTTATCAAGCCGATATTACTTATGGAACTAATAATCAGTTTGGTTTTGATTATCTAAGAGATAATTTAGCTTATTCAAAAGAAGACCAAGTTCAAAGAGGTCATTCCTTTGCTATTATAGATGAGATAGACAGTATTTTAATTGATGAAGCAAGAACGCCTTTAATAATTTCATCTCCAGCTCAAAAATCAGATAAACTTTATTACAAACTAGCTCATTTAGTTAAAAGTTTGAAAAAAGAAAAAGATTATGTGGTTGATGAAAAGTCAAGATCAGTTAGTTTAACTGAGACTGGCTCTGAAGAATTAGTTGATTCTTTAGGAGAAGATCCTTGGGAGGAAAATAATGTTGAATTAGTTCATCATATTGAAGCAGCCTTAAAAGCAAAAGCTCTTTTTCAAAAAGACAGAGACTATATTGTTAAAGATGGTAAGGTAGTTATTGTTGATAAATTTACTGGTCGCTTAATGCCAGGTAGAAGATACAGCGAAGGGGTTCATCAAGCTATTGAAGCAAAAGAGAATGTTGATATTAAAAAAGAATCTAAAACAATGGCTACAATTAGTTTTCAAAATTATTTTAGATTTTATGATAAATTATCAGGTATGACAGGAACAGCTGCTACAGAAGCAGAAGAGTTTCATAAAATTTATGATTTAGATGTAGTTGTTGTTCCTACTAACAGGCCTTTAGTTAGAAAAAAGTTACCAGATAGAGTTTATAGAACCCAAAAAGGAAAATACAAGGCTATTGTAGAAGATGTTTATAAAAGACATAAAAAAGGCCAACCTGTTTTAATAGGAACAGGTGGATTTTCAGTTGGAGAAAAGACAGTTGGAGCAATAGAAAAAAATAGAATTATTAAAGAAATGTTAGAAAAGAAAGGGCTTGATTGTAAGGTTTTAGATGCTACTAATCATGAAAAAGAAGGACAAATTATTGCTCAAGCTGGAAAGCTTGGTGCTATAACAGTGGCTACTAATATGGCGGGTAGGGGAGTAGACATAGTCCTTGGGGGTAATCCACCTGACGAAGAAGAACAAGAAAAAGTTAAAGAGCTTGGTGGTTTACATGTTTTAGGAACAGAAAGACATGAGTCAAGAAGAATTGATAATCAGCTTAGAGGAAGGTCAGGTAGACAAGGAGATCCTGGCTCATCTCAGTTTTATGTATCTTTAGAAGATGATTTAATGCAGATTTTTGGTGGTTCTAGAATTTCTTCTATTATGGAAAGTTTAAATGTTCCAGAAGATCAACCAATTGAAAGTAAGATAGTTTCTAATTCAATTGAAAAGGCTCAGAAAAAAGTAGAAGGATATAATTTTGATACTAGAAAACATTTATTAGAATATGACAATGTTTTAAATAAACACCGCCAATCAATTTATACTAAAAGGGAAAGGATTTTAAATATGAATGAAAAAGAGCTTTTTGAAAAGACTCTGGATATGGTAGAAAAAGAATTTGAAAATATTACTAAATCTCATATTAAATCAGAAGAATTTGGCGGTTCTGATTTAGATGAAATATTTGAAGTAATTGGAAATATTTTACCTATTTCAGATAAAGTTAAAGAAAAGATAAAAGATATTCATAAAAATGAAAAAAGATTAGACGTTCAAAGACAAAGAATAATTGACTTATTATTAGACTTAGCTCAAGATGAGTTAAAAGACTTAAAAGAAACCTTAAAAGATTCTCAAAAAGATTTAGGTTTAGAAGAAAATAAAAATCCTTTTGTAGTAGTTGTAAGGAGATTAATCTTACAAAGTATTGATCATTATTTTGTAGATCATCTTCAAGTAATAGAGAACTTAAAAGGGGGAATAGGTCTTAGAGCATATGGTCAACAAGATCCTTTAGTAGAATACAAACGAGAGTCATATAAAAAGTTTAATCAATTGCTAGATGCTGTTAATAAGCAAGTTACCTTTTCTGTTTTTAAAATGAAACTTGCTAAAAAAGCAGTTGAAAAACCAAAAAGAAAATTAAACTTTAATGCTCCTGATAAAACGACCAGTGAACAAGAGATAGATAAAAATAAAAAACAAGAAGTGGTAGGTAAGGTAGAAGGTAATAAAAAAGATGTAGGAAGAAATGATCCTTGTCCTTGTGGCTCAGGAAAAAAGTATAAAAAATGTTGTTATCCAAAGTATGAATAAACTTGATTTTCTCCTTGACAAAGAATGAAAATCTGTTATATTATTTCAATAAATAACAATAAAAAATAATTACAAAAATAGTTTACAATTAAATACACAAAGGAGGTAAAAATGAAACAACTTAGAAGATTAATTGGAAATGACTCAAAAGACGCTAGATTTTATTTAGCGGTTGGAATGTTACACCACAATATCTTATCAGATGAAAAGCAAATTAAAAAACTTTTATCTGATGTATTAAAAGGTTCTCTTTTTATAGGAAGGGCTTTAGCTGAAATAACCCCAATTAATATTGGTTGCTTGGCACCCTGGATAAGAAGATTTGCCTTAAGTGAAAGAGCTGATTTTGAAATGTTTGAAAAACAAATTCAAAAAATTGATGGCGTAGTGGATGTTGTAAAATCAGGTGATAGCTGGGAAAAAGCAAGAAAAGCTAAACGAGATCAAAGGTATAAAAGGCTTAAATCTTATTTTAAAGAAGCTATTAGCCAAGAGAAAGAAGATATTAAAAAATACGGTTATTGTTCCTATATTAATATTTTTGCAAGAGATCAAGTTAAAGATTTTATTTCTTCAATTGAAAAATGCCAAGCTGAAATTAGAATTGTATATAGCGGAGACGGTGGATTTAAAGACTATACTATAGAAAGCCAGTCTTTTTCTGACCCAAAAGCAGGTCTTGAATTTCTTGAAAAAAAAGCCAAAAATATTCTGATTCACAGAGAAGACAGAGAAATTAAAGTGCCGAATGAACTTTTAAACCATTCTGAAATAGAGTATTATGACAAAAAGGGAAAGAAAAAGATTCGAATTCTACACATTCTAAGATCAGGTATTAGCATTAATCTCTTTTTAAGAGAACTCTAAAACAAAAAATTATATAGACCTAGGTAATAAACCTAGGTCTTTTTCTTTATTTTTTATTTTTATTTAATTTAAGGGGTAAAGAAATAAAAAATATTATTAAGAATTTAAGTCCTTGATTTATTTTTTTAATTTGATAAAATGAAAATAACTAATTAAGACATAAGTTCCTTTGGAACATTTTTTTATCTAAGAAATTTATGAAAGATAATAAATTTTGGACAACTTTTATATCAATTATTATTTTAGCGGTTGTGGCTCTTTTGGTTGATATTCCGCAACTACCATCCTGGGTTCCAGGTCATAACTGGTTTTCAAAACAAAAGATTCATTTAGGTCTTGATATGCAAGGTGGGACTCAATTAATTTATAATACTGACACTTCTGATATTCCCTCTAAGAAAAAAGAAAGTGCAGTTCAAGGAGTTAGAGATGTGATTGAAAGAAGAGTGAATGTGTTTGGAGTTTCAGAACCTGATATTAGAACTGCTAAGTCAGAAGATGGTTGGCATATTATAGTAGGTTTGCCAGGTATTAAAGATACTAAAGAAGCTATTGATATGATAGGGGAGACCCCTATTTTAGAATTTAAAGAACAAGCTGAAAGGCAAGGTCTAACAGAGGAAGAAAAACAATCAATTAAAGAAAGTAATCAAAAAACAAAAGAAAAAGCAGAAGATGTTTTAAAAAAAGCTAATCAGTCTGGAGCTGATTTTTCTAAGTTAGCTGAAAAATATTCTGAAGATCCTGGCTCAAAAGACAAAGGAGGTAATTTAGGTTGGTTTCAAAAAGGAGAAATGGTCCCTGCCTTTGAAAAGGTAGTCTTTGAAAATCTAGATGTAGGTGAAGTAACTAGTCAGTTAGTAGAAACTCCATTTGGTTACCATATTATAAAAAAGCTTGATGAAAGAATGGTAGAAAAGGAAACTAAGGATTCTAATAAAGAAGGCGATCAAGCTAATAGTCAAGAACAAGAGTCAAAAGAAACAGAAAAGGTAAAAGAAGTTAAAGCCAGTCATATTTTATTTCCAACTATGTCAGAATCTCAGGTTAAGCAATCTCCAAAATGGCAATACACCGGCTTAACAGGGAAACAATTAGAAGATGCTTATATTTCTTTTAGTTCTCAAACTAATGAACCAGAAGTTACGCTTGAATTTAATAAAGAAGGGGAAAGATTATTTGGAGAAATTACAGAAAGAAATGTAGGTAAGCCAGTTGCTATATTTTTAGATGGTTCACCTCTTAGTGTTCCTAAGGTTCAAGAACCAATTAAAAGTGGCAAGGCTGTTATTACGGGTAAGTTTTCTATTAAAGAAGCTAAAGAATTAGCTCGGCGCTTATCAGCTGGTGCTTTGCCGGTTCCAATTGAAATTATAAGTCAACAAAACATTGGACCAAGTTTAGGAGAAGAATCAGTTCAGAAAAGTATTGTAGCAGGACTTTTAGGATTTTTAGTAATTGTTGCCTTTATGATTCTTTTATATAAAAGAGATGGTGCTATTGCATCTTCGGCTTTATTAATTTATACCCTTATAGTAATGGCTCTTTTCAAGCTTATTCCAGTGACTCTAACTTTAGCTGGAGTAGCTGGATTTGTAGTATCTTTGGGTATGGCAGTGGATGCTAATATCTTGATATTTGAAAGAATAAAAGACGAAAGAAGGCTTGGAAAATCAGAACCAGCTGCTCTAAAAGATGGTTTTTCTCATGCTTGGACAGCTATTAGAGATGGTAATGTAACTACTCTTATAGTTTGCTTTATTTTGTATTACTTTGGGGCTAGCCTAATAAAAGGGTTTGGATTAACGCTTGGAATTGGAGTTTTAATTAGCATGTTTAGTGCTATGGTTATAACTAAAACATTTTTAAAATTAAAAGTAAAAGAATAATATGTTTGATTTTATAGGTAAAAGAAAAATATTTTTCACTATTTCAGGAGTCTTAGTAGCTGCTTCTATTTTAGCTTTAATTTTATTTGGTTTGAATTTAGGGATTGATTTTACAGGTGGAACTATGATGCAGGCTAAGTTTAAAGATCAAGTTCCTGAAATTAAAAAAGTTGAAAATAAACTTAGTCAATTAAACTTAGGTGACGTAACAGTTCAAAAATCTGGTCAAGATACTTTTGTTATGAAGTTTAAAAGCAAAAAAGGCCAAGAAGTAAAAGAAGATATGCACCAAAAAATTGTTAAGAATTTAAATGAATTGGGTGAGTTTGAAGAAGAGTCATATACTTCAATTGGTCCAGTTATAGGAAAGCAATTGTCTAAAAAAGCAAGAATTTCAGTTATTTTAGCTTTAATTGCAATTATTTTATATGTTGCTTGGGCTTTTAGAAAAGTAGCCAAATTTGCTGGTAAAAGAGAGTCTTGGCGATATGGAATGGGAGCTTTAACTGCTCTTTTTCATGATGTTATAATCCTTTTAGGATTTTTTGCTGTATTTGGATTTGTAAGTGGGGTTGAAATAAATGTTGCTTTTATTACAGCTCTTTTAACAGTTTTAGGTTATTCTGTTAATGATACTATTGTTATATATGATAGAATCAGAGAAAACATTATTTTGGATAAATTTAAAAATTTATCTTCAGCTATTAATCATTCCTTAAACGAAACAATTATTCGATCATTAAATACTTCCCTTACAACTCTTTTTGTATTATTGGTGATTTATTTGTTTGGGGGAGCTTCAATTCAAAACTTTATTTTAGCCATGATGATTGGTATAGCTGTAGGTACTTATTCTTCTATAGCAATTGCCGGGCCATTCCTTCTTCTAAAAAGAAATAAATAAATTTATTTTTTAAAAAGTTAACTTGTATTATGCGCGTAGCTTTAGTTCATGATTTTTTAACTCAATACGGGGGAGCAGAAAAGGTTCTTT
>CAZGUY010000002.1:48912-51030 GCA_964528795.1 uncultured Gammaproteobacteria bacterium
GTAGCTTTAGTTCATGATTTTTTAACTCAATACGGGGGAGCAGAAAAGGTTCTTTCTGCTTTTAGTGAAATATGGCCTGAAGCACCGATATATACTCTTTTCTACGATAAAAAAGTTATGGGAGATACTTTTAAAGATAAAGATGTTAGAGTATCTCCAATTCAAAATCTTCCTTTTGGGAGAAAAAAATATCGTTGGTATTTACCGCTCATGCCTAGTGCAATTGAGCGGTTTGATTTATCAGAGTTTGATTTAGTTATTTCTGATTCATCAGCTTATGCTAAAGGAGTAATTACAAGGCCAGAAACTACTCATATTTCTTATATTCATTCCCCAACTCGTTATCTTTGGTCAGACACTTATACTTATTTAGAAAATTTAACTGGCGGAGAAAGATTAGTAAAAAAGATTTTACCATTTGTTTTAACTTGGCTTAGACAATGGGATGTTAATGCTGCTAAAAGGCCAGATTATCTTATTTCTAATTCTAATTTTGTTTCAAAAAGAATTAAAAATTATTATTTTAGAGACCCAGAAAAAGTTATTTTCCCACCTGTTGAAACAAAAGATTTATATGTGTCAGATAAAGATGAGGTAGGGGATTATTTTTTAATAATGTCTAGATTTAGACCCTATAAAAAGGTTGATTTAGCTATTAAAGCTTTTAATAAATTAAAAATTCCTTTAAAGGTTGTTGGTTCTGGGAATGATAAGTATTTGAAAAAGATTGCTGGTGATAATATTGAATTTTTAGGATTTGTATCTGAAAAAAAGAAAGCTAAGCTTTTATCTCAAGCTAAAGCCTTTATTCATCCCCAAAAAGAAGATTTTGGAATTACAGCTGTTGAGTCAATGGCTAGTGGCCGACCTGTAATTGCATACAAAAGAGGGGGAGCTTTGGATACAGTGGTGGAAGGAAAAACAGGTCTCTTTTTTAAAGAACAAACTTGGGAACATTTAGCAGAAAAGGTTATTAATTTTGATGAACATAAATTCAACCCAAAAGAGATTAGAAAACATGCCTTAAAGTTTAGCAAGGAAAACTTTAAAAAAGAAATTAAAGATTTTGTAAAAAAACATGCTTAAAAAGTTTTTTAACCGCACTAATAGTATAAGTGGCGGAGCAATGATTATTGCTCTTTTTTCTATATTAAGCCGGGTTTTAGGACTTGTTAGAGACCGTTTACTTTCAAGTAGTTTTGGGGCAGGTCAAGTTTTGGATAGTTATTATGCTGCTTTTAGGTTACCTGATTTTATTTTTCAAACTTTAATTTTAGGGGCTTTTTCTTCAGCTTTTATTCCTGTTTTTTTGGGGTTATTTTCAAAAGACAAAAAAAGAGCCTGGGGTTTAACAAATAGATTACTTAATCTTTTATTAGGATTGGTTATAATTTTAGCTGTCCTATTTTTTGTTTTAGCTCCTTATATAGTTCCTTTTATGGTGCCTGGTTTTTCAGCTGAGGCTAAGGCTTTAACTATTAAGTTTACCAGGATTATGATGATTGGGACGATCTTTTTTACTTTAAGTAATATAGTAGGGAGTGTTTTAAAGTCTTTTCAAAGATTTTTAGTTTATAGTATTGCTCCTGTTTTGTATAATGTTGGAATTATTATAGGTATTTTATTTTTAATACATACTCCTTTAGGGGTGTCAGGTTTAGCTTGGGGAGTTGTCCTTGGTGCAATGCTTCATTTTTTAATTCAATTACCAGTCTTTTTAAATACAGGCTTTAAATGGCAACCTTTATTTAAAATTACTAAATCAGTTAAAAAAGTAGTCACTTTAATGGTGCCAAGATGTATAGGTTTGGCAGCTAATCAATTAAATTTTATAGTGGTAACTTTTGTAGCCTCCTTAATAACAGTTGGAGCAGTAGCAGTTTATAATTTGGCTTTTAATTTAATTCATATTCCTATTAGTTTATTTGGAATTTCTTTAGCAGTAGCAGTTTTTCCAATGCTTAGTCGTAGTTTTAGTATTGGAGATAAAAAAGGGTTTTCTCATTATTTTTCAAAAACAGTGAAGGTTATAATTTTTATTACAGTTCCTATTAGTGTAATCTTTTTAGCTTTAAGGGCTCAAATTGTAAGAATTATATTAGGGGCTGGTCTTTTTAG
>CAZGUY010000002.1:51130-52859 GCA_964528795.1 uncultured Gammaproteobacteria bacterium
TCAATTTTAAATGTTTTGCTTTTGTATTTTTACTTTGATAAAAAGATTAGTAAATTATTTCATAAAGAAATTTTATATACTTTGGTTCAATCTGGTATTTTAACAGGAGTAATGGTAATATTTTTACAAATTGTAAAAATGGTAGTAGCTAATTTTGTAAATATGCAAAGCTTTTTAGGGGTATTTTTGCAAGGAGGTATAGCTGGTCTTGGAGCTTTAGGTTTTTATCTGGGTCTTAGTTACTTTTTTAATGTTAATGAGTCAAAAATTTTATTTAATATTGTAGGTAGAAAACTTAAAAGCTTTAAAGCTGCTTTTAATAAATTATGTTCAAAAAAAGAATAGTTTTTTTAGCTTTGATTTTTTTATTTTTATTTTTGCCCCTTAAAATTAAGGCTTTAAAAAATATTCAAAATTTAAAAATAGGCCAAAAAATGGAGGTGACTTCAAATGTTTTAGTATTACCAGGTGTTTTAGGAAAAAGGTATTTTTATATTAATGGGGCTCAAATATATTCCCATTTTAAAGAATTCCCAGACCTTAAAGTAGGGGACAAGGTAGAGGTGGTTGGAGAAATATCTAAAGCTCATAATGAAAAAAGAATTAAAACTGATTCAAAAAATGATATAAAAGTTTTAAATAAGGGTAAAGTTTTACCCTTATTTTTTAATTTAAAAGATATAAATAAAAATTTAATAGGTTATCTTTTACAAACCAAAGGCCAAATAATTGAAAAGGAAGGCAATAGGTTGTTTTTAATAGGTTCTGATAAAAAGGCAAGAGAACAAATAGTTTATTTAAAACCTTATACTAAAATAGATCAGAATAGGTTTAAATTAGGCGACAAGTTAAAAGTTATTGGTATTTTGTCTAAATATGGCAATAGGTTAGAGCTTTTACCTCGGTCTCAGGATGATATAAGGGTCTTAGAAAGAGAAAATATACAAAATCAGGGCTTAACTCCAGGTTCAAGTTTTTTTAAAAATCAGGCCAGTATATCAGTTTTTTGGTCAATCTTTAATTCATATAAGATATATTTTTATATAAGTTCTTTTATTTTAAGCTTAATATTGGTTTGGCTAGTATTTTTAAAGCCTTGACAAACCTAAAAATTTTGCTATAATAAAAGCAATTGATAATTACAATTAAATTAAGGAGGTTTTAAGATGAAGTTGTTTTTAGAAGAGCTCAAAAGAGAAGTAAAACAAACCGAGAAAAAGAAAAAACTTGTTCTTGATTCAGATATTCAAGAAGTAATTGACAATGTTTCATCTAAGGAAAGGTTTCAATGGCTTAAAGACCTGCTGAATGCTGCAAGTAGATTTACAGATAAGCAAGAGGAGTTGATTGATTCTTATAAAGGAGACCAAAATAAGGAAAGTCTTAGTTTGGAGTTTTTTCCCGAAGAGGTTCAAACCCAGCTTTTGCATTTGGACACTAAACTTATAATTTTGAGGTCCATGATTAATGTTGAAATTAATTTTTGCAATATAGTTGATTCAGTAGGCGGTGACATTTTTAAGGACCTCTTAAATATTGATCCAGAAACCGCCCTTATTGATCAAATAATTAATGGTATTAAAAAGACAGAACCATTGGAAAAACTTGAAAATAGGGATAAGGTTGGCAAAGATGAAGAAGTTATTGCCAGGATTGATGATGAAGAATTTAAAAAATGTATTAGTTTTTTTGATGAATTTTCTAAGGATTTAAATAAGGGCTTAAAAAG
>CAZGUY010000003.1:0-7050 GCA_964528795.1 uncultured Gammaproteobacteria bacterium
TCTTTTTTATCTCTTGATTTGCCGTGAAAAGATTTATATACTTCTTTTAGCCTTTTGTCCGTTACATGGGTATATATTTGTGTGGTTGTAATATTCTTATGACCCAAAAGTTCTTGAACAGATCTAATATCTGCTCCACCCATTAAAAGATCGGTTCCATATGAATGTCTTAGGGTGTGAGGGCTAACTTTTTTAGTAAGCCCAGCTGCTTTAGCATATTTTTTAACCATTCTTTGAACAGATCTAGGAGAGATTCCAATATCATCATCATTTTCCCTAGCTCTATCATGTCTTACAAATAGGGAAGGGTCAGTATCATTACGTTTTTTAAGATATTTTTTTAGCCACTTTTTAGCTTGGGATGATAAAAAAACCACCCGCCACCTTTTTCCTTTGCCCTTAACAGCAAATTCATTTTTATCTAGATTTATATCTTCTTTTTGAAGTCTACAAGCTTCAGAAACTCTTAAGCCAGTTGAAAAAAGAAGTTCTAAAATTGATTTATCTCTTAAAGTGATAATTTCTTTTTGATCCACTTTTAAAGGTGCTTTTAAAAGTCTTTCTAATTCATCTCCTTCTAAAAAATTAATATGTCTATCTTCTGTTTTAGCAAGTTCAATCTTTTCTGGGGAAAGGATTTTAATGTCTCTTTTTGCTAAGTATTTTAAAAAGACCCTTAAAGCTATTAAATGATAATTTTGAGTTTTATTAGAAAGAGTATCGCCACGTTTATTCTTTTTTCTAGAAAGCCAAATCCTGAATTTTCTTGTTGTTTCGTAATCAATATCTTTTAATTTTTTAATATCTGCAAAATCTACAAATCGATTTAAGTAAAATCTGTAATTTCTAACTGTTAATTGACTACAACCCTTTTCAATTTCTAAATACTCCAGAAAATCATTTATATAATTTTTAATTTCCGTTGGCATAAATAGTCAGTTTTAAATGTGACTCCTTACTTGAATTGATTTATCGCTAAAATATATTTTATAAGAAAAATACAATTTAGTCAATATTTATTAATTTAATAGTTTAATGTCAGGTTTTTATCCTTTTTAAATCTTAACTTTTATAAAATAAAAGGGGTTGTTAAAAATATAGGGTTATGTTATAATATTTAACATGAAAATTAAGTAATCAAAAATAATAAATTTATGTCTAAAAAATCCAAAAAATCAAAAAAGAAAAAGAAAAACAAGGGCAAAAAAAAGAAAAAAGATAAAGATCAGAAGAAAAAGAAAAGCAAAAAAAAGTCAAATAAAAAGAGCAAGAAAAGTAAAAAGAGCAAGAAAAAGTCAAAGAAAAAGAAATCTAAAAAAGATAGTAAAAAGGAAGAGAAAAAAGATAATAAGGATACAGGCTCAACCAAAGCTCAGATTGTGTCTTTGAATAAAGAAATTAAAAATTTAACAAAACACTTACAAAGGAATATTCATGACCATTCTTCTCGTCGGGGTCTTATTAAAAAAATCAATAAACGTCGAAAACTTTTAAAATATTTAAAAGTAAATGATCCTGAATTACACGAGAAAATGGTTTCAAAAATTAAAAATAAAGATAAAGATAAAGAATAGTTTTTATGAAATACAAAAATCAAAGGGTGGGAGTTTTTGTAGATGTGCAAAACATGTATCATTCTGCAAATAACCTTTACCACTCTAATGTTAATTTTAAAAACGTATTATCAGAAGCAGTAGGCAATAGACAATTAATTCGTGCTATTGCTTATGTTATTCGTTCTGACACAGCGGAAGAACAACATTTTTTTGATGTTATTTCCAAGCAAGGATTTGAATTAAAGGTGAAAGACTTGCAGATTTTTCCGGGTGGAATGAAAAAGGCTGATTGGGATGTTGGTATGGCTATTGACGCCATTAAACTTGCCAATAGTTTAGATGTAGTAATATTAGTTACAGGAGATGGAGACTTTTTACCAGCCGTTTACTATTTAAGAGAAAACAAAGGGTGTCTTATTGAATTAATGGGCTTTAAAAAGACAACATCTTCTAAACTGATAAATGCTGTGGATGATTTTACAAATCTTGGTAAAAACAAGAAAAAGTTTTTACTTAAGAAAAAAGGTAAAAATTAATTAATTAAGTAATAAACATTAATCAAATTATTATATTATGAAAAAATTTAGTACAGAAATAGGTGGCAAAAAATTAACTGTAACGGTTGATAAAATTGCCCAACATGCAAACGGTAACTGTATAGTTCAATATGGAAATACCACTGTTTTAGCTACTGCTACAATGGGTGACAAGAAAGATTTAGGATATTTCCCTCTATTGGTAGATTTTGAGGAAAAATACTATGCAGCCGGTAAAATAAAAGGGTCTCGCTTTGTTAAAAGAGAGACTCGTCCTCCAAAAGAAGCTGTTTTAACAGCTCGTCTTATTGATCGTTCAATAAGACCATTATTTGATCAAAATATGAAAAGAGAGGTTCAAGTTGTCTTGACTCCTCTTTCAGTAGATCAAAAAAATGATGCCGACATTGTTGCTCTTTGGGGAGCATCAATTGCTCTTTCCATATCAGACATCCCTTGGGATGGTCCTATTGGGGGAGCTAGAGTTGGCCAACTTTCGTCAGAAGAAGATAAAAAAGATTGGGTTTTAAACCCAACCTATGAAGAAAGGGAAAAAAGTGATCTTGATATGGTAGTATGTAGCAAAAAGGGTCGCTTGATTATGACAGAAGGGGAAGTTAATAAACTTCCTGGTAAGGTTGTTTATGAATCAATTCAATTCGGAATGAAATATGCTAAAAAGGTAACAAAATTTGTTAAAAAGATTCAGAAAAAAGCTGGCAAGGAAAAAGTAAAGCTAGAAAAAGAAAAGAAAGAAGATAAAAAAACACCTACCACTAAAGAATTAAAGGAAATGACAAAAGAATTTGTTGAGAAAAAAGCTCCTGAGTATTTGTTTGATCATCCTTTAAAAACAAAGAAAGAAAGAACAGGAGCCGCTAAAAAGATTGATCAGGAACTTGAAGAAATGTTATTAGATAAAAATATTGGTAAAGATAAAAGAGAAAAGGCAAGTGATTATGCTCATGAACTTATTTATAGAGAAGTTTCAAAAGCAATATTAGATAAAGATCAAAGAATTGATGGTAGAGACTTAGATGAAATAAGAGATTTATCAGCTGAGGTTGAAACTGTTCCAGAGGTTCATGGTTCAGGTCTTTTTACTAGAGGTGAAACCCAAGTTCTTTCAATTGTAACTTTAGGAGGAACTGATGAGAAAAAATATCTTGATACTATGGAGAAATCTGGCAAAAGACGATTCCTTCATCATTATAATTTCCCTCCATATTCAGTTGGGGAAGTAAGTCCTCTTAGGTCTGCTTCTAGAAGAGAAATAGGACATGGAGCATTAGTTGAAAAGGGTCTCGAGCCCATTTTACCTGATGTAGAAGATTTCCCTCATACAATTAGAATTGTATCAGAGGTTATGTCTTCTAATGGTTCTAGTTCTATGGCTTCAGCCTGTGGTTCAATCTTAGCAGCTATGGATGCTGGTATTCCTATTAAGGAACCAGTTACAGGTATAGCAATGGGGCTTGCTTCAGAAGAAGATGAAAAAGGTAAAGGCTTTAAAAGATATAAACTAATTACAGATATGCAAGACTTAGAAGATGGTCCAGGTGGTATGGACTTTAAGGTTATTGGAACTGGTAATAGAGTAACTGCTGTTCAAATGGATACCAAGTCTCAAGGACTTCCTTTAAAGGTGGTAAAAGAGACTTTTGCTGCTTCTAGGAAAGCTAGAAAAAAGATATTAAAGAAGATGGAAAGTGTTATTTCTGAACCTAGAAAAGAGTTAGCTGCTACAGCTCCAAAGATTTCAGTCTTTAAGATTGATCCTGATAAGATTGGAGATGTAATTGGACCAGGCGGTAAAGTTATTAATAAAATGATTGATGACTATGGCGTAGAAATTAATATAGATGACGATGGTACAGTTTGTATTAGTTGTGCTGATGAAGAAGCTCTTCACAAGGCTAAAAAGAGAGTAGAAAATATTACCAGAGAGGTAGAAATAGGAGATAAATTCGAAGGAAGAGTAGTTAATTTAACTGATTTTGGTGCTTTTGTTGAAATTACTCCTGGAAAAGATGGCCTTGTTCATATAAGTGAAATGGCTAAAGGCCATGTTAAACATCCTAGTGACGTAGTAAGTAAAGGAGATATTATACCTGTCAAAGTTATAAAGAAAGACAAAGGAAAAATCGGACTTACTATGTTAAACAAAAAGAAAGCCTAAAAACTTAAACAAATTAAAATTATATTTTATGAAATTTGGCGATCTTTTTTCCGCGTTTAAAAACAAAGGTAAAGAATATTATAAACCGGAAAAAGAAAATGTCTTAGTAACAGGAGGGGCTGGCTTTATAGGCGCTAATCTTTGTAATAGGTTAGTAGAAGAAGGTAAAAAGGTTATTTGTATAGATTCTCTTGAGGGAAGAGACACAGTTCAAAATATTAAAAGTCTTCTTCAAGAACCTAACTTCAAGTTTATAAAGCAAGACATAAATCAACCTTTTAATTTCGAAGACTTTCCGGAATTAGAAGATTTTAAAGTAGATGTTTATGGTATACAAAAGGTTTATCATTTAGCTGTTCCAACTTCTGCGAAAAAGTTTAATCAGCTAAAATTTCAAACCCTTTATACAAATTCTATAGGAACCATAAACATACTAGAAATGGCAAGACATTTTAATGCCAAATTTCTTTTAGCTTCCTCGTTTGTTATTTATGGAGAACGAGGAGATAGACCTTTTAAGGAATCTGATTTTGGGAGTGTAAATTCTGTTGGTACAAGGTCTTGTTTTGATGAAGGTAAAAGATTTTCTGAATCTGCTGTTGCTACTTATAGACAAAAATACAAAAGCTTTGATGCTAAAATTGCTAGAATTTTTAGAACCTATGGCCCAAAGCAACCATTACTAGATGGCCAAATGATTCCTGACTTTGGTTTACAAGCCTTAACTGGCAAGCCTTTAGTGATTTATGGTGATAAGTCTTTTTCTACTAGCCTTTGCTATATTGATGATATGGTAGATGGCATGATAAGGTTAATGAATTCTGACAAAAAGGGCCCAATTAATTTAGGCAGTGAAAAAGTATATAAATTAGCAGATTTAGCTCACAAAATTATTGAAATGACAGGTTCTGATTCAAAAATTAAATTTAAAGAACCTTTACCCTTTATGAGACCTCTTGGTATACCTGATATCACAAAAGCTAAAAAAGAATTGGATTGGTTCCCTGTTACGGGTTTAGATCAAGGTCTAAACAAAATGATAGAATATTTAAAAGCTCATAGAATGCTTTTGAAACCAATGGCTGAAAAATACGAGGATAAATAAGCAATTCTTTATGAAAACTATAATTGTTATACCAGCTTTTAATGAAGAGAAAACAATAGAAAGTGTTTTAAAAAAAGCTAAAAAACAAGCTGATGAGATTGTGGTAGTCGATGATGGGTCAAGTGATAGAACATATGAGATTGCAAATAAAAATGGAGCTTTTGTTTTTAAACATGAAATAAATTTAGGTTTAGGAGCAGCTCTTGTAACCGGTTTTGAGGCAGCTTTAAAAAGAAAGGCGGATATTGTAGTAACTCTAGATGCAGATGGCCAACATAACCCTTTAGATGTTTCAAAAATAGTTAAAGAAATCAAAAATGGAGCCCAATTTGTTATTGGTTCGAGAATGAAAAAATTTTCTAAGGATATGCCAACTTTAAGATACTTTTATAACTTAGCAGGTAATGTTTTCACCTTTTTGCTTTATGGAGTTTGGACATCTGATAGCCAATCTGGTCTTAGGGGGTTTTCAAGACAGGCTCTTCAAAAAATGAATCTTAATAGCCAAAAAATGGAAGTATCTTCTGAATTTTTTAGAGAGGCTAAAAAACATAATTTAAAAATTAACGAAATTTCTATTAAACCAATTTACACTGATTATTCTCTTTCAAAAGGACAGAGTTTTACAACGGGCATAAAAACATTAGTGAGGTTAATTTTGAATAAATTAATATGATATTGTTCCAAGTAATATTAGTATTGTTTGTAATTGTTATAATATCTCGACTAGTGGTCAGGTTTAAAAATGAAGACATTAACCTGATTAATTTTTTAGTTTGGTTGTTGCTTTGGTTAGCAGTGATAGGGGTAGTAATATTTCCAGAATCAATTAATTTTTTAGCTAGAGTTTTAGGGATAGGTCGAGGGGTTGATGTTGCGATTTATTTTGCTTTAATTCTTATATTTTATTTTATATTTTATTTAACAGTGCGTATTAGGTCTTTGGAGAACAAAATTACTAAATTAGCTCGAAAGATAGCGCTTAACAGCAAAAAAGATAATGAAGCTTGATTTCTTAAAAGACAATAAAAAATCAAAAATATCCAAAAAATTTAATGTAGGCAAGAAAAAAAAGAAAGTACCACCATTTTTGCTATTTATATTGGATCTTATAAAGCTAATCCTTATAGCTTTTTTAATAGTTTGGCCTATACATAAATTTGTGTTTCAACCGTTTTACGTTATAGGTCCATCTATGGAACCTAATTTTTACAATAAAGATTATCTAATTATTGATAAATTTTCTTATCATTTTAACAAACCTGAAAGGGGAGAGGTGGTTGTTTTTAATTCTCCTAATAATGGAAAAAATTATTTAATTAAAAGAGTGGTAGGTTTACCTGGGGAAAGAGTAGTAATTCAAAATGATAAAGTTAAAATATATAATAATAATCATGAACAAGGTCTTGTTCTAGAGGAAAATTATTTAAATCCTGGTACTCAAACTCGAGGTAAAGTAGACGTTAGATTGGAACCAGGCGAATATTATTTGTTAGGTGATAATAGAAATATGAGTTTAGATTCAAGAAGTTTTGGTCCTGTTAAAGAAGAAAACATTATTGGTAATGCATGGATTAGAGGGTGGCCCCTTGAAGATGCCGGTTTTATTAAAGATTAATTTTATAAATAAAACTTTAATTTAAATAAATTTATGTCTTCAAAAAAGAAGTCAAA
>CAZGUY010000003.1:7150-34395 GCA_964528795.1 uncultured Gammaproteobacteria bacterium
AAAAAGAAAAAAAGAGGTCGTCCCCCTAAAGACAAAGAAGAAGAAAAAAAGCCAAGAATAAAAAAACTTTCTGGAGGTAGTGACATTTTTTTAGATGATAATGAGTATTGGCATTATTTTACCAAAAAGATTATAGAAACAGCTTGTGATTATGGTTTTGAAAAGATAAGAACACCAATGATAGAAAAAAAGCAACTCTTTACCCGCGTTTTAAAAGAAGATACTGTTTCAGTGGGTAGAAATAAGTCGCTTCGTCTTGACTTTGTACCCTCTATTGTAAGAGCATATATGGATGACGAAGATTTAGAAGAAGCTAAAAAGTTTTATTATCTTGGTTCTGTTTTTGAATCTCGTTCTAGCAAAGATCCGAATGAGCTCCATGATATTGGTTTAGAAGTAGTAGGTTCTGATCAACCTATTATTGATGCTGAACTTATTTTAATAGCTTACAATATCTTTGATAGCCTTAAATTTGACGTAAATATTCAAATTGGTAACTTAGGTTGCAGGAAAGGAAGAAAAAAATACATTAAAAAATTAAGAGAATATTTAACCCCAAAGAAAAATTGGCTTTGTAAAAATTGTAAGAAAAATCTTGAGGAAAATCTTTTAGCTATATTCAAGTGTGAGAATAAAGAATGTCAGGAAGTAGTAGAAGATGCTCCCCAATTAGTGGATAACTTATGCAGCGACTGTAAAAAACACTTTGTTGAAGTTTTGGAATCTTTAGATGAAGTTGATGTTGCTTATAGAGTTGACCCTTTATTAGTAGAAGCAAAAGATTATAATATGGAAACAGTTTTTGAGTTTTGTTTGGAAAATGAAGATGGGGAAAAGATTGTTTTAGGAAAGGGTGGTAGACACAATAAAGTAGCCGAAGATTTAGGAGCGGATGATCCAATTCCTGCTGTAGGTTGGAAAATTAATATGGATAAGTTAGTTAAGTATGGTAAGAAATATGATGTTCGTACTTATGGTCCAAGACCTCCAAAAGTATTTTTAGCACAAGTAGGTAAAAAGGCTGCTCAAAAAGCTTTGAGTCTTTTTGGAGAATTAAAAGAAGAAGGCATATTAGTAGCAAAAAACTTTACTAAGAGAAGCTTAAAAGAACAATTAAAAGAAGCAAAAGAAATAGGGGTTGATTTAACCTTAATTTTAGGAGAAAAAGAAACAAAAGATGATACTATTATTATTAGAAATATGGAAACAAGTAACCAAGAAACAGTTGATCAGGCTAAACTGATTAAAGAGCTGAATAAAAAATTATGAAAGTAAGTTTTAAGACCTTTGGGTGTAAATTGAATCAATCCGAAACATTAAAATTTAAAAAAGATTTATTAGAAAAGGGAGTAAGGGTAGTTCCTTTTGATGAAAATCCAGATATTTATGTGATTAATGCTTGTAGTGTTACTCAAAGAGCAGAAAGAAAATTAAGGCAAGAGATCTATAATGCTAGGCGCCAATATCCTAATATCTTTTTAGTAGTAGCTGGTTGTTTTACAAAAGAACTTAAAAATAATAAAAAAATAAAATCTTTGGTTGATGATTGGTTTCCAAATGAAATAAAGGATAGTTTACCTGAAGCTCTTTTAAATGTTTACAACTTTAAAAAGAAAAAAGTCAAAGATATTAGCCCAGAAACATCCCAAAGGAATCGTTCTATGGTTAAGATTCAAGATGGCTGTAATCAATTTTGTAGTTATTGTATAGTTCCTTATTTGAGAAATAAACTTTCAAGTAAAAGTTTTGAAAAAATTGTTAAAGAGATCAATGATTTAGAAAAAGCAGGTTTTAAGGAAATAAATTTAGTAGGAGCAAATATTACTCTTTATAATTACAAAGGCAACGATTTGTTGGATTTGTTAAAACATATTCTTGAAAATACCAGCATTCCAAGAATTAGAATTTCATCTTTATGGCCAACCTTTTTAAATGACGAATTTATAGATTTAATTGCTCAATCTGATCGAATATGTCCTTATATTCATTTGTCAGTTCAGTCAGGATGTGATAAAATACTTAAGTTAATGAATCGAGATTACCCCTTAGCCCAAGTTAAAAAAGTTATTAATAAGCTAAAAGATAAGAATATAGAAATTGGGACAGATATTATAGTAGGCTTTCCTGGTGAAACCGAATCTGACTTTAAAAAAACATATGAATTTGTAAAATGGGCTAAGTTTTTAAATCTTCATGTTTTTAAGTATTCAGTTAGGCCAGGCACAAAAGCTGCTTCTTTTAAAAACAAGGTAGACTCTAAGGTTAAAAATAAGAGATCTAAAAAACTTAGAAAACTGGGTAAAAAAGTTGCCCAAAATCAGATTGAGAAATATTGTAAACAAAAAATTCAAGCAAAGGTACTTTTTGAAAGCAAGACAAAGGATTTTTGGGTTGGTAAGACCCCAAACTATATAGATGTTTATTTGAAATCCGATAATGATTTATATAATAAAATAAAAAAAGTTAATTTAACAAAACCGTTTAAAAACGGTATAATTTCTAAAAAATATGACCAAGCCAACAGCTAAAAACCCCGTTAGTAAAGGAGGAAAACAATACCACATTAATTGTAAAAAAGGAGATTTATCTGATTATTTACTTTTACCTGGTGATCCAGGTAGAGTTGAAAAAATTGCTAGCTCATGGGATAGTAAAAAACAAGTTTCTGACAATCGAGAATTTAGTTCGGTAAGAGGGAGATATAAAGGAACAGATTTGTCTTGTATGTCGACTGGTATTGGTGCTCCTTCAGTTGGTATTGCTGTAGAAGAGGCAGCTAGAATAGGGGTAGATACATTTTTAAGAGTTGGTTCTACTGGAGCTTTACGTAAAGATATGAAACCAGGTGATATAGTAATCACAGCAGCTGGTATTAGAGATGAAGGTCTTTCAAAAAATTATGTTAAAGAAATTTATCCAGCTCATGCTAATTATGAAATAATCTTAGCTTTAATAGAAGCATGCGAAAAAATGGGAGCGAATTATCATGTTGGAACTACTATTTCAACAGATTCCTTTTATATTGGAGAAGGAAGACCCGGATTTGAAGGTTATAACCAGTCTTATACCGAACCTGTTTTAGAAGATTGGAAAAAAACTGGTGCTCTAAACATTGAGATGGAAGCTTCTGGTCTTTTAACTCTTGCTAATTTGTATGGGCTAAGGGCTGGAGCTGTATGTGTAGTATTTGATAATTTAATTACTAATGAATTTAAAAAGGTGGGCGAGAAAAAGTTAGGCAAAATAGCTTCTGAAGCAATATCAATTTTAAATGATTGGGACAATTTAAAGAAAAAGAAAGATAAAAAATATTTTTACCCTTCTTTAGATTAATTTAGTAAATTAATTTATAAGCATTATGGGAGATTGTATATTTTGTAAAATTATTAATAAAGAACAAACGGCTGATATTGTTTATGAAGGAGATGATATAATTGCTTTTAAAGATATTGATCCGAGCGCCCCAATTCATGTTTTATTAGTCCCTAAAAAACATATTAAATCTGTTATAGAATTAAATAAAAAAGATAGTTCTCTAATGGGAGATTTAATTTGGAGAGCAAAAGAAATAGCTAAAGAAAAAGGTTTAGATAAGTCAGGATATAAACTTGTTTTTAATTGCGGTGAAGGGGCAGGCCAAATAGTAAATCATATTCATCTTCATCTTTTAGGAGGCTGGAAAAACAAAAAACAAGCTGATAAAATAAAAGTATAATTTAAAAAATTTAATATATTTATTATGAGTTTAAAAGACTTTTTCAAAGGAGGGTTTTGGGGAGCTATTTTTGGCTCAGTTATGACCAAATTATTCAATAAGGATACTGGTAAGGAAAATAGAGAAGAATTAAAAAGAAGAGTTGAAGAGATTAAAAAGGAGCTTAGTGAAAAAGCTCGCGAAACAGCTGAAAAAACCGGCAAAACCAAAAAAGAATTAGAAGAAGACGTAGAAGAAATTAAAAAAGCCTTTAAAAAGGGCGAAAAAAGTAAGAAAAATAAAGATAAATAATTATGCCAAAATTTAGAGTAAGTGTAGAAAAAGAAAAATGTATAGGTTGTGGTAGCTGTGAAGCAGTTTGTCCTGGTAATTTTAAAGTAGAAAATGGTAAGGCAAAAGTATTAAATAAAGTAGTAAAAGATTCAAAATGTAGCCAAACAGCTGCTGAAAGTTGTCCTACAGAGGCAATTAAGGTTGAAGCAATCAAAGATTAATAAACATGAAAATATTAGTTAGTTTTCAAAAGGGTTCTTTACAGGAATCCTTTGTAAAAGATGTTTTAAAAAAAGCTTACAAGGATTTAAAGGATAAAAAAAATATAAAAAAGGAGGTTGCTGAAATATCGGTAGCCTTTGTTTCTTCTGATACTATCAAAAAAGTAAATTCTAATTATCGAGGAATAAATAAGGTAACTGATGTTTTATCTTTTGAGGATCCTCCTGAAATTTTGGTTTGTTTAAAAGCAGTAAAGAGGCAAGCTAAAAATAAAAAACAGAATTTAAAAAAGGAAGTAGCTTTAGTTTTAATTCATAGTTTGTTGCATGTTTTTGGTTTTGACCATAAAAAAGATAAAAAAGCTCAAGAAATGAGAAGATTAGAACAAACAATACTATCTAATTTAAATATAAAATAATATGAATCATTCAGAAATTATAACAGGTATTGATCTTGGTTCCGACACTATAAGAATAGCTGTTGGGCGAGTTACCCCTGAAGGAAATTTACAAATTGAAGGTCTTTCAGAAGGTCCTTCGGATGGTATAAACAAAGGAGTTATTATAAATATTGAGGATACTGTTTCTTCTATTTCTGCCTGTTTAGAAAAAGCTGAAAAAGTAGTAGGTAAACCTATAGAACATGCTTTTGTAGGTATTTCAGGTAGTCATGTGATATCACAAGAAAGTCATGGAGTAGTTTCTATTTCAAAAACTGATGGTGAAATAAAAAGAGAAGATGTAAAAAGAGTTTTAAAAGCAGCCGAAACAGTGGCTAAACCATCAAATTATAAAATTTTACATGTTTTGCCAAGAACTTATTCGGTTGACAACCAACCGGGCATTATTAATCCAGTTGGTATGACGGGGGTAAGATTGGAAGTTGATACTCAAATTATTTTAGGACTTTCTAACCAAATTAGAAATTTAAATAAAGTTTTTCATAGAATAGGGGTTAATATTGATAGACACGTATTTACTATTATTGCAACAGCTAACTCTGTTTTGACTAAAGACCAAAAAGAATTAGGGGTTGCTCTTGTTAATTTAGGCTCTACAACAACTAGTGTAGCAGTTTACGAAGAAGGAGATATTTTAACTGCTAAAGTGCTACCAATTGGTTCTCGTCATATTACCAATGATATTGCAATTGGTTTAAGGGTGAATGTTGATTTAGCAGAACAGATAAAAATTAATTATGGTACCAGTGTTCCTTCCAATGTTAAAGCAAGTGAAAAAATAGATTTAAGCGAATTTAGTGATGAAGAGACAGGCACTGCTTCTCGTAAAAGGGTGGCAAATATTATTAAGGCTAGGTCAGAAGAAATATTTGATATGGTGAATGATGAACTGGGTAAAATTGACCGAAAAGAGAAATTACCAGCTGGAGTTGTTTTAACAGGAGCTGGATCAAAATTGAATGGTTTAGTAGAAACTTCTAAAGACGTTTTTAAAATGCCTGCTTCTCTTGGCTCGCCAAAAGGATTTGATAGTGTGACCAAAAGAGCTTATGACTCTAGTTATGCTACAGCTACAGGTCTTGTTTTGTGGGGTAAAGGTGAAGATACTTTATCCAAAAAGAGTTTTGATTTTAATACAGTTAGTAAAAAGGCCAAAAATATTTTAAAAAAGATCCTTCCTCATTAATATATGAATAAAGAAAAAGACAAAACTACTCCTAAAAACTTAAAAAATTCCAACATAAAAGTTATTGGTGTTGGAGGGGCAGGAGTATCCGTTATAAGACGTATGACAGAAAAGAATTTAAAAAATGTAGATTATCTTGTTATTGATACAGATGAGCAAGCTTTAAATACAATTGATAAAAGTGAAGTTTATAAAATACAAATTGGAAAAAGTTTAACCAAGGGTGATGGTACGGGTATGGATATTGAAAAGGGTAAGAAATCCGCCCTTGAAGAAAAAAAGGATTTAGAAAAAGCCATTAAAGGGGCCGGTATTATTTTTGTAAGCGTTGGTTTGGGTGGAGGAACTGGAAGTGGAGCTGGGCCCGTAATAGCTGATGTTTGTAAAAAAACCAATGCTTTAGTAGTGGGAGTTTTAACAAAGCCTTTTAATTTTGAAGGAAAAGAAAGACTAAGGTTAGCAAAAAAAGCCCTTGATAGTTTTAAAGATAAGTTAGATGCTTTTGTCACTATTTCAAATAGCCGTATTATGCAGATTATTGAAAGAAAAACCTCTATTAATAAAGCCTTTGATATTGTTGATGAAGCAGTTCGAGATGGTATTTCTCTTTTTGCTGACATTTTAAATAAAACTGGTACTATAAATGTTAATTTATCAGATGTGGTGAGTATTTTAAAAGGAGCAGGACCTATATTTTTAGGAAGCGGTAAAGTTAGTTTACAGGATCAAGCCAAAGAAGCAGGAACGAGGGCTTTAGAAAACCCTCTTATTGAAGACCTTGTTCCTCAAAAAGCTAAAAATGTATTATTTGTGGTAAATGGTCCTGAAAGTTTGCCCATGTCTGAAGTAAATAGTTTAGCAAAAAGAATTAATAAAGAATTAAGACCTGATGCTAAAATAATCTTTGGAGCTGTAGTTGAAAAAAATAGACAAAACATTGGAGTTACCCTTATAGGTACTAATTTTAAAAATAGATTTCAAAACTCGAATGGTCATAAAAAAAGAAAAAAGATTTCCCATCAAAATCATTCTTCCGACAAGGATAAAAAGAAAGTTCACCACAAAAAGGTTAAACCCAAAAGAGAAGTTAAAGCTTATGGGGAAGATGATTTTGAAACAAAGAAAGATTTTATTGAAAAAGGGGACTTTGAAGACGAACTTGAAATTCCTGCTTTTTTAAGAAAAAAATTAAAAAAATAATATAAAATGAGTTTTTCCGGAAAAGAAATTGTTTGGACAAAACATGCTCAAAAGAAGATAAGGTATTATAGTTTGTCTAAAAGAAAATTAAAACGTATGCTATACGAATTTGATAGAAAAGAGCAAGGAATTGCCCCAAATACTATTGCAGTAATGAAAAGAGTAAAAAAGACAAGAGAAACAGAAATTTGGCTAATGTATGAGGAGGTCGAAAATAAAATTAAAATAGTTAGTGCTTGGAGATATCCTGGTACAACTGAAAAAGATGAGTCAATTTATATTCCTTCAGATGTCTTTGAAGAGCTAAATAATAAGGCATAAAAGTTATCCACAATTTGCCTTGACTGATATTTTAATTTTTATTACTATAATTTGTTGATATAAATATTTACTAAAAACATGCCTAGGGCATTTTTTTAGTTTTTATTATATTTATTATTTTAATTTATTATTTTAACTTTTATATTTATGGAAAAGTTTTTAACACCAAAAGGAAAAGAAAAGGTCAAAAAAGACCTTTCTGAGCTCAAAGCAAGAATTCCAGAAATTGCTAAAAGAATTTCTGAAGCAAAAGAAAAAGGTGACTTAAGTGAAAATGCAGAGTATAGCGAAGCCAAAGAAGAGCACAGAAGGGTACAAGAAGAAATTACTCGACTAAAGAATCTATTAAATACCGCTAAAACCGTAGAAAAAAAGGATAGCGACAAGGTTTGTATTGGTTCAAAAGTAACTGTAAAGAAAAACGGTGATAAAAAAACTTATACCTTAGTGGGTTCAGAAGAGTCAGATCCTAGTGAGGGGAAGATTTCATATGAATCCCCATTAGGCCAGACTTTACTGGATAAAAAGGTGGGCGATGAAGCTAGATTTGAAACCCCAAGAGGTGAAAGTAAACTTTCCATTGTAAAAATTGAATAAAAAGCTTACTTTGATCATAAAAAATAAAAGCAAGGGGTGAAAATCCCTTGTTTTTATTTTCCAAGAATGTTAATATTAAAATAATAATTAATCTAATATAAATTATGTCTAAAGAAACAAAAGATAGATTTAAAAAATATAAAGATTTAAAAAATAGAGGAATAGATCCTTATCCGGTTGATACAGACAAAACTCATCGATTAGAAGAAGTAGATAAAAATTTTGAAAAATTAAAGGACCAAAAACTTATTTTAGCAGGTCGGCTTGCTTTAATTAGGGAGCATGGCAAGATTTGTTTTGCTGACTTAAAAGATGGTAGCGGACAGTTTCAGGTTTGTTTTCAAGAAGACGAATTAGGGGAAGATTCTTATAATTTATTTTTAAAAGATGTTGATATTGGTGATTTTATTGAACTTGAAGGGGAACTTTTTAAAACTCGAAGGGGTGAAAAAACCTTAAAAGTTAAAAAATGGCGTATTTTATCAAAAGCTATTTTACCCTTACCAGAAAAATGGCATGGTTTAGCTGATATAGAAACTAGATTTAGAAAACGATACTTAGATTTATTATCAAACAAAGAAACAAGGGAAGTATTTGAAAAAAGAAGTAAGATTGTAACGGAAATAAGAAGGTTTTTAAACAAGAAAGACTTTTTAGAGGTAGATACACCTATTTTGCAAAATCAAGCCGGTGGAGCCAACGCTAAACCCTTTGTCACCCATCACAACGCTTTAGATATTGATCTTTTTTTAAGAATTGCTCCAGAACTTTATTTAAAAAGATTAATTGTTGGTGGTTTTGATAGAGTTTATGAGGTGGCAAGATGTTTTAGAAATGAAGGTATTGATCATCAGCACAACCCTGAGTTTACCCAGGTAGAATTTTATATGGCTTATAAAAATTATAAAGATTTGATGGATTTAACTGAAAAATTATTAAAGCACGTTATAGAATCAATTCAAGATGATTTAAAAGTTGACTATCAAGGCCAAACTATTGATTTTTCTGGTTCTTATAAAAGAGTTACTTATAGGGAAATAGTTAAAAAGCATGCTGGTATTGATTTAGATAATTATGAAACTAAAAAAGAACTAAAAGAAAAAGCAAAAGATTTGGGTATAGAAGTAGAAAAAGAGTGGGGTAAGGATAAAATTATAGATGAAATATTTAAAGAAAAGGTAAGACCAAATATTGTTGGCCCTACTTTTGTAATGGACTACCCAATTGAACTTTCTCCTTTAGCTAAAAAGAAAAAAGATAATCCAAATTATACTGAAAGATTCCAGCTTCTAGTTTCTGGTTTAGAGGTTTGTAATGCTTTTTCTGAGTTAAATGACCCATTTGATCAAGAAGAAAGATTTAAAAAGCAGCAAGCTTTAAGAGATCAAGGGGACGAGGAAGCTCAAAAACTAGACAAAGACTTTTTAGAAGCACTTAAATATGGTATGCCCCCTACAGCTGGTGAAGGTATTGGAATTGATCGTTTAGTTTCAATTTTAACAAATAAGAAAAATATTAAAGAGGTTATTCTTTTTCCAACAATGCGTTCAAAAGATTAATTTAAAATTTTATGGTAGATATAAATTATATTAGGGAAAACCCTAAAAAAATAAAAAAAGCTTGTCAGGCAAAAGGAGTTGAAGTGGATATTGATAAGTTGCTTGATTTGGACAAAAAAAGAAGAAAATTGATTCAAAAAAAACAAAAAATAGAATCTAAACAAAATGATCTATCTCAGAAAATTCCCAATCTTGATGACAAAGAAAAAAAAGAAGTTATTAAAAAAGCAAGAAAGTTATCAGAAAAAGTAGACAAAAAACAAGGTAAGCTAAATAAAGTTAAAGAAGATTTTTATTCTATTTTAAGGCGTGTTCCAAATCCTGCTTTTGATGAAGTTAAGGTAGGGGAGGACGAGTCAGGAAATGAAATCATTGAAGAACATGGTCAAATTCCAGATTTTAACTTTAAACCCAAAAGTCATCTTGAATTAGGGGAAGCTTTGGATATTATTGATACTAAAAGAGCAGCTAAAGTTTCTGGAAGTAGGTTTGGTTATTTAAAAAATGAAGCTGCTATTTTAGAATGCGCTTTAGTAAGATATGGTTTGGATATTTTAACAAAACACGATTTTTCACCTGTTGTTCCTCCAGTTATGATTAAAAAGGAATCTATGGGGGCAATGGGGTATTTAGAAAGAGGGGAAGAAGAAATATATCAAACTAAAAGAGACAATTTATATTTAGTTGGTACTTCTGAACAATCAATTGGTCCTATGCATATGAATGAGGTTATAGAAAGACAGGATTTCCCTTTACGTTACAGCAGTTTTTCAAGTTGCTTTCGAAGAGAAGCCGGCTCTTATGGTAAGGACGTGAAAGGTATTTTAAGGGTTCATCAGTTTGATAAAATGGAAATGTTTGTTTTTAGTTTGCCAGAAAATTCTAAAAAAGAGCACAAAAATTTACTTAATTTAGAAAAAGAATTAGTTAGTTCCCTTGGTTTACCTTATCAAGTAGAAAAAATGTGCACTGGTGATTTAGGAGATAGTGCTGCTATTAAATATGATATCAAGTGCTTTTTACCATCTCAAGATCGGTATCGAGAAACACATTCTACTTCTAATTGTACAGATTGGCAAGCTCGTAGATTAAATATTAAATATAGAGATAAAGATGGTAATTTGCAATATGTCCATACTCTAAATGGGACATTTTTTGCAGTTGGTAGAATGCTTATAGCAATTTTTGAGAATTATCAGCAAAAGGATGGTTCTATAAAGGTTCCAAAAGTATTGCAAAAGTATGTAGGTTTTAATAAGATTGAGAAAAAATAAATTTTTTGAAGGATAAATCTAGTTATGGATAAAGTATGGGAAATTTCTCCACAAATAGACAAAGAGTTTAAAAATAAATTTCCGGATATAGATCCGGTTGTTTTACAATTACTTTTTAATAGGGGACTAAAAACTAAAAAGGATATTAAAAGTTTTTTATCTCCTGATTATAAAAGTGGGCTTCATAGCCCTTTTTTATTTAATGATATGAAAAAGGCTGTTAATAGGATTTATAAAGCCATCCAAAAAAATGAAAAAGTTGTGATTTGTACTGATTCAGACACAGATGGGGCTACTTCAGGTGCTTTAATGTTTAAAGCTTTAGATAAAATAGGTATTAATGATTTAGATATATACACAGCTGATAGGGATAAGGAGGGTTATGGTCTTAATGAGAAAATGATAGATAAGTTTATTAAGCAAAAAATAAGCCTTATTATTACTTGTGATAGTGGTATTACAAATTTTTCTGAAATTGAAAAAGCAAAAAAAGCAGGTATAGATACGATTATAACTGACCATCATCAAGAACCTGAAAAATTACCTCCTGCCTTTGCAATTTTAAACCCAAAAGTATCTGATGAAAATTACCCCTTTAAATATTTAGCTGGAGTAGGGGTAGCTTTTAAATTAGCCCAATCCCTTTTGTCAGATGAGCGTTTTAAGGTTGAAGATGGAAAAGTTTTTGAAAAGTGGCTTCTTGACTTAGTTGCCATTGGAACTATAGTTGATCATATGCCAATTATTGGAGAAAATAGAAATTTGGTTTATTTTGGTATGATTGTCTTAAATAAAACTCATAATTGTGGCCTTAAAAAATTATTTCAAAATGTTAATTTAGACAAAGGTCATATAAAAGCCCAAGATGTTGTTTATAGAATTGGTCCAAGACTAAATGTGCCAGGAAGAATTGGGCATCCCGATGAATCTTTAAAATTACTTTTATCAGAAGATCCTTTAAAAGCTCGAAAAAAGGTTAAGCGATTAGAAAGGTTAAATAGAAAAAGAAGAAGCTTAGTAAAAAAGAATTTAAAAAAAATTACTAAAAGACTTGGTGAAGATCCTGAAAGAAAAATAATAGCAGTAGAGGAAAAATTAAAATCAGGTCTTTTAGGCCTTTTGGCAATGCGATTGGTAGAATATTATAATCGACCAGCTATTGTTTTATCTCCTAAAAAGGATAAAATAAAAGGGTCAGGCCGTTCACCAGATAATTTTAACTTTTTAAAAGCTATTAAAAATATTGATCAAAAGTATTTCTTTAATATTGGTGGACACAAACAAGCTTTAGGTTTTACTTTAAAACCCGATTTTTTAAAGGAATTTAAAAAAAGTCTTAAAAACAAAGAAGATTTATTAGATGAAAAGGAAGAACCTAAATTAAAGGTTGATGCTAAAATAAATTTAGAACAAATTAATTGGAATCTTGTTGATCAAATATCTAAATTAAAACCCTTTGGAGTTAAAAACCCAGAACCTTTATTTGTTACTAAAGATTTACATCTTTCAAGCTTTAAAAAGGTTGGTAAAAATGGTAATCACAACCGCTTACTTGTTAAAGACCATCAAAACGGAGATTTTGGTAAAATGATTTATTTTGGTTCGTCTCAAACTATGAAAGATTATAATAATGGAGACAAGGTTGATGTGGCTTTTAGGTTAGGGACTAATATTTGGAATGGGAGAAAAGAAATTCAAATGACAGTGGTTGATATTAAAAAAGCATAATTTTATGAAATTAAAAGTTTATACAGATGGTGGCTCTCGTGGCAATCCTGGTCCAGGTGGATTAGGGGTGGTTTTATTTAATGAAAAAGATAAAGTAGTTGGTAAATATAAAAAGTTTTTAGGTAAAGTAACAAACAATGAAGCAGAATATGCTGGTATTTTATACGGTCTTAAAAAAGCCAAAAAGCAAGGAGCTGATAAGGTAGACATGTATATGGACAGTTTATTAGCTCAAAAACAATTAAATGGTGAGTATAAGATTAAAGATAAGAATTTAGGGAAATATTTTGTTAAAATTTGGAATTTAAAACATTCTTTTTCAAAAGTAAGATTTTTTCACATACCAAGAGAAAAAAACCAATTAGCAGATAATCTTGTTAATAAAGCGATTGATAAGGGATTAGAGTCTTGACAAATTAAAAATATATGTTATTATTCTAATAAAGACCAGATAGTCGCCCTTTATTTATTTAAAGATAAGGGGAGGAAAGTCCGAGCACTCCCTGTGATTACACAGGAGCAGGTAGCGGGTAACGCCCGTCGCGATTCATTCGTAGAGGTGCGAACAGAAACGCTTTTCCTTGAAAAGGGAAAAGGATCCTTTAAGGATTATCCTTTATGGAAACATAAAGGTTGAAACGGCTAAACCCTTACCTGAGTGAAAGACCAAACTTTGGTAGGTCGTTTGAGCTTATTGGTAACAATAAGCCTAGATAAATGACTATCACCGCTTTTAAGGTGGTAACAGAATTCGGCTTATGGTCTATATTGTGGGGATTGCAATTTAATTATTGCAATCCCCTTTTAATTTGATATAATATAGATGTTATATAGTTGTTAAATATGAGCAAGAAATTTAAACTTTTATTTTCCACATTAAATATACCAGTTGATTTTATAATGCTAGTTTTAGCTGGTATGTTTGTGTATTATCTTCGTTTTAATATTTTGGCTTCTACTTTAGAAATTGTTTATAAAATACCATTTTCAAAATATATTATATACATTCTTGTAATTAGTGCTGCTTGGCTTTTAATTTTTGCCTTAAGTGGTTTATATACTTTAAGTGACGATCGTACTTTTTCAAAGGAGTTTTTAAAGACCTTTTGGGCCTGTACGATTGGAACTATGTTGATTATATTTATAATCTTTTTAGCTCGTCAGCCCTTTTCATCCCGATTTATTATTTTAGCGGGCTGGGGAACAGGTTTCGTTTTTGTGACTATAGGAAGGGGTATTATTCATGCTATAGAGCTTTATTGTTATAAAAGAGATATAGGTTTAGAAAATGTAGTAGTAGTTGGAAGGTCAAAGTCGGCCCAAGAAATAGTTGAGTATATTAAAAAAAACAAGGGCTCAAGTTATAAATTATTAGATCATTCTCAAACTATTGAGGAAGCTATAGAAAAATGGCAAGAAAAATCCCACCGGATAAGACATATTATTTTAGCTGATACTGACTTATCAAAAGATAGGATGTCTAAATTACTAGGGTTTTGTAATGAACACCAAATTACTTTTAGGTATATGACAGATAATTTTGATGCATTATATAAAAATATTAGAGTTGAAACTTTAGCTGGTTCTCCAATTGTTGTAGTAGGTAAAACTTCTCTTTTAGGATGGGGGAGAGTAGTAAAAAGATCTCTTGATATTCTAGGGGCAATTTTTGGTCTTATTGTCTTATCACCCCTTTTTCTTATTTTGCCAGTTTTGATCAAATTAGACTCTAAAGGGCCTATTTTTGTTGAATTAAAAAGGGTAGGTCAAAGAGGGGAAATATTTAATTTATACAAATTTAGATCTATGGTAGAAAATGCCCATGAAATGAAAGAAAAATTAAAAGATTTAAATGAGAGAGAAGGACCACTTTTTAAAATAAAAGATGACCCACGGGTTACTAAGATGGGTAAATTTTTAAGAAAAACTAGCTTAGACGAGATCCCTCAATTTTTAAATGTTTTAAAAGGTGATATGAGTTTAGTTGGACCAAGACCCCATGAACCAGGCGAAGTAGCTAAATATGAAAGAGAACATAAACAATTACTAACTATTCGACCTGGCATGACTGGTTTGGCTCAAATTTCTGGTCGTTCAGAACTTTCATTTAAAGAAGAATCAAAGTTAGATATTTATTATATTGAAAATTGGTCAATATGGCAGGATATGCGTATAATAATTAAAACAATCCCTGTAGTATTATTAGAAAAAAATGTAGCTTAAATTTTTATGGAATTTAAAACAATTATTGGTTTAGAAATTCATTTAGAATTAAATACAAAATCAAAACTTTTTTGTGATTGTCTTAATAAAGATTCTGATACTCCCAATGTTAATATTTGTCCTGTTTGTATGGGGCATCCTGGTACCTTACCTGTTTTAAACAAAAAAGCAATTCATTATATTCTTCAGTTAGGCTTAGCTTTAAATGGAAAGGTTAATAAAAGGGTTAATTTTGATAGAAAAAATTATTTTTACCCTGACCTACCAAAAGGATATCAAATTAGTCAATATGGTTTCCCCTTTATTGAATCAGGCAAGTTGATTTTAAAAAATAATAAAATAGAACTTGAGAGAATACATTTAGAAGAAGACACAGCTAAAATATTCCATAAAAAAGATAAACTCCTTTTAGATTTTAATAGAGCTGGAGTACCTTTAATTGAGCTTGTTACTAAGCCAGTTATAGATTCTCCTAAAACCGCTAAGAGTTTTTTAAAAGAATTACAAAGAATAGTCCGTTATTTAGAAATATCTAATGCTGATATGGAAAAGGGACAAATGAGATGCGATGCTAATATATCGCTCCAGCCAAAAAAATCTTTTAAACATTTTCCAAAGACTGAGATTAAAAATTTAAATTCTTTTAAATCAGTAGAAAAAGCTCTAAATTTTGAAATTAAAAGACAAAAAAAGATTTGGAAAAAAGGAGAAACTCCTAAGCAAGCAACTAGGGGGTGGGACGAAGATAAACAAAAAACAGTTCTTCAAAGAACTAAAGAAGCTGCAAAAGATTATCGTTATTTCCCTGAACCAGATTTACCACCGGTTGATATTGAGAAGATGGGTGTTAATTTAAAAGAAATAAAATCTGATTTACCAGAATTACCAGAAGCAAAAAGAAAAAGGTTTATTCAAGAATATGATATTAGGCCTGAGGATGCTGTTATATTAATTGAAAAGAAAAATTTGGCCCATTATACAGAAAAGGTAATTTCTGAGCTTAAAGCTTGGCTTATCTCCTTAGAAACGGTAGAAGGTAGTGAAAAGCAGGTCTGGGACAAGGGTAAGAAAAAATTAACTAAATTAGTTTCAAATTGGCTTATAAATCATTTATTAACTGAAAAATTAGAATTTAATATTACACCTGAAAATTTTGCTGAATTTATTATATTTATATATGAAAAGACCACTCCTAATAACTTAGCAGCCAAGATTTTAAAAATAATGGATTCAACTGGTAAAGATATTGATACTGTTTTAGAGGAGCGCGACCTTGAGTCAAGCGATAAAGAGTCTTTAGAGGGCTGGGTTGAACAAGTAATCAATGAAAATCCCAAGGTGGTTGAAAAATATAAAAATGGCCAAGAAAATGTTATAAAATTCTTAATTGGCCAGATAATGAAAAAATCTCAGGGAAAAGCTGACCCTGAGTTGGTAGAAGAATTATTAAAAAAAGAGCTTAATAAATAATTTTTTATTTTTTTAAAAAGTTTTGGATAAGCTTTTTAGCTTCTTTAAGGGTTTTGATCCAGTTAATATTTTTTTGCTGCTTAAACCATGTTAATTGGCGCCTAGAGTATTGTTTTGTATTGGTTTTGATATTTTCAATAGCTTTTTCCTTGCTTATTTCATTTTTTAGATAAGGAATGATTTCCTGATAACCAATTGTATTATTTAAAACAATATTATCATAACCATATTTTTTAACGAGTTCTTTTACTTCTTTAATTAGACCCAACTTTATCATTTTCTCAACCCGTTTATTTATTTTTTTATCAATTTTTTTCTTGGCTAGTTTAATTCCTAGTTGAAGGCTTTCAAAATTTGGCTCTTTTTTAGCTCGCGTTTTGGAATAAGGTTTACCCTTTTTAAGACAAACCTCAAGAGCTCTTATAACCCGTCTTGGATTTTTTTTATCAACAACCTTATTGGCTTTTGGGTCTAGTTTTTTAAGTCTTTTCCATAAAAATTTTAAGCCCTTTTTCTTTTGAATATTTTTTAATTTTTTCCTTAATTTTTTATCAGCAGCTATGCCAGGAAAAGAATAGTTTTCTACTACTGATTTGATATAAAGACCCGTTCCACCTACTAAAAATGGGGTTTTGTTCCTTTTAAGAATTTCTTTAATTTTTAAAACCGCCTTAGGTTTAAATTGGGCTACGCTAAATTTTTGATCTGGGCTTACAATATTAACTAGATAATGGGGGATGCTTTTATAAGTATATAATCCGTTTTGCTTTTTAAGGTCTGGCTTAGCAGTTCCTATATTTAATTCTTTATAAATACTCCTACTGTCAGCAGAAATAATTTCTCCCTGAAATTGTTTAGCTAATTTAATAGCTATTTCAGTTTTACCTGAAGCAGTAGGTCCTCCAATAGTAATTAATTTTGGTAATTTAGACATATATGAATTTTTTATTAAGTATATTTAAAGATTCTTCCCTTGGTAGTATTTTGTATTTTCTAGTATTGTCAGGTGGCCCGGCTATTATTTGGCTTTGGCTTTGTCTTTGGTTAGACAGAAAGCAACCTGAACCAAAATATCAAGTATTTAAAACATTTATAATAGGGGGATTGGTTACTATCCCTCTTTTGGTAGTAGCGGGTCTTTTAACAAACTTAATTAAGGAGTCATTTTTTTCTAGTATGTTAACTATTGTTTTGTTATCCTTTTTAATTGATGGGCTTGTTGAAGAATTTGCCAAATATGTTGTTTTAAGGGTTGGTATTGTAAGGTATGAATATTTTGATGAGCTTAAAGATGGTATGATTTATGGTATGATACTAGGACTGGGGTTTGCTTTTGTAGAAAACATTTTATATGGTTTATCAGTCGGAGTAGTAACTGGCACTTCCTTAGTTTTAATGCGAGGTTTTTCTACTACCTTACTACATTTTTTAACAGGCGGAATAATTGGATTTTTTATTACTAAAACCTTAATAAGTTCAAAAAAGTATAAATATGTTAACTATTTTGGTCTTTTAATAGCTATCTTGCTCCATGGGGGTTATAATCTAATTACTCGCTTAGGTTTGGGTTGGCATATTATTTTCCCAATTATAATTTTGTTTGTTACATATTTATATATCTTTAGTCACATGACACTACCCGACCCCTTAAATGCCAAGGAGTAACATGACAGATTTTACAGGTAATAAATTGACCTATTTTTAAATTTTTAGAATGAGATGTTATTTTTATATCTTTATTGTTTTTGGTTTCTCCAAAGAAACTGTTATTACGTTTTGAGGTTACAAGGACCTCAATTTTTTTATTTAAATATTTTTTATTGTTTTCAAGGGCATATTTTTTAAGGATTTTAGTAAGAATCTTTTCCCTTTTCTTTTTTTCTTTATGAGATACGTTATCATCTAAATTAGAAGCAGCTGTCATTTTACGAGGGGAGTACTTGGCAATGTAGGCCATATCAAATTTAGCCCATTTAAAAAGATCGACTGTATTTTGAAATTGAGCTTTTGTTTCTCCTGGAAAACCAACTATCACATCGGTTGATATAGTAATATTTGGAATTTTTTTTCTTAATTTTTTAATAATTTCTTTATAATCTTCAATTTTATAATTTCGATTCATGGCTTTTAATATTTTATTATCACCTGATTGAACAGCAAAGTGAAGATAATTTGTAATTTTATCTGAATTAGCCATAACATCTATTAAATCGTCAGATAAATCTTTAGGGTGAGAGGATACAAAGTTTAACCAGAATTTACCATCTATTTTAATAATTCTTTTTAAGAGATCTGCGAAAGAAGTATTTTTATCTTTATAAGAGTTAACATTTTGTCCTAAAAGGACGATTTTTTTTATATCTCTTTTCAGAATATCTTTAACTTCATTAATGATTTTATCAGCTGGTCTAGAAACTTCTCTTCCTCTTGTATGGGGAACAACACAATAGGAACAAAAATTATTGCAACCCGACATAATAGGAATAAATTCTGAAGTCTTTGATTCTTGTTTTGATTTAATATTAAGATATTTAAAAGATTTATTTTCCCCTTTAAAGTCTTTGCCAGATAAAATTTCAGGTAAGTGGTGTATATTGTTTTTGTTAAATAGAATATCAAACCTTTTTCTAAACTTTTGTTTATCTTGGTCTAATATACAACCTGTTAAAGCAGTTTTGAGGTCTTGATTTTTCTTCCATTTAGAAAACTTATTTGCTAGACCATATACTCTATCTACAGCTGACTGGCGCACTGAACACATATTAACTATAACAAGATTTGCCTTTTCAGGTTTTTCAACTGGTTTATAGTTATTTTTTTCTAATATAGTTTTTATTTTTTGACTATCTGATTTATTCATCTGACAGCCAAATGTATAAATATAGTATTTTTTCATGGATTTATTTATTAGATAACAAAAAGGGGTTAAAATAGCCCCTTTTTGTATTTAAGTTATATCTAAGTAAAACTTTATTTGAATAGTTTAATAATTTTTTCAAATATGGAACCAGTGGAACCTGCATTTTGGTCTCGACCTTGCTGGGATTCAGGTTTTTGAGGGGAATGTTCTTCTGGGTTTCTTTTCATGTCTTGATCGCGATCTTGGGTTTGATTTACATTGCCACTTTCTTCCTTTTCTACGTTTTCTTGGATTCTTTCATTTGTTCTTATTTCTGTTTTTGTCTCCTCCTGAGTGTTAGATGTATTCACTTCGTCTAGTGTATTAACTTCAGGTTTCTCTGGAACGTCGTCCTTGTTAATTGAGCCTTCTTGGGGTTGATTGCTATTTTTTTTACTAGGACACTGATCAATCTTTTGCCAGCCCTCTGGAACATCACAGGGGGTAGGAAATTTTTTACAGACTTCACCTTTCATAGCTGGTGTTATTACTTGAGCGCAAGGTCCGCTATTTTCTGGCGAGGAGGAAGGTGGGCGAGGAGGTAGACTTTCAGGTCTTTGTCTATAGCTTTCTTCTTTCTCCCTTTCATTGTCGCGTTCTCTTTCCAGGTCTCTTTCTCTTTCTTGAGATTGATCCTTATCAGTTTTTCTTTCTTGTTCCATGTCTCTTTCTTGTTCCATGTCTCTTTCTTGTTCCATGTCTCTTTCTTGTTCCATGTCTCTTTCCATATCTTGTTCTTGTTCCATATCGCGCTCAGGTCTTGTTTGGTCAATTTGGGGCGGTTGGCGAATTCCTTCTTGCAAATTTTTACTAACTTCTAAAAGCATCTCTACAGGAACTTGTTTAATCCTTTGTTTGATGTCATCTGGAACGTTTTCGAGATTCTCTTTAATTTGATTAATTCTTTCTTGACTAAGGCTAGTTTGTTCAAGGTATGATTCAATGTCAAAGTCTTCTAAGTCTTGACTAGGTTTATCTTGCCCTTGTTTTTGACCGGGGGATTGGCCTCTTCCTTCTTGGGAAGGACTTGGTGAGGGGAGGTCTTTAGCAGGGATTTTATCTTTATATTCTTGTATAATTTCTTCTATTTTGCCTTGTTCAAGTTTTTCTTTAATATCTTGGACTTCTTTCTCATTTAAAACCCCGGAATCTATGAGATCTTGAAGTATTTTTTGGCCTTGTTGTTCTATATCTCTAGCGTGTTCTCTAACTCGATCTTGCTCCATAATGGTTTGGGCCTCAAATTTTTTAACAGCTCTATAAGCGTTATTAGTTATATTCATAGTAGCAGTTGAAATACCGAAAGCTTCTCCATATTTTTCTTGTTCTATTGCCTTTTGGGCTGATTGCAATTTATTTTGAGCTTCCTCCATTAAATTTAATACAGGACCTTGTTTAAGGGAGGCTTCAAATTTAGGATATTCGTTTTGTAATTTTTGAAAGTGTTCTTTTAAATCAGAGAGTTGCTTATTTGCTTTTTCTAATTGTTTTCTTGCTTTTTCTTGATTGACTTGATTCATATACTTTTGTCTTTTTTGTTCTAATTCTCTATCAATCTCAGGGGCTCTTTCTCGAACCATTTGTCTTATTTCTCTATTTTGTTCTAATTTTTCTTTTAGACTTTCAATTTTTTCTGGATCTTTACTAGTTTCTATTTTTCTTTTTAAATTTTCAATTTGAGCTTGAAGCATTTCTCCTTTTAAACGAGAGTCAGAAATCATTCTTTGGGCTGTTTCCATAGCTTCAGGAGAAGAGCCAGCAATTTCTTTTAACATTTCATCTTTGTTATTTACTGGGGCAGAATTAATTTTGTTCTCGATTTCTTTATTTACCTCTTCAATCATTTGCTTTACAAAATCTTTATCTTCCTCGGATACGTTTTCTTCTATTTCGTTTAAGATCTGAAGTTTATTAATATTTGCATTTTCTTTTGCTTGTTCTAATATTTTCTTTCTTTCTTCAACGCTTTTAGCATTTTTCATTTTCTTTCTAAAATTATTAAGAGCTTGATGTTTAGCATTCATAACTTTTTCTACTAATCCAGGTGCAATATCTTCTTCTAACTCTTGGATAGTGCCTAGATTATCCATGTCGCCATTTTGTAAAGATTCTAAAACATTTTCTTTGTTTTGGATTCTATTTTCAATTTCTTTCATAACCCTTTCTCTGGCTTTTTCAACTTGTTCTTTTATGTCTTTTGAGGATCCTTTTTCAAGCTTTTGAAGAAGCTGAAAGTGGGTGACATCATTTCCACCAGCACTATCAATATATTCATCAAACTTTTTTCTTTGTTCTGGTGGCATATTTTTCAATTTTTCTTTAAAACTAGATAAAGTGTAATTATTAGATTCTTCTATAATATCTTTTATTTTTTCTGGGGAATGATTTTGAATTCTTTTAAGAATAGCCATATCTTTAAATTCTTGGAAAGTATCACCTTTTTGATTTTTAACGCTGTCTTGAATTTGCTTTCTTAAAGTTTTTTCGTCGGCTGAGCTGGACAAGATTTGGGCATTATTTTGGTTAGCTTTTTCTCTTGCTTTTCTAATTCTTTCCTTAACTTCTTTTGAAATATTTTTTTCAATATTGTCTAATAATCTATTTTGTTTAAGTGTTTGGTCTAGTGTCTTTTTAACAAACTCTTTATCTTGTTCTTTTATTTTTTCTTTTGCTCGTTTAGCAATTCGAGAAACATCTTCTACATTTCTTTGATATCTTTCAATGCTTTTAGAAACAATTTCTGAATTTTTCTTTTCTTTGGCTAACTCTTTTGCTTCTAGTATTTTTTGATTTGCATACTTCATTTTTAATTGAGCTTTTTTTACTGGGTTAAAAGTCAAGGCAGATCTGACACCTTGAAAAGCGTTTTTGAAAAAATAAAAAGGACTTGTTGGTAAAAGTCCCGGGTCTTCTACTTCAAGACCTTTAGTTGTAACACTTTTGTCTATTCCTGCATCAGGAGTTTGGGTTTGAGCTTTAATTTTGGACATAGGCGCCAAAATTAAGCCCAATGCTATAATAATGGTAAAAACCAAAATTTTCTTGTTCATAATTTTTTTGATTAAAGTACTTATTTAATATTTAAAATTTTAATATTAATTTTTTCTGGATTATTAGGAAGCTGTCTTTTTATAATAGGAGGCCAAATTGAAATATTAACATTTTTTATTTCTTTAAAGCTTAAAAGGTAATTTTTAACTTCCTTTATATCTTGGCTTTTAATTTTTGATTTGTCAATAAGAGAAGCATCTTTTGTAATGGTAGTATAGCCTCTGAGCTGAACTTCTAATTGAGCTTGGTTATTTTTAGCATTATAACTTATTAAGCGATAGGATAAACTATCTGGCTCAATAGCAGCAAGTTTTTCTCCTTTTTTAATTTTTTCTTGTAAAACCTTTTTAGCCTGGTCTAATAAGTTCGATTCCTTAACGGCAACAGCCCCAACTTTTAATTTCATATTAACCTTAAATTGTGATCTTTCATCACCGGGAGTAACATTAGTGCTTTTATCAACTACTTCTGATTTAACTACCACCTGAAAACCTGATTCAGGGATTTGTTGTTTAATTTCTTTTAAACCCGTATTGTAAAGTTGATCTTTTAGTTCATTGTAAGCATTAGTAATATCAGCTTGCATTACAACGCCAGATTCTTTTACTCCCCCTGTCATAGGTTTAGAGCTTTTAGCAATAATTCCTTCTTTTAAAACTTGACTTTGAAGGCCGGGAATTGTAAATGTGGTTGGTCCTATATCATACTGACCACCCATTTTATCAGCCCTTACTAAAACATCAGTTTCTCCCTTAGAAGGAATATGAATTCTATTAACAGCTCTATAGATTAAGCCGTTAGGAGATTTGAATCTAGTTCCAGCTACAAAATTAATAGTATTCCAAGTAGTATTGTTTAAATGAATTGTACCTTCTGCATAATCTTCCATACTAACAGTGGCTTCAGCCTTTTTAGTTGCTTGAGCTTCTTGAATAGTTTCAAAAACTTTACCGGTAATTGAGTTATTATTTTGAGCACTACCAATTTGAGCCTTAAAGGTAGTGTCTATGTCGTTAGGTTGGGGAGTTATAGTAATTGTTGTTTTAAAAGAAGTTTGAAACAAACCAAAAATCGTGCCTATTAAAACTAGAACTACTAGGCCTGAAAATACAATTATTATTTTTTTGTGTGGAGAAAGAAAAACTGAAGGCATAACTTTTTTATTATAAAGTATTATTCTTCTTTTAACAAGAGGTCATCTAAAAGATCAGTTGTAACAGGTCTTACTTTTTTAGCAATTATTTTTAATTTACCATCTTTATCAGAAGGATTACCTATAATAGAGACCATTTTGTTTTCTTCCCAAAGCTCGGTAGTAGAAGAATATATATTGGGGAAAATTATAACTTCGACTTCGCTTGTGGTATCTTCGATTGTTACAAAAAGCATTGTATTTTTATTAGAAGTGACATTTTTGCTTATTTCAGTAATAATTCCAGCTACTTTAACCTTATTATTTTTAGATATTTTATCTTTAAAAAATTTATCTTTAATATCTTTTATTCTATCAGCATATTTGTAAAGCACCTTTTCATATTGTTCTAATGGGTGACCAGAAACAAATATACCTAATAACTTTTTTTCCCATAATAATTTTTGTTTTTCTCCGGCCGGCTTTGTGTCTCTGAGGTGAAGCTTAGATTGCTTATCTGACATTGAAAAGAGGGAAGACTGACCATTTTTTTCTTCTTTTCTCTTTTTCTTAGCAAAACTCAAAAGCGTATTCATATTTTTTAAGATTTTGTTTCTTTCAGCTAAAGAATCCATTGCTCCACTTTTGGTTAAACTTTCTAATGATTTTTTGTTTAAATCCTTGGTTTTTACTCGCGAAAGAAAACCTTCTAAGGTTTGATAAGCTCCATTTTCTTTTCTTTCTTTAATAATAGTTTCTACAATTCCCGTACCTACATTTTTAATTGCTAAGAGCCCAAATCTTATTGTTTTGTCATCAACAACGGTAAAGTTTTTAAAACTCTCGTTAACATCAGGAGGTAAAACTTCGATGCCCATTTTATTAGCTCCTTCTACTTCTAAAGGAATCTTGTCAGTATTAGTTTGGTCAGAAGTTAAAAGGGCAGCCATAAATTCAGTTGGGTAATTAGCTTTAAGGTAGGCAGTTTGGTAAGCAATCATTGCATAACAAGTAGCGTGACTTTTATTAAAGCCATAATCAGCAAAAGGTTCTATAAAGGCAAAAATCTTTTTAGCTGTTTTTTTCTTAATTCCATTATCAACACAACCAGAAATAAATTTTTCTTTTTGTTTTTTTAATAATTTAGGAATCTTTTTTCCAATTGCCTTTCTTAAAACATCTGCTTCTGATAATGAAAAGCCAGCTAAATCTCTTGAAATTTGTAAAAGCTGCTCTTGGTAAATTGCTATTCCATAGGTTGGTTCTAAAATGGGTTTTAATTTTGGGTGTATATAGGTTGGTTTCCTTTTTCCGTGTTTACCAGCAATATAATCAGGGATAAGTTTCATTGGACCTGGCCTGTAAAGAGCAACCATTGAAATAATATCATCGATTTCAGTAGGTTTTAGTTTTTTTAAATATTGTCTCATACCTGAAGATTCTAATTGAAACACCCCAGTTGTATCTCCTTCTTGTAATAGTTTAAATGCTTTTTTGTCATCTAAGGGAATATTATCAATATTAATTTCTTTATCATGCCTAGCTTCTACGATGTTTAATGTGTTTTCAATAATGGTTAGATTTTTAAGACCCAAAAAATCCATTTTTAAAAGACCTAAATCTTCAATAGCATTTTTTTCATATTGCGTAATAATAGTTTTTTCACCACCGCTTGAAACATCGTATTGAACCGGAACATAATTATCAATTTCTTTTGGAGTAATAAGCACCCCACAAGCATGTTTTGAGGCATGGCGAGCCACTCCCTCTATTTTTTTAGCCATGTCAATAATTTCTTGGGCATCATTATTATCTTTGTACATCTTTTTAAATTCAGGAGAATTTTTCAAAGCCTCATCCAAGCTATCCCCAAAAGGAACTAACTTTGCTAGTCTATCACAAAAATTATATGAGTAATCTAAAACCCTTCCAACATCTCTTATTGAGCCCCTTGCTGCCATAGTTCCAAAAGTAATAATTTGAGCTACGTGATCTCTTCCGTATTTTTCTTCTACATATTCAATTACTTCATCTCTTCTTGCATCAGCAAAATCTAAATCAATATCTGGTAGAGCAATTCTCCCTTCAGTTAGGAAACGTTCAAATATAAGATCATATTTTAAGGGATCAATATTAGTGATGCCTAAAATATAAGAAACAATAGAACCAGCCGCACTACCTCGACCTGGTCCTACAATAATTTCTTGTTCTTTAGCCCAATTTACAAAATCTTGAACAATCAAAAAGTAAGATGAAAAACCTGTTTTTTTAATAATTTTTAATTCATGTTCAATTCTATCAATTACTTCTTTTGGTTTATCAGGATATCTTTCTTCCACCTTGTTATAAATCATTTCTTTTAATAATTCTGAGTAAGTTTTATCGTCTGGTTTAGGGTAGGGAGGAAGCTTTGGTTCGCCAAGTTCAATTTCTAAATTACATTTTTTAGCAATTTCTTCTGTATTTTTTATTGATTCTGGATGATCTTTAAAAGCTTTCTTTATTTTTTTAGGAGACTTAAAAGAATAGTCTTCGTCAAGCATTTTCATCCTATTATCATCCTTTTTCTTCTTTTTGGTTTGAAGACAAAGTAAAACATCTTGAGCATGCTTGTCTTCAGGTTCAGGGTAATGAATGTCAGCTGTTGCAACAGTAGGAATTTCGGTTTCTTTTGAGATTTTAAACATGTTTTTATTCACTTTTTTCTGCTCTTCCATTGAATGGGGTTGGACTTCTAAATAAAAATTACCCTTACCAAAAATATCTTGGTAGGTAAGGGCTTTTTCTTTTGCTTTTTCAAAGCCATGGTTTAATATAGCTTGAGCTACTTCTCCTTGAAGACAGCCACTCAGGGCAATAATACCTTTGTGATGTTTTTTTAAAACCTCAAGGTCAATTCTTGGTTTATAATAAAAACCCTCTAAATGAGCAATACTTGTCAGTTTAAGAAGGTTTTTGTAACCAGTTTTATTTTTAGCAAGTAAGGTTAAGTGGAATGGTTTTTTATCAATTTTAGCTCTTTTTTTCTCTAAGCCATGTCTAGCTACATAAGCTTCAACTCCAATAATAGGTTTTATATCTTTCTTTTTAGCCTTCTCATAAAATTCAATAGCGCCGTACATGACGCCATGATCAGTTAAAGCTACTGCATCCATGTTATATTTTTTTGCACAATCTATAATCTCATCTATTTTAGCTAAACCATCTAAAAGGGAGTAATGACTGTGAACATGAAGGTGGGTAAACATATTTATAATCTAAAATTAATCATTTAAAAAAAATAAATTAAAAGCTTTCAACCTTTAATTATCTATTTTAAAAAGAAAAGGTTTAAGTTATTTGTCGTTATCTTTCTTTTCTCTTTGATCTTTTAAAAAGCCCACTACTTCTTTTAAGGCTTTTACTACTAGGGTGATAATAGTGGAGTACTTAACTTTGTTTTGAAAGTTTTCAAAAAATCTGTCTAATTTTTCAGAGAACAAAGAAAGCTTTTTAGAGAATTTGGCAAGACGTAAGGCAATAATAATTGCTATTATTGCAACCGCAAGAAAGAAAACTCCAACAACAATTACGGTAACACTACTAGTAGCATAAAAGAGATTTTGAAGAGACATAAAAATTTAATTATTTTAATAACATTTTTATTATATAAAAAAATTACACCCTGTGCAAATTTAAATTCCTGATTCTTTTTTTCTTAATTTTTTATGGTATGAAATTGCAAAGCGATGAGCCTCATCTCTAACTTTAATCAAGGCTTTATCTTTAAAACCTTTTGGTTTATTTATAATTTTGTTTTTATTTCTTTTAGGACCTTTAGCAATCCCTACAATTGGAATACCAAGGCCATTTTCTTTTAAGATTTCTTTAACAGCTCTAATTTGACCTTTACCACCATCTACTAAAATTAGGTCAGGATAAGGCCAATTTTTATG
>CAZGUY010000003.1:34495-39149 GCA_964528795.1 uncultured Gammaproteobacteria bacterium
TTTTCTAGGTTTTTAATAGTTTGTTTGTATTCTTTTTTATTTATTTTCCCAACACAAGTTCCAGGGCAGAGTCCAATTTGGTAATAAGTGCAAGGGCGTTTAAACTTACCGATTTTTTTAGGAGAGTGAGTATTATAAGGAAATATTTTTCTTAATATTTTTAAAGCCTCCCTTATACCAGAGCTTTTTGTAAAAGGGCCATACCATTTTGAGTTATTTTCTTTTCTTTGTCGTTTTTCTTTACCTCTTGTTAGTAAAACTCTAGGAAATTTTTCATTAGTAATTTCAACATACAAAAAACTTCTGTCATCTTTTTCTTTAACATTGAATTTAGGCTGATGTTTTTTAATAAGTTTAGCTTCTAAAATTAAGGCTGATAAAGAAGAGTCAGTTATTTTATAATCAATATTATTTATTTCTTGGGTAAGTTTTTTTATTTTTTGATCTTTTTTCCCAATAAAATAACTTTTAACCCTTTTTCTAAGGTTAGCTGCTTTTCCAATGTAAATTATTTTACCTTGTTTATTTTTCATTAAATAAACACCAGGAATTTCGGGTAATTTATTGTATATTGTTTTAGACATATTATTTAATTTAACTATTTTAATCATAAATCAAATAAGCAAAATAAAAAAGACCCCTGGACTATTTTTAGTCCAGGGAGTAAATACCTGCCCGGTATTATATTAATTTTTTGTCGTAGAGATTGTAGGATTGTACATTTTAATACTGTTTGCCTTGTAGCCAAGCTCTTTTAATCTTTTGCTGTATGATTTTCTTAGCTTAATATCAAAAAACGCCTTATGAGACTTATTTGAAATTTCATTTTGAATAAAGACTTTTAAGTTATTTTTAACAACCGTTTGCCATCTTTTAGTACTTCCGAATTTAATAATCTGGTTTAAGATTTTATCAGAATTAGCAACTCTTTTTAAGTTAGCTCTAAATTGCCATGATATCTTTTGGTTCTGGTTTATTTTAAAGGAAATTTCCCCTTTTATCTCTTTTTGGTCTTTTAATTTAATAATATTGTTTGCAAAAGGGTTAGCCAAAAGTATGGCTTGATCTTTAACTTTGGTTTGCTCGATGTTTTCAATAACAGTTACTTGATTACCAGCAAAGAAAACAAAGTTGCTTGCAAAAAATAAGATACCAGCTGTACAAATAATAGCCTTGTATCCTCTTTTAAAGTTTTTTTTACCAGATATAAGATATCCTAAATATAATCCTATTAAAAAGATAATAATAGATAATATTATATTGGCAAAGCTTCTACTAAAAAGAGCACTTATGCCATAAATGTACAAGAATACACTAAATAAGAGTATAGATACAGCCTCAACCTCTTCTCTGTTTGTATACATTTTTACCTCCTTTTTATTTTTTTGAATTTGTAAAGATATATTTATAATATAATAAAAGTTTGCTTTTGTCAAGGTTAATTTATACTTAAAACCTCTTTTAAATATTTACCAGTATGGCTACGATCAGTTTTAGCAACTAGTTCCGGTGTGCCGGCTACAACAACCTTTCCGCCTCTTTCTCCTCCGCCAGGCCCTAAATCAATTACCCAGTCAGCTGATTTTATAACATCTAAGTTATGTTCAATTACCAACACTGTATTGCCTCTGTCTACTAAATTTTGTAAAACAGAAATCAATTTTTTAATATCTTCAAAATGAAGACCAGTAGTTGGTTCATCTAAAAGGTATAGAGTGTTTCTATTGTCGCGTTTTCCAAGTTCCTTGGCTAATTTGATTCTTTGAGATTCTCCACCTGAAAGAGTAGGGGAGGGTTGGCCTAGCTTGAGGTAACCAAGCCCTACCTCTTTTAAAGTTTTTAATTTATCTTTTAATTTAGGTATATGTTTGAAAAAGTCATAAGCTTCATCAATTGTCATATCAAGTATTTCATAAATATTTTTTCCATTGTATTCAATTTCTAAGGTTTCTCTATCATACCTTTTTCCTTTACATACTTCGCAGGTAATATAAACGGTTGGTAAGAAATGCATTTCTACTGAAATTTGTCCCAAACCTTTACAATTTTCACATCGGCCTGCTTTTGTATTAAAACTAAATCTTGATTTGGTAAAACCTCGCACCCTTGCTTTTTCTGTAGAAGCAAAAAGTTTTCTTATATCACCCCAAATCTTAGTATAAGTAGCTGGGTTAGAACGAGGAGTTTTTCCAATAGAAGATTGATCTATATCTATTACTCGGTTTATTTTATCAACCCCTTTTAATTTTTTTATTTTTCCAGGGTCGTATTTTTTTACTCCATGAAGTTCATTTACTAGGGTTTTATATAAAGCGTCTTGCATTAAAGTAGATTTTCCAGAACCAGAAACTCCTGTTAAAACATTAAATCGTTCAAAAGGAATTTTTACTGTTATACCGTCAAGATTATTAGCGTGTATCCCTTGTAAAACTAACCTATCTGCATTTAGACTTGATCTTCTTTCTGGTAAATCTATTTTTTCTTTTCCCTTTAAATATTTTACAGTTAATGATCTTTTTTCGTGTTTTTTCTTAGATAAGACATCGGATGTTTTCCCAGAAGTAACAACCTTACCACCATGTTTTCCAGGTCCTGGTCCTAAGTCAAGCATATAATCACTTGTTTCTATAGTTTGTTTATCATGTTCTACTACAACAATAGTATTTCCTAAATCTCTTAAGTTTTTTAATGTATTTATTAAGCGAGCATTATCTCTTTGATGAAGCCCTATTGTTGGCTCATCTAAAACATAAAGGGTACCAGTTAATTGGGAACCTATTTGAGTGGCTAATCTTATTCTTTGAGCTTCTCCACCCGAGAGTGTCCCGGCTGTTCTATCAAGAGTTAAATAATCTAAACCAACGTCCATTAAAAATGAGAGACGATTATTTATTTCCCTTAATGGGGGAGAGGTAATTTTACTTTTAAAACTCTCTTTTTCATTTAATTTTGTAAAAAATTCCCAAGCTTTTTCAATTGATAAACGAGTGACTTCTATAATATTTTTATCTTCAATTGTAATGCTTAAAGCCTCATCTCTTAATCGATTCCCTTCACATTCAGGGCAAGGTTTTTTAGATTTATAAGCTTCTTTTCCTATACCGTGACATTCAGGGCAAGCTCCATAAGGACTATTAAATGAAAATAATCTAGGTTCAATTTCTGGAAATGAAAATTGACATTTTGGGCAAGCAAATTTTGAAGAAAATGAAACCTCATGCTTTTCATCAATACTTAATGTAACCACATCTTTCCCTTTTGAAAGAGCATTTTCAATTGCTTTTGCTAGCCTAGATCGATTTTCTTTTTTATTAAAATCAGTTTTTTGGGGTAATTCATCGACTACAATTTCAATAGTATGTTTTTTGTTTTCATCTAAAACTACCCTTTCTTTTAAAGAGTGTGTTTTTCCGTCAATTCTTGCTTTAGTAAAACCCTTATTTAAAAAATCATATAAAAGTTGATGGTGTTGACCCTTTCTTCCTCTTACTACGGGAGCAAACACAGTTAAGGTTTTACCTTTATTATTTTTAATAAAATTAATAGCTTTATCAACTATTTTTTGGTTGCTAAGACTTTTTATCTCACCACCACATTTTGGACAATGAGGACTACCGGCTCTTGCAAAAAGAACTCTCATATAATCATAAATTTCAGTAATTGTTGCTACAGTAGAACGAGGGTTGTGAGATGTTCTTTTTTGGTTAATTGAAATAGCAGGAGAAAGGCCAGTAATTTCATCAACATCAGGTTTATCCATTTTATCTAAAAATTGTCTTGCATATGAAGACAAAGATTCAATATATCTTCTTTGACCCTCCGCAAAAAGAGTATTAAAAGCTAAGCTAGATTTACCCGAGCCTGATACTCCAGTTATAACGGACATTTTATTTTTTGGGAGCTTAGCATTTATATCTTTTAAATTGTGTTCACGAGCCCCTTTAATTTTTATATATTTTTCCATAAATTATTTTTTATTTTTATCTTTTTTATGGTTTAATTTTTTAGAAAGTTCTTTAATTTCATCTCTTAAAATAGCAGCTAGCTCAAAATCAAGATCTTGAGCTGCTTTTTTCATTTCCTTTTCTTTTTTATTTATAGTTTCTTTGATTTGTTTTTTATTTTCCGGTAAAGGCTTTGACTCAATAGACAAAACTTCATCAACTTCAATTGGAACAATATCTGAAATATCTTTAACAATAGTTTTGGGTTCAATGTCATGTTTTTTATTGTAAGCGATTTGTTTTTTTCTTCGTCTTTCTGTTTCGCTTATTGCTTCTTTAATAGATTTAGTTTTTTTATCTGCATAAAGAACTACTTTACCCTTAACATTTCTAGCTGCCCTTCCTATTACCTGAATTAAAGAAGTGGTGCTTCTTAAAAAGCCCTCTTTGTCGGCATCTAAGATTCCAATTAAGGTTACTTCTGGTAAATCTAATCCTTCCCTTAAAAGATTGACTCCGACTATAATATCAATATCCCCTCGTCTTAATTTGGTTAAAGTTTTAATTCTATCTAATGTATCAATATCACTATGTAAATATTTAACTTTAAAATCTTTGTCTTGAAGATAGTCGCTTAAATCTTCTGCCATTTTTTTTGTAAGAGTAGTAACAAGAACTCTTTCTTTTTTCTCTACTTTTTTTTCAATCCG
>CAZGUY010000003.1:39249-41555 GCA_964528795.1 uncultured Gammaproteobacteria bacterium
TCTCCTTCTTTGATGTGAATTATTTTTTCTTGATAATTTTTTGGTGAACCTAAACCGTAAATACAAGATACGGAAGCAACAATTATAACATCTCTTTTTGTTAAAAGGGAAGCAGTAGCAGCATGTCTTAGTTTGTCTACTTCTTCATTAATCATTGCTTCTTTTCCAATGTAGGTGTCACTATTTGGGAGATAACTTTCAGGTTGGTAATAGTCGTAATAAGAAACAAAGTAATGAACATCTGTTTTAGGAAAAAGAGACCTAAATTCATTACAAAGTTGAGCAGCTAATGTTTTATTGTGAGCAATAACTAGGGTGGGGCGCTTTACCTTTTCAATTACGTTAGCTATTGAAAATGTATTATGAACGAATAATCCACCTTCTCCAGATAAAAAGGTTTCATTATCTTTGACAGAAATATCATATACGTATTTTTCATTTTTCTTTTGTTTTCTTTTTTTAATAGATTTAATTCTAGTCCAGTATAAATTTGTAAGGTTAGATTTTTGTTGAATTTCTTTAAATAAAGTTTTTTTATTTTTTTTCTTAGACTCTTTTTTAAAACTAGTTATTATTTTTTTAAATGTTATCCTAGAAGGATTTCTTTTATTGTTTTCTAACAATGAAACATAACTCCTTTTTATATTACAAGACTTAGCTAATTCTTTTTGACTTAGGGTTAGTTTTTGTCTTATTTTGCGAATCCAGATACCAGCTATTGGAATTATATCTACATTTGTGTTATATTTCTTTAATAACTTGTTTAATTTATTTTGTTTATAATCAATTGTAAATCCAATATGTTGTCTAAATAATTTAACGTTTTTTTGACCAGATATTGATATAATCCAAGTTGTACTTCTTGTATTTGTATTGGGGACTTTTACCATTTTTTTTCTTCTTCTAGCAATAATTCCAAATCTCATTAATGAATATAAAATTTCATAAGAAAGTTTTTTGCTAGTAGTACTACAATTTATTGAATTTTCTTCCATACCTCCATCAGCAGAAAAATAAGCACTTAATATTTTTGCTAGTTTTTTATTACTAATTTTATTCCAAAAATGTGGGAGATGCTTATTTTTTGAGTGACTACCGCATAACCCTTTAAATGCTTTAGTTAAAAATTTGGATGATACTTGGTAGTCATAGGAGTTTGGTCGATGGGATATATGGACGCTTAATTCTTTAGTAAAAACCTTTTTAATATGATTAATTACTTGATCATTTTGAGATGACAATATTAAATATTCTTCTTCAGCATGTCCCTCGCCTATATAATAACCTAAAAGTTTTAAAAAATCGTCGGATAAATTTTGAGTATGGGGAAATTGATATTTCTTAATTTTGTTTCCTATTAAACTACCCTTTTTTATCGAGGGTAATATTTTCTTTAATTTAAGGTAAAGGGATAGTTTTATTCTTTCTCCTTTATGAATAATCCTCCATATTTTAGTGTGATCAGGTATTATATTTTTGATTTTTGCCTTATTGTTTTTCCATAATTTAGTTAAATTTGGGATTGATGTGAAAAGATTTTGGTCTTTTTGGCTAATATAGTTAAGCCATTCAATCCTTTCTATACCATTATCACCGCCCTTTAAATGTTTAGGAATAGGAATAAAATCATTTACTTTAATATGTTGGGTTTCTAATAGTTGTAATTTGTTATTTTTATATACATAAAAATTATGATCTTTTGTAACCGTTACAGATCTCCCGCAAGTAGTGGTAATCTTAAATAATGTTTTAGGACAAAGGTGTCTACTGTATTCGGTAATTGGTTTCCATGAGACCTGCTTAGTTTTGGGATTAAAACTAAGCGTTTTTGTGTTTAATGATGCTGTTGGTATGGCTTTTTGGGATTTTATTTGGCGTTTGTTAAATTCTTTATCAATTATCTTCCCAATTTTTTTTAATTGGATTTTTTGGTTTTTTTTAATCAAAATGGGAGTATTTCTTGATACGCTTTTTCCTGATCCAGTTACTCCAAGCAAAGTTTGGTGCTTATAATCTTTTTTAAGCCCCTTTGTTAATTTTTTTATAGCCTTTGGTTGATCACCAGCTGGCTTGTAATCTGATTTAATATTAAATGCCATAAATAAATATTTTAAATAGGAAAAATATCCCCGGTTACAAAGGTAACGGGGGTTTATCTTTAACTTAATTATATGTTAATGAATTAATTTGTCAATATTTTAAAATTAGATTATAATAAGAATATATAAATACAAATACATATGCCTGTTGTAAGCCAAAGACAAATAAAATTTACTCGTTGGTACCTTAGCCATAAAAAGCAAATT
>CAZGUY010000004.1:0-5827 GCA_964528795.1 uncultured Gammaproteobacteria bacterium
GGTTCAACCTGCGAGAAGTGGGTTTGTTTGTATTTAAAAAGTCGGGCCGGCGGGATTTGAACCCGCGATCTCGTGCTCCCAAAGCACGCGCCTTAAGCCACTAGGCTACGGCCCGAATATATTTAGAGTTTATAGGTTTTAAGCTCTTTTGTCAAGCTTATTTAAATTCTTTAACTTCCATATCTTCCATAGCTTGGTCTACTAATTTGTTAATATCTAAGTTTTTTTCTCCTTTTTTAGCTTGGCCTGGATCTGACCGTGTTTCTGGATGTTTAGGAACAAATCTTGAACAACAGTCTTGGTCAGGCTGATTTGAAATTGAAAGAGTTTTTATTTTTTTAGCTACATTAATAATTTCTTGTTTATCAAAACCTATTAAAGGTCTTAAAACTGGCAAATCAATAGCTTTTTCTGTTTCTCTAATGTTTTCAATAGTTTGAGAAGCAACTTGGCCTAAGTTTCCACCCGTTAAAAGAGCGCTCGCATTTTCATTCTTAGCAATTTTTTCTCCAATTCGCATCATAAATCTTCTGTAAAGTATTACTCTAAGTTTACCAGGAGCATTTAACATAATTTGTTTTTGAACATCAGCAAATGGTATTAAGTAAAGTTTTGATTTAAATTGATATTTATTTAATAGGGAAACAATTTTTTCTACTTTTTTAATTGATTCTTTATTGGTATAGGGGTAGGCGTGAAAGTGAACAAAAATTAAATTTAATCCTCTTTTAAGTCCGTACCAAGAAGCAACCGGAGAATCAATTCCTCCTGAAAGTAGGCTGACTGCTTTTCCGCCAGTTCCTACTGGTAAACCACCAAAGGCTTTTGTTTTTTTAGTGTATATATAAGCTTTATCTTCAACTATTTCTATAAAGCAAGTTATATCAGGCTTTTCTAAATCAACTGTGATGTTTTTTTTAAGCTTTTCTAATATCTCTGCTCCTACCTTTTGGTTGATTTCTATTGAATCTAAATGAAAGTTTTTATTAGATCGCTTTGTCCTTATTCTAAAACTTGAAAACTTTTTATCTTTTAATTCTAAAACAGCTTGTTTTTTGATATCTTTAATGTTTTGAGGTACTAATTTTGCAAAACTAAAATGAACTATTCCAAAAACTCTTTTTAATGAATCTTTGATTTCTTTTTTATTTTTCTCTCCTTTTTTAGTTAATTCAATTAAAGCTCTACCCGACATTCTTTTAACTTTTTTAAAATATTCTTTTTTTAGCGAACGTTTAATATTTTTAATAAGAGTCTTTTCAAAAAAAGCCCTATTTTTCCCTTTTAAAGCTATTTCGCTGTAGTGAATAATTATTTTCATAATAAAAAAAGAGTCTTAGTCACGACTTTTTAAGGATTAAAATATAAGATTATGTTTAGTATATTTTAGTTAAATCAATACCAGTGTAATAATATTTTAGGATTTGAGAAAAATTAGCTCCTTCATTAGCAGCTACTATTCCACCAATTTGGGGTAGGCCTACCCCATGACCTCTTAATTCTTTTCCTTCTCCAGGAGGGTCGTTTTTAGCTTTAAGGTAAGGGACAGGTTCACGAGTCATATTTTTATCTTCTGAATTATAAGTTTGTCCATCAGTTTGAGCAAAATAATAAGCTAATATTGGGTCATTGTTATAAGTAGCAATAATACCTTTAGTTTCTTTAACAGCCTGGCTCAAACTAGGATGGTTTTGGGCTCGCTTATAACCTCTATAAACTTGATCAGCTTGGGTTCCCCTTAAAGTAAAAAATGGTTTTCCGTCTGGGGTATTAGTATATTTATGGTTTAGGTATCTAAACATGGCATAGGTTCTAGCTGCAATGCTTTGAGCTTTTAAAAATTGTTCTGGTGATCTATCAGAAACCTCAGCTAATCCTTTTAAATATTTTTCTAAAGCTAGCTCATTTATTAACCATAAACGATCAGTGTTTGGGTTATAGTGGACTTCAATAGTATTTTCAAATTGGTTATGGTTTACATCTTGACCCCAAAAAGGTCCATTTTTCCAACTTGATATTTCAAAAATTTGAGACTTGTTATCTTTGTCCTTGATAGTTAAGTGAGAATCAGTCATTAAAATTCTATCACCTTCACTATTGTTTAAAAAGTATCTGTTAATATCATAATCGTAATCTATTTGAATCTTTTCGCCAGAAGTATTTCTAACAAGTAATTTATTATTTCCGTCATAAATGTCATATGACTGATTATCTTTAGGTTTTATAACAAGGGGGAGGTAATCTTTTTTCTCTTCTGGCTCAATATAGAGTAAACCTACTCTAATTTGAGGCCCGTTTTTTTTGTTCTCCCACATAAAGTCTTTTTCAATGTCTATAGATTCATCAATATTTTGCCACCATTTTGTAGAAGTATCTATTTCTGGTTCGGGTTCAGGAGCGGGCTCAACTTCAGTATCAGTTTCTGGTTCTCTTGGTTGGGAGGTATCTTCTTGCTTTGGTTCTGAAGTGACTTCAACAGCAATTTCTATTTCTCCACCTGGTATTTTATCTCCATTTGAAAAAAGATTAAATTTACCCCAATGAAGTCCTTGAGTTTTTGGGCCCTGAATAGTGAATCTAAATAAAGCTTCTTTGTTTGGAGTTATTGTAGCAGCTGGATTGACTCTGTTTGGAATGTAGCTTGCATACCAGGTTGAATGAGCTAATTTACTTGCTCCACCTGATTTTGTTCTCAGGACTACCTTTTTTTGCCCTTTTCCTCGCCAACTGGTTGTGCCGGTATTTTTAAATTTAACCCAAAAGGTTTCTGTTTCTCCAGCTTTAAGTTTAATAATACCAGCATGACTTTGCCCCACTCTTGTGGCGCTATATGTTGCAGCACTTATCTTTATAGGAATTAAAAAAACAAGTACTAAAAAACCAATTAAAAATTTTGTTTTATTAAAATTTACCATACTCTTTAATTTTAAACATAAAATGTAACTTGGTCAAGATTAAACAATTTGCTATTATAATAGTGTTATGAAACTAAAAATTAATATTTTTAAAAATACCTCTATCCATTTTCTGGGTAAGATAATAAGTCTTGTTTTAAATATTGGATTTTTTGCCTTGGCAGCTCGATATTTAGGAAAGACTGGCTTTGGTGAATTTACTATTATAATGGCTTATCTTCAAACATTTGCTATTTTTGCAGATTGGGGTCTTTATATGATTTTTGTTCAAATGTTGTCCCAAAAAAAGTATAAACCCCGTACTTTAATGGGTAATTTTTTAAGCCTGCGTCTTATTATAAGTTTTTTAGTGTTAGGAATAGGGGTGTTAATTGCTTTTTTTATACCTCAATATAGCCAGATAGTAGAAGCGGGTATTGCTATAGTAGCAGTTTCTTTTGTTTTTAGTTCCATAGTCCAACTTTTAACTGGTTTTTTCCAGGAAAAAATGAAAATGGGCAATGTTGCTTTAGCTGAAGTGTTAGGAAAAATATGTGTTTTGGGCATGGCTTTTTTAACAATGAAACTAGATTTAGGACTTTTATTTATTTTGCTGGGAGTAATTTTAGGTAGTTTTGTTAGTTTTGTAGTTTTATTTTTATTAGCTCGCCAGTATGTTAAATTCAGGCTTTACTTTGATTATAATTTATATAAAAAGATATTTAAAAAAACTTGGCCGGTCGGGGTTTCAATTATTTTAACTACTATATATTTTAAAGGTGACACAATTATTTTATCCTTATTTAAGCCTGCTTCTGAAGTGGGGGTTTACGGAGCCGCTTATAGGGTTTTAGAAGTTTTAATAATGTTCCCGCCTATTTTTATGGGGCTAGTTTTACCTCATATGACAAAATCTTTAAAAAATAAATCATTAAAAAGATTTAAGCATTTTTTTCAAAAATCATTTGATTTTTTTATAGTTTTAGTTTTACCTTTAATTATAGGGACATTTTTATTATCATATAAAGTAATGGATTTTATAGCAGGATCTGAGTTTAGAATAGCAGGTGGACCTTTAAAATTACTTATAATTGCTACTAGTTTAATATTTTTTAGTAATTTAGGCACTTATACAATTATTGCTCTACAAAAACAAAGGAAAATGTTAAAGTTTTATGGTTTAGCAGTAGTGATTGCAATAATAGGTTATTTGTGGCTTGTTCCTAAATTTAGTTATTGGGGGGCAGCTTCAGTCACGATTTTAGTAGAAGCTATTGTAGCTGGAGCCAGCTTTTTTGTGATTTGGAAGCAGGTGGATATGAATTTAAATTTTAAAGTTTTTAAAAAGAGTTTTTTGGCAACTTGTGTTATGGGGATAGTGGGCTTAGCCTTGAAAGATGCACATATTTTATTGTCAGTTTCTGTTTTGACTTTAGTATATTTTTGGTTGCTTTATATTTTAAAAGGAATCCCAAAAAGTTTTATAAAAAACTTTATTTCTAATTAAAACTCATTATGGAATATATTATCATTGCTTCAAGTTTAATATTTCTTTTAATTTCCTTTAAGGATTTAAGATTTAGTTTGGGGCTTATTTTTTTAGGACTGCCTTTATATCAAATTAGGTTTGAGGTTTTTAATATTCCTTTAACCCTTTTGGAGCTTTGGATAATAATATTTTTGGTTGTTTGGTTAATTACAAATTCCAGTTTTAAAAAGTTTGAAAATATTTTAAAAGATTTAGGTAAATGGAAGTGGGTTTGTGGGCTGTGGCTTATAGCCGGGCTTGTTGGGGTGATTATCGCTCCCGAATTAAAGCCAGCTTTAGGATTTTTTAAAGCTTATTTTTTAGAGCCAGTTTTATTATTTTTAGTAGGTTTAGATATTATTAAATCCAGGAGAGATTTATCTATTATAGTTGGTTTTGGATTAGTTTTAGGAGTAGGTTTATCTTTATGGGCTATTTTACAAAAGTTTTTAGGAGGAGGTATAATGAGTTTAGAAAACTTAAATAATCCTCAAATTTGGAGAGCAACTGGTCCTTTCCCTCACCCTAATTTTTTGGGTCTTTTAATAGGGCCATTATTAGTTCTGGGGTTTAGTTTTATAACTTCGTTTTCTAAAGATTTGATTTTTAAGATAGTAGGGGTAATATTTTTAATAATTTTGGGCCTAGCTTTATTTTTGGCTAAATCAGAAGGAGCTATTATTGGAGTTTTGGCTGGTCTTTTTATAATAAGTCTGTTTTTAACCCCCAAAAAAAGTTTAATCGGATTAATACTTATTTTGATTTTAATATTTTCCATTCCTGTTTCTCGAAATTATGTTTTTAAAAAGGCTAGTTTTTCGGATATTTCTTCTAAATTAAGGTTAAATATTTGGGAAGGATCTTTAAGGCTTTTATCTAAACACCCAATTTTAGGAGTTGGGCTTGGCGGATATGAAAAACTAATTCCTGGTATTCAAAAACCTTATTTTGATAAAAAAACCAAAAAACTTGTTTCAGTTGAAACTCATCCTTATCCTCATAATTTGTTTTTAACTCTTTGGTCTGAAGTTGGTATTTTTGGTATTTTAGTTTTTTTATGGCTTTTAATTAGATTTTTCTACTTTGGTATTAAAAAATTAAAAAATGTAAAATCTAGTTTTAAAATACAGATATTAGGGCTTATCGGAGCGATGGTTTCAGTTTTAGTTCATGGTTTAGTCGACACTCCTTATTTTAAAAATGATTTAGCAATACTGTTTTGGTTTTTAATTTTATTTATGGTTTTTTTACAAAAGAAGAAAAAAGTTTATTATTAAGGAGAGGTCGCATAGTCTGGCTTATTGCGCTGGTTTCGAAAACCAGTAGAGTCTTATGGCTCTCGAGGGTTCAAATCCCTCCCTCTCCGCCAACTTCTTACAGGTTCAATTTTAAATAAGTGAACAAA
>CAZGUY010000004.1:5927-39560 GCA_964528795.1 uncultured Gammaproteobacteria bacterium
TAGAAAGTGATGTTAAACTGTGTTTAACGAGCGACGTTTAATCCCTCCCTCTCCGCCAACTTCTTACAGGTTCAATTTTAAATAAGTGAACAAAAAAGTAGTTGAACAAGAGTTGTTTTGGATTTGAACCAGAAAGGGGGCGGGAAAACATGATTGTTTTCCCGTGGAGGAAATACTAAAACCGAGTGGTTTTAGAAAGTGATGTTAAACTGTGTTTAACGAGCGACGTTTAATCCCTCCCTCTCCGTTTTGAGGAAATAACATAAAAGAAAATAAAAAACTAAAAAGATAATAAAAAAGAAATTAGTATGATTAAAAATGACAAACAAACACCATTTCTTATTGGAGTTTCTTATTTAATTTCTTTTATTACTATTCGGTTACTTGTTCTTATAGTAGGGGCTGCAAATACTCCTTTTGCTCAAACTGTTAATGAAGGGCTACCAGAAGTTAATTTTGCTATTGGTAGAAATATTGTTCTTTTTGGTTATCATATTCATCATTTTTATATTGGAGTTATTTTAATTGCAATTGCAGGCTGGTTTTCTCTTGTAGAAGATAATAATGAGAAAGAAACAAATAAACTTGCTCTTATTTACGGAACTGGTTTAGGGCTTTTTATGGATGAAATTGGTCTTCTTTTGACTTGGGGGGATTATTATTCGGGTCTTAGCTATCTCTTGGGCATATTTTTATTAGGAGTATTTTTAAATATATTATATTTTCCCTCCTTTTGGAAAAGACATAAAGAGGATAAAGAAAAAATAGACCAGAGGTAAAATTATAGTTTGACTTTTATTTTTTTGGTGTTTTAATAAAACAAAGGGTTAGTTTTATAATAAATTAAATAATAATTTATAATTTTTATGGGTATAGAAAAAAATATTAAAAAACAATTAAATAAGGAAGGAGTGGAAAAGCAGGGCAAAGGAGAAGCAGCTGTTTTAGCTGGCACAAAAGAAGAAGTTGAAAAAGCAAGGGAATTGATTGAATCTGAAGGAAGGGCACCAGATCTTGAATCTTACATTAGGTTACACAAAGAAATTTATTTAAATGAATCAGAGGTTCCTTATAATTCTATTATATCTTTAACGGGCTCAAAACCTGAAAAGGGAACAGCTTGGCTTGAAAAAGGGAATCTTTTTTATGTGGATAAAAATGAGAATATAGCGAATGTTAAAATTGATATTAATCAAATCGATTCTTTTTCAGATGTACCTGACAATAAGAAATTAGAAGAGTTTGAGAATAAAGCAAAAGAGCTTGGGCTACATTTTGACGTAGAAGCACGGGCAGTTCAGGAAATTAAAAGAGCTTATAGAGATAAAGAACGAGAAATATTAGAAAAGCAAGAAAGAAAAGAAAGGAAAGCCTTTAATCTTTAAGTTTATTTATAATTTATATAAACTAGGCCCTGAAATTGGGGCCTAGTTTTTTATTTAAAAAAGTTTGACTTTTATTTTATAATTGATATAATAAAAACAATTATAAATTAAATTAATTATATGCAACATCTAGTTCCAACAGTTGTGGAAAAATCATCAAGTGGTCGTGAAAGAGCATATGATATTTATTCTCGACTTTTAAAGGAAAGAATAATTTTTCTTGGCAGCCCTATTAATGATACTGTTGCAAATACTGTTATAGCTCAACTTTTATTTTTGGAAAGTAAAGACAATGAAAAAGATATTCAACTCTATATCAATACTCCCGGAGGTTCAGTAACTGCAGGTTTAGCAGTTTATGATACAATGCAATATGTTAATGTTGATATTAGCACTATTTGTGTAGGGACAGCTGCTTCAATGGGAGCAGTCCTTTTAGCAGGAGGAGCAGAAGGCAAGCGATCAGCTTTGCCTAATGCTGAAATTATGCTCCATCAAGTAATGGGTGGTGCCAAGGGACAAGCATCTGATATTAAAATTAGAGCAGAGCACATCTTAAATATCAGAAAAAGAATTAACAAAATCCTTGCTAAACATACGGGCCAAAATTTGAAAAAAATTAAAGAGGATACTGATCGAGACTTTTTTATGACAGCTAAGGAAGCCAAAGAATATGGCCTTATTGATAAAATTATTACTGGTAAATCCAAAAAATAGTTAATTTTTTGTCTAAAAATCAATAGATTTTCCTTTAAAGGCCGAGAATATAGGTTCTCGGTTTTTTATTTAAATAATAATCTAATTAATAATTATGAATTACATTTACATTATCGTAGCAGCAATAATTGGTTTGGCCTTGGGTTGGGTTTTTAGAAAATTAATGTCTAAGTATCTTGGAAAATCCACCGAAGAAAAAGCCAAAAAACTTTTAACTGAAGCAAAAGTTAAAAGACAAGAGATCTTTTTTGAAGCTCGAGAAAAAGCCTTAAAAGTTATTGAAGAAGCTAAAGAAGAGGAAAAGAAGAGAAGAAATGAATTAAAAGAATTGGAACAAAAGCTTGAAAAAAGGCAAGAAAGGTTTGAAAAAAAGATTTTAGAACTTGAAGAAAGAAGAAAAAAGGTCTCTCAAAAAGAAGAAGACTTAGAAGAAGCACGTGAAAAAATTAAGTCCCTATACGAAAAAGCAAGAAACAAATTACAAGAAATAGCTGAAATGGACAAAGAAGAAGCAAAGCAAGCCTTAATGGACAATATAGAGGATAAAATTGAAGAAGATATTGTTAAAAGAATTAAAAAACTTGAAAAAGAAGGTTCTGAAAGGATTGAGAAAAAGGCAAAAGAAATGATGACTAATGTTGTTGAAAGATGTGCTTCATCTCACGTTGCAGAAATTACTACTAGTACTGTTTCTTTACCCTCTGATGAAATGAAAGGAAGAATTATTGGTAGAGAAGGAAGAAATATTAATGTCTTAGAAAAATTAACTGGAGCAGAAGTAATAGTAGATGATACTCCAGAAGCAGTTACAGTATCGGCCTTTAATCCGATTCGACGTCGTTTAGCAAAATTATCTTTAGAAAAACTTGTTTTAGATGGTAGAATTCAACCAGCTAGAATTGAAAGAGTTATTAAAAAGACCAAAAAAGAATTAGCAAAAGATATTAGAGAAACTGGAGAAGAAGCAGTTTATAAGGTTGGAGTAGCTGGTCTTGATTCAAAACTCACTAAACTTTTAGGTCGATTAAAGTTTAGAAGTAGTTATGGTCAAAATGTTTTAAAGCACTCAATTGAAGTTGCTAATTTATCTGCTATGTTAGCAAGTGAATTGGATGGCAACGTAGCTGTTGCTAAAAAAGCAGGAATCTTACATGATATTGGTAAAGCTATGGATCATGAAGTTCAAGGAACTCATCCTGAAATTGGTAGAGATATTTGTAAAAAGCACGGTATTTCAGAGGAGGTTATTGAGGCCGCTATGTCACATCACGAAGATCATCCTGGAACTTTGGAAGGGGTTATAGTTAAAGTAGCTGATGCTCTTTCTGGAGGTCGACCTGGTGCAAGAAGAGATGATAGAGAAGCTTATGTTAAAAGATTAGAGGAATTAGAAGAAGTGGCTAATCATTATGAAGGTACAAAAAAGGCCTATGCTATCCAAGCTGGGAGAGAGTTAAGGGTTTTTGTAAAACCCGATGAAATTAATGATGCTAAAGCTCATAAATTGGCTCGTGAAATTTCTGACCAAATTGAACAAGAATTAAAATATCCCGGTGAAATTAAAGTTACTGTTATTCGAGAGAATAGAGTGATTGAATACGCAAAATAATAACATTGTTTAATTAGTAAAATTATTGTATAATAAAAATAGTTTATGTCACAATCAAAAACAAAAAGAAAAAAAAGAAAAAAGACTCACGGTTTTCGAAAAAGAATGAAAACAAAATCTGGTAAAAAGATTTTAAAGAACAGAAAGAAAAAGAAAAGAAAACGCTTATCAGTTTAAGCTTTATTCATGTTAGCTAAAAAAAATCGTTTAACTCGAAACAAAGACTTTGAATCAGTATCAAGTACAGGCAAGTCATTGGCTAATGCTTTACTTGTGCTTAAGTGGGTAGAAAATGATTTGTCTTATTCTCGCTTTGGTATAGTGGTCTCTTTAAAAGTTGATAAACGTGCTACTAGGCGAAATAAGATAAAAAGAAGATTAAGAGAAATAATCAGATCTCATTTAGGTCATATAAAACCAGGTTATGATTTTTTGATTATAGCAAGAAATGGTATAAAAGATAAAAAGTTTAAAAATCTTAAATCATCTTTTTTAAAGCTATTAAAAAAGGCTAATCTTTATGATAGTAAAGTGGACAATGCTTAAATTAATTCGACTTTACCAAAAAACCCTTTCTCCTGATCATGGGCCATTTTCTTTGTTTCATCCTTGGCCTGGGGTTTGTAAGTTTAGGCCTACTTGTTCAGAATATACTTACCAGGCAATAGAAAAGTATGGTGTTATAAAAGGTGGGTTTAAAGCCTTAAAAAGGATTTTCCGCTGTCATCCTTGGTCAGATGGAGGCTGGGATCCATTAGAATAAATAAATTAATGTATTAATATTAAAATATTATGATTGGATTTTTCAAAATGATTCTTTACAAGCCAATGCTTAACTTGTTGGTGTTTTTTTATAATACTATACCAGGAGCTGATTTAGGTATAGCAATTATACTTTTAACTTTAATTATTAGGTTAATTCTTTTACCTTTGTCTAGAAAAAGTATAAAGGCTCAAAAATCTTTAAAAACAATTCAACCTAAAATTGATGAAGTAAGAGACAAATATGATGATAAAGAAAAGCAAAGCAAAGAGATGATGAAAATATACAAAAAACATAAAGTTAACCCCTTTTCATCTTGCTTGCCTCTTTTAATCCAATTACCTATACTTATAGCAATGTTTCAAGTTTTTAGAAGTGGTTTATCCGGTCCTATTTCTGCTGATCTATATAGTTTTATAAGTGATCCTGGTAAGTTAAATTCAATGGCTTTTGGAGTTTTAAATTTAGCTGAGCCAAGTTGGATTTTAGCTTTAGTAACAGCTGGTCTTCAATATGTTCAAACCAAAATGATGCCTAGTCCTAACACATCATCTAAAAATGGCAAGAAATCAGGTATGGCTGGTATGATGGGCAATCAAATGAAGTTTGTAATGCCTGCTATTACATTTTTTATTGGAATTACACTTCCAAGTGGTTTAATACTTTATTGGCTGGTGACTGTAATTATTACTATTTTACAAAATAAATACATTAAACCTGATACCCCAGATAAGCCAGATGAACTTCAAAAATCTGGTATAGAAAAGCCAGATCAGACTGATAACTCTAAAAAGGATAAAGAAAATAAAGAAACGGTTGAAGTAGAACCTGATTCTATAAAAAAATAACTTAAAATTATGACTTTTAGTGATATTAAAAAACTAAAAGTTTACACCAAAACAGGAAAATATTTGGGTAAAATTATTGATGTAAAAATTGATCCCAGGTCTCATCAAATTATTTCTTATATGGTAAAATGTAAATGGGATATAAAAAACCTTTTTAAAGGATGTCTTTTAATAAATTATAAACAGGTTGTTTCTTTGTCAGATCAAAAAATGGTAGTGGAAGATATGAATTTAAGAAAAGGTTCCCAAAACCCCAAACCAGCTAAATTTTAAAATTTTTATGTCTTTTATAGTTGGTATTATAAAAAATGTTTTTTTAGATTCCATTTTAAGTATTTTATATTTTCCCATTTGGTGGTATAGTATTGGAATAAAGAAAAGAGTACTTGGATTTATTAAAGGATCTAAAAAACAAATCCATAATTTGGCTTTAAAAACAATGTTTAAATATTTGTTTAAGCCAATGTATGGTGAAACTAGTCTTTCGGGTAGAATAATTAGTTTTTTTATGCGCCTTATTCTTTTGATTTGGCGTCTTTTTTTATTTGTCCTAGCAGAAGTATTTCGTTTAGCTTTAATTTTTATATGGATAGCACTACCTCCTTTAGTAGTTTGGCAATTTTTAACTCAGTTTAATTTGATTTTATGAAGTTTATAAAATGCCCCAGGTGTAAAGGCAAGGGGGTGATAGACAAAAAAATATGTGATAAATGTAAAGGAAAAAGTATTTATAGCAAATACGGTGGTTATTTTCTTTATTTTAAAGAAACATTTAAATCGGGTAGGATTTGGGCTTTGCGTATTGCTGGTTTTTTAAAAGTTTTAATTAAAATACTTTTTGGAATTATTGGTTTGGCTGGAATCTTGTTTTTAGTTAAAATTTTAGCTGACAATTTAGCTGTTATACCAGATTTTATTAGTCAATTAATGAGCTTTATTCCTTATTCAGAAGGTTTTTTAGTAAAATTTTTCTGGTTTTCTGTTTTAGTGGATATGTATTTTTATTACATAACAGAAAAAGAAAGAGATGCTCAAGTTAAAAATTGGCCTAAATCAAGCACTGATAATAAACTTCAAATTAATTCTTGGGATAAAATTAAAAAACAACCCAAAAGTAAGAAAATAGATGTTTTGGATAGTTTTAATAAAGAAACCAAAAAAATTATACGAGAATCATGGAAAACAGCTAAGAAATTTAAATCTGATATTGTTAAACCAATTCATATTTTTGCTGCTGCTTTAAAAAATGACCAAATTAAATCAGCTATTGTAAGGTTAGGCATAGACAACCAAACTCTTAAAAGTAATTTAATTAAAGCTCTTTCAAGTTCAATAGAAAAACAAAATGAAAAAACCCACTCTTTAAATGCTAAAAAATCTATATTGTATGCTTATAAAATAGCAGGTGACAGTCGGGCCACAGCTATTACTCCTTTGGATTTATTTCAGGGTTTAGTTCATTTTCAAAATAAAGTAAAAGAATTGTTTTATGCTCAAGAAATTGAAGAAGAGGACGTAGTAAATGTTTGTATGTGGATTGAGGTTTATAAGCGACTTAGAACAAAACATTCTCGTTTTGAAACAAGGGCTAAATTAAAACCAAAAGGAGCCATGGACAGAGCTTATACTGCTGTAGCTACTCCATTTTTAGATAAATACAGCCAAGATTTAACCCAACTTGCTAAAGGCGGATATTTACAAATTTGCATGGACAGAAAAGAGGAAATAGATTCAATGTTTAGGATTTTTAAAAGTGGAGCCCAAGATGTAATTTTAGTAGGTCAACCCGGGGTTGGTAAAACCACTATCATTAATGGTTTAGCTAGAAGAATGGTAACCGAAGAGGTGCCAGAAGTTATAAGAGATAAGCGTTTGGTATCACTAAGTATTTCTTCTTTAGTAGCAGGAGCTGGTGGGTCAGGTCAACTAGAGGCTCGTTTACAAAAAATTATTAATGAGATAGTCAGAGCTGGTAATATAGTTCTTTTTATAAAAGATATTCATAATATGATTGGCACTAAAACCGCTCAAGGTGAATTAGATGCTTCTGAAATTTTAGCTAGTGCTATGACAAATAAAGCCTTTCCTGTTATTGCCACTTCTAATCCTAAAGAATACTCCCGACTTTTAGAAGGGGAAGCTTTGGGGGAAGTTTTTCAAAAAATAGATATTTTAGAACCAGATCAAAATGGTACTATTCAAATGTTAGAACTTCATGCTGGTTTTATTGAAGCTCAAAAAAAGATTTATTTTTCATATCCTGCTTTAAAAGAAGCTTATAATTTATCAGATCAGTTTTTACATGATAGATTTTTACCTAAAAAAGCAATAAACTTATTAAAAGAAGTAGCTAGTTTTGTTAAAAGTAAAAGAGGCAAAAAGGCCATTGTTGGGAAGGAAGACGTAGCTGAACTTATATCAAAGAAAACTAAAATTCCAGTTACTAAAATTACTGAAAAAGAGTCTAAAAAGTTACTCAACTTAGAAGAACAAATTCACAAACATCTTATTAACCAAAATGAAGCTGTTGATATGGTTGCCTCAGCTCTAAGAAGGGCTAGGACTGAGCTTAGAAGTCAAGATAGACCTATTGTTAATCTTTTGTTTTTAGGGCCAACTGGTGTTGGTAAAACAGAATTGGCTAAAACAGTTACTAAAGTTTATTTTGGTGATCAAGATAGAATGATTAGGATGGATATGAGTGAATTCCAGGAAAAATCAACCGTAAGTCGTTTTATTGGGGAAGAAGGTTCAGGGTCTGGTGGCTATTTAACAGAAGCAGTTCGTAAAAATCCTTCTTCAGTTTTACTTTTAGATGAAATTGAAAAAGCTCATCCTGATATCTTAAATATATTTTTGCAGGTAATGGATGAGGGGCATTTAACAGATGTTTTAGGAAGAACTATTGATTTTAGTAATTTGATTATAATTGGTACTTCTAATGCTGGAACATCCTTTATTCAAGAACAAATCAAAAAAGATACCCCAGTTAAAGAAATTCAGGATACTTTAGTTCAGGATAAGCTTGGATCTTATTTTAAACCTGAATTTATTAATAGGTTTGACGGAGTAGTTGTATTTAAGCCTCTTAGTATGGATAATATCAAGGATATAGCCAAACTAATGCTTAAAGATCTAGAAAAACGTCTTGATAAAAAAGGTATTCGATTAGAAGTCACAGATCATGCTTTGGACGAAATTGCTCATCAAGGTTATGATCCTAAATATGGGGCTCGTCCTTTAAGAAGGGTAATTCAAAATAAAGTTAATAATGTTTTAGCTAATTATCTTTTATCAGGTAAATTAAATAGAAGAGATAAAGTAATACTTAAAAAGGGCGGTAAAATAGATGTAGAAAAATCAAAGGGATTTTAAACGTATTTTCAAAAACAAAAAAACAGCCCCGACGGGCTTGTTTTTATTAATTTAAGGGTTGCAAAGTTTAAATATTCATGTTAAGATGATTAAAAGAATTTAATAATTAATTGTTTGAATTTATGTCAAAATTTGATCATGCTGTAATAAAAACAGGTGGAAAGCAATATTTAGTTCAAAAAGGAGATATTTTAAAAGTAGAAAAACTTAAAAAAGATAAAGGAGAAAAAGTGAAACTGGATAGTTTGCTTTTGTTTGATAATAAGTCAGGTGACATTAAAGTTGGTAAGCCTGTTTTAAAGAAAAAAATTAAAGCTGAAATTTTAGAACACGGAAAAGGTAAAAAAATAAAAGTTCTAAAATATAAACCAAAAACTCGTCAAAGAAAGAAAAAGGGTGCTAGACAACCCTTTACTAAAATAAAAATATTAGAAGTTTAAAATTCAATCTATTTTGATAGAATTTTAAGTGCTTTTTTAACTCTTTTTTGAGTCTCTGATACTTTATCAGGGACTTTTTTAATAGCTTTTCTTATTTCGGAAGTAGAATAACCCATCTTTTTTAAAGCCTCGACTACTAAAATATCATCCTTATTAAATGAGTCTTTTTTAGCTTTATCTAGTTTTCCTTTTAATTCTAAAGTGATTCGTTTAGCAGTTTTTTTACCAATACCTGACACTTTGGTTAATATATCGATGTTTTCATTTAAAATTGCTTGCTCTAAATGGGAAATGCTAGCTAAAGATAATATATTTAATGATGATTTTGGACCAATTCGAGAGACACTTTTTAAAAGTTTAAAGAATTTCAAGGTTTTATTATCTTTAAATCCATATAATTCAAAAGTATTATTATTTTCTCTTATAACAGGAAAAGTAAATACTTTTATCTTTTTCCCTTTTTCAGCTTTTTCCAATAAACTTTTTGGTGCAAAAACTTGGTAACCAATGCCATTGACATTGATTACTAAAAATTCATTAGTTATTTTTTCAATTTTTCCTTTAATAGAATAAATCATATATTATCCACAATTGAGTTTTTAAAATGTTTTGCTATACTTAAATTATAGCATTAACGTGAGAACTTGACAATATGAATTTTTTTGTTATACTAGGTATATAACTTAAAAAGTTTTTTGGAGGCTTATTAAAAGAAATTATGTTAGGTTCAAATTTTGAAAAACCAAACTCAAGCGAGGATAATGAGGGGTATGTTTTAAGACGCAAAAGAATTGTTAAGCGTTGGCAAGACCCAGACAATGATGAAAAAGAACTTCATTATCAATTTCAAGAAAAGAATGAAAAACTTCTTGATAATTGTCCTGACTCTAATTTAAAAAAGGTTTTAGAAATTTCTTGTAAAATAAGTCGAGAAGTAATGGAGCATCCTGAAAATCTTCAAAAAAGTTTAGAAGATAGTGAATAAAACTAATTTTAAATTAACATGGCAAAAGAACTAGATAAGCTAAGAAAGCTAATCAATGAATCAGATATCCCCTCACAAGAGCAGAATGATTTGCTTGTTTTTTTGCCTATTCTACCAGAAAGTGCAATATCAAAATTATACGAACTTTTCAAAAAAGACCCAAAATTAGTTAAAAGCTTTAATAAAGACTTCCAGTCTCGCCTTGATATACTAATAGACGGAAGAGATAAGTGGCAAAAACTTATTGACAGAGAAGAGGAAATGTTGCAAAATGATGACGATCAAGACCCTTATGGAGATGAAGGTTTTGATGACTTAGGGGGAGACCAGGGAGAATTTGATCAATTTTAATCTATAAAATTATTTATGCCTATAAAAAAATCTGCAGCTAAAGCTCTTCGTCGTTCTAAAAAAGCACGAGAGCGTCATAAAAAAAGAAAAGCACGCATTAAGTTTTTGCGTCGCAATTTTTTGAAAAATATTAAAGAAGAAAATAAAAAGCAAGCTAAAAATATTTACACTAAATTACAAAAGGCTATTGATAAAGCAGTTAAATCTGGTGCTTTAAAAGAAAATACTGCTTCTAGAAAAAAGTCTAGATTGGCTAAAAAATTAAATTCTTTAGATTAGTTTTTAATAATTAAAAGATCCAAAAGGATTTCTGGATCAATTGAAGACTTTTTTCTTATTAAATCTATATTCGTAAGTCGGGTATAGATTTTTTTTATTTCTGACAAAGTATAATTTTTGCCAGCCCTAATAGCTTTTTTACAAGGATAAGGATGAACAGACAAAGCTTTAGCTATTTTTTTATAATTTCTTTCATTATGGTTTTTTTGAAAAGCTTTTATTTTAAAAAGTAGTCTATATTGGTAGCCAAGCATTGCTACGATGTAGTCTATAGAAGTATCACTTTCAAGCGCACTAGATAAAAGCCCTAAAGCTTTACTCTTATTTTTACTTCCTACCGCATCAGTTAAGTCCCAAATAGTTTGCTTAGGGGTTTTTAATACTAGTTCATTTATAGTTTTTTCATTTATTAGTTTATCTTTTAAGTCTAGGTTGGTTATTTTTTTTATTTCATTGTTTAAAGCGTGTAAATCATTTCCATAAATTTCATTTAAAAGAGAAGTAGCCTTTGTGGTTATTTTATAATTTCTTTCATTGATCTGTTTTTTGATCCATTTTTTAGTTTTTTGATCAGAAAGAGATTTATACTGTTTGGTTTCTTTTAGTTTTTTAAGAAATTTAAATAGTTTTTTTTGGTTTTTGCTTAAGTTTTTTTGCTTAATCCCTCTATCCCAAATAATAATAATATTAGAATCTTTTGGATCTTTGTCGGCAATACTTTTAATTGGATCTAGTAGCTCTTTAGAAAGTTTATCTAGTTTTTTAGTTTTTTGATTATAGGGATTAAAAATAGAATGAATTATAATTAATTTTTTATTAGAAAAAAGCCCCCTGCTAAATAAATATTTATTAATTTCTTGGGGCTTTATTTCTTGTCCTTCTAATTTTGATATGTTCAAATTATTATTTTGACCGTATTTTTTTATAAATCGGTTTGTTAAAAATTTTAATCTTTTTTTTGATCTGTAAGTATCTTTTCCGTATAAAAAAATTACCATATTAAAATAAATTACCTTGTTTTTTGTCTAATTTATGAATTCGTTTGATTAAGCTTTTAAAATTGAAGTTTTTAAATGTTTTTATAATTTTGTCAGGATTATATTTATGTTTATTTTTAATTCTATCAAAGTCTAAATCTTTTATTTCATGCTTTAATGTTATTAAATCTTTAGCTCTTTTAATTTGTTCTTTGTTCTCTGAAATAATATTTTTATATCTTTCTTTTAAGTTATCTAAGTTTTTGAATATGTTCTCTAAGTTAGTATACTTTTTAAGGAGCTTAGCTGCTGTTTTAGGACCAATACCTGGAGCTCCTGGTATATTATCCGAACTATCGCCACAAAGTGCCTTAAAGTCTATTATTTGACTTGGTTTAACTCCAAAGCGTTTTTGGATATCTTTTTTATCTAAGGCTTTGAGATTACTAACACCTTGTTTTAAAAAGTAAAGTTTTGTTTGATCGTCTATTAATTGGGAAAGATCAAGATCACCAGTTACAATTAAAAAGTTTTTATTAGGGTTTTTTTGTTTTTGAGATTTTATAATGCTAGCTATAATATCGTCAGCTTCAAATCCTTTTTTAGAAAATATAGGAATATTAAAACCCTTTAAAATTTGTTTGGCCTTGGGGATTTGGTCATAAAATTCTTGGGGTTGTTTTTCTCTATTTGCTTTATATTCTTTATATTTTTTATGGCGAAAAGTTTTGCCTTTAGTATCAAAAGCTACTGCTATATTTTCAGGTGAATATTTTTTTAAAAGTTTTAACAAAAGAAGAGTAAAACCATAAGCAGCATTTATTGGTTTATCCTCTTTATCGGTTAAACTATTAGGTAGGGCATGCCAAGCTCTATGCAAAACAGCTTGAGCATCTATTATAAGCATTGTATTGTTGTTATTGTTTTGGTTTGACATTTTAAAAAATAAAAGAATTTAAAGAAAAGGCCCGAGCGGGATTTGCACCCGCGCATAGCTGTTTTGCAGACAGCTGCCTTACTACTTGGCTACCGGGCCATATGTTTATATTTTACTAAATTCACGACTTTTGTCAATTGTTTGGCAGTCTGACTAGGTTGAACCTGGTCATTGGGGGAGATCAAACCTCCCTATGGAGGTTTGATCTCCATGCTTAGGGCTTAGAATAAAAAAAATGAGCTGGAAAAATCCAGCTCTTATATTGCTCGTGCAGGTTCAACCTCGTCCCTATTTGCTCATTTTATATATGTGGACCTATGTGAACCCTTAAGGTTAACAGATGAGATTCAAGCTTTTAAATACTTTTTAATTGCTAATGAGCTTCCAATCATTGAAATTACAATTGAAAATATTAAAAGTCCTACAAAAAACGGAATAGCTTCTGTTGTAAAATATTTATAAAGATTAAAATCAAAGCCCAAAAATTTTTGTAAATAATCTTTTGAATAATATGCAATAAGGATTAAAAGGCCAACGTTTATAAGCCAGGCAATAAAAGCATATATTGCACTCTCTAGTAAAAATGGAGCTCTTATAAATTTGGATTTTGCCCCTACTAACCTCATAATTTTAATTTCTTCTTTTCTTGAAATTGCACCTAGTTTAATAGTGTTGAATATTACTAACATTGCAATTAATATGAAAAAGATAGATATTATAAGGGTAATGATTGATATTTTTTGAGTGACATTATTAAACTTTTCAATAATTTGTTTATAATCGTGAAAGTTTTTGTTTTGAATTATATTTTGATATTTTTCCTGATTTAGTATTTTAGTCACTTCTTCATATTGAGAGGAATCGCTAAAGCTTAAATTAATAGTTCCTCCTAAAGGGTTTTTTTCTATTTGTTCTAATGAGCTAGTAATACTTTCTTGCCCTTTGTGTTTTTCTTTAAATTGAGCTAAAGATTCAGTTGGAGTTAAATATTTAACTTCTTTTACAAAATTCAAGCTTTGTAAATCATTTTTTAAAAGATCAATTGTTTCTGGATTAGCATCAGTTTCAAGGTATATCCCCATATCCATTTTTTGTTCAAGTGATTTAAGGGTTTTTTCACCTACTTGATTTAGGGTGTATATAAAACTAATTGAAAAAAGCATTAAAAGCATAACTAAAATGCTTATTATTGAAAGCCAATTATTTCTTGTTAGGTTTTGGAATGCTTTTTTTATGATTTGCATAAAATTAGTTGTCTTGGTCAATTTTAATGTGGACTTCTTTTAAATTTTCTTTTGGAAGTTTAGAAGGTGCACCCATCATTAAGTCTCTGTTATCAGAGGTTTTTGGAAATGGTATAACTTCTCTGATATTTGGCTCATTTGCTAAAAGCATTATTAATCGGTCTAAGCCAAAAGCAATGCCACCGTGAGGTGGAGCACCATATTCAAAGGCTTCTAAAAGATGACCAAATTTTCTTTGGATTTCTTTTTGAGAAATATTTAAGATTTCAAATATTTTGTTTTGTAATTCTTTTTTGTGAATTCTAATAGAACCGCCTGCGATTTCATGACCATTACAAACAAGATCATATTGAAGCGACTTTGCTTTTAAAGGGTCTTTTTCAAGCTTGGAAATACTTTCAGGTTTAGGGGCAGTAAAAGGATGATGAACAGAAACAATTTTATCTTCTGTTTCTGATTTTTCAAATAATGGAAAATCGGTTATAAAGCAAAAGGCTAGAGTATTTTTATCTTTTTTATCTTTTCTAATGTCTGGTTTATCAGTATTATATTTTTCCATTGCTTCTTTATAGGTCATTCTTTTAAAAGGGGTTTTGATCTTTTTTTCTGGTAACACTTGTTTAATAACTGAACTTACTAAATTTTCTATTAATTTAAGAATTTTTTCTTGATTTATAAAGCTCATCTCAATATCAAGTTGAGTAAACTCTGGTTGACGATTTCCCCTTGTACCTTCGTCTCTAAAGCAGCGAGCAATTTGAAAATATTTTTCTATACCTCCTATCATTAAAAGCTGTTTAAATTGTTGAGGGGCTTGAGGTAGGGTAAAAAATTCTCCCGGATAAAGACGAGAAGGAACAATAAATTCCCTTGAACCTTCTGGGGTTCCTTTAGTTAAAATTGGAGTTTCAACCTCTAAAAAACCCTTTTTATCAAGGTAGTCTCTAATAGCCTTTATAATTTTATGTCTTAAAACAATATTTTCTTTTACTTGTTTTCTTCTTAAATCAAGATATCTGTATTTTAATCTTAGTTCTTCTTTGACTTTTCTATCTTTATTAATTTCAAAAGGAGGTGTTTTAGATTTTGATACAATTTTAATATCTTTTAATTTCACTTCTAACTCACCCGTTTTCATGGTCTTTTTAATTTGGTTGTCTGGTCTTTTGTTGACCATACCTATAATTTCTACCACATATTCAGGGTTTAAATTTTCAATTTTTTCTTTAGTTTTTTTATCTAGTTTTTTAGTAGGACAAACTACTTGAACTGTCCCAGTTTTATCACGCAAAGTAATAAATGTTATTTTACCCAAGTTCCTTTTAAAGTGAATCCAACCGGCAAGCTTTACTTTTTGGCCAATCTTTTTTTTGGTTTTAATAATTTGTATTCTTTCCATAATATAAGTTAAAATTAATCTTTAATATCTTTTAATATTTTTTGAGCTAATTTTAGAATTGATTTATCTCCTTTTAAGTCAAAACAATCACATTCCGGCAAAGTAATAGAGCTTCCAATTAAAATATGGTAAAGATAACAATCTTTTGATTTTAAGTTTTCTTCTTCAAAAGATTTAGTTATTTCATAAAAGGTATTATAGTCTTTATTCTCTATTATCGTTTTAACAATAGAGTGTCTTAAGTCTTTTATTTTTTCTATTTTTTCCTTTTGTTCTTTGCTAAAATTATTCTCAAAATTAATTTTTTCTTTCATTTTTAGGGATTAATTCTATTTAAAAGACGAGGGAATGGAATAGTCTCTCTTATGTGGTCCAACCCACAAATCCAAGCTACTGCTCTTTCAATTCCCAACCCAAAACCGGAATGAGGAACAGATCCAAAACGTCTTAAATCTATATACCATTCTAATGGTTTTCTATCTAAACCAAATTCTTTAATTTTTTTCTCTAAAGTTTCTTTATCAGCAATTCTTTCTGAGCCTCCAATTATTTCTCCGTAACCTTCAGGAGCTAACATATCATTGCCAAGAATTTGTTTTTCATTTTCTGGATCTATTTTCATATAAAAAGCCTTTGCTTCAGCAGGATACTTTTCAACTATAAGTGGTTTATCGTACTTTTTAGAAATAATGGTTTCATGTTCAGCTCCAAAATCATCTCCCCATTCAATATCCTGGTCGTTATTTTGAAGAATTTCTATTGCTTTAGTATAAGTAATTCTTGGGAAAGGAGCTTTAACTTTTTTTAAGGGTTCAATATTGCGATCTAAAGATTTTAACTCTTCTTTACAGTTTTTTAAAACTCTTTCTACAATATATTCAATTAAGCTTTCTTGTATTTCCATATTTTCTTTATGTTTTACAAAAGCAGCCTCAGCATCCATCATCCAAAATTCTGTTAAATGTCTTCTAGTTTTTGATTTTTCAGCCCTAAAAGTAGGTCCAAAATCATATACTCTCCCTAAAGAATAAATTAAGGCCTCAATATAGAGTTGACCAGTTTGGCTAAGATATGCCTGATCATCAAAGTAATCTACCTCAAAAAGGGTGGTTGTTCCCTCACATGAAGTTGGCGTTAAAATTGGAGCATCGGTTAAAGTAAAATCATTTTTTCTAAAGAAGTCCCTAATAGCAAAAATTATTTCATCTCTTATTTTTAAGATGGATCTTTGCTTGTCAGATCGAACCCAAAGATGTCTATTGTTCATTAAAAAGTCTGTGCCATGAGTTTTTTTCCCAATTGGATATCTTTCAGCAACTGAAATTATTTCCAAGCTTTCAGCTTGCATCTCAAGTCCATGAGGGGACCTTTCATCTTTGTATATTTTACCAGTTACTTTAATACTTGATTCAATTGTGATATTGTCTAACTTTTCCCATGAATCTTTATCCATATTATCCTTAGAGGCTACTACTTGGATTTTGCCAGTTCCATCTCTAAATTGGAGAAAATATATTGAGCCAGATGATCTAAAATTAAAAACCCAGCCCTTTAAGGTTACTTTTTTGTTAAGGTTTTCTTTAGCTTTGTTTAAGAGAATATATTGCGACATATTTTTATTATTGATCAATTAATTAATATTTAGACATATGTGGGAACTTAGTTTCCACATCGCTTAGTTAGGGTTTAGAGATAGAGATTAATGTTTAATTATTTATTATTATATCATGTTATTATATCATGTTATTATATCATGTTATTATATCATGGGTTGGATTATAATGAAAATTACATAAAAAAGTAAAAGCATTAAACCTTCTTGCCAAGCTAACTTTTTCCCGGTCTTAGTTAAAATGCTAAAGATTATATAACTAGCTATCATAAAAATAGCACTTGTAAAAAGAATAGATGTATTTTTTATCATTATAGGGGAAATTATTGCCGTAATCCCTAAAACTATTGTAGCATTACTAGCCACTGATCCAAGTATACCCCCTAAAACCATATCTTTGTGGTCAGTTTTAAATGAGCGTAGTCCAAAAATAAATTCAGGCAAGGATGTACCTAAAGCTACCAAAATAAGACCTACTAAAAATATAGAAGTTTTAATTATTTCGGCTAATTTAATAGAAGATTGAACTACTACGTGAGCACTAGCAATTAAAACAATAATACCTATTAAAAGTAAAAATACCTGCTTTATTAATTTTTTCTTTCTTGCCCAACCTGCTTTTTTTTCGTATTCTTTGCTTTGAAAAAATAAAATAGTGTTATATAAAAGAAAAAGAACTACTAAACCAATGCCGTCAATTCTTGATACATACCCATCTAAAGATAACAAAACAGCATAAACTACTAAAATAAAAACATAAATCAAATTTCTGTTTACCATTCTTGATTCACTTGAAAATTGTTTGGCTACAATCACACTTAGTCCTAAGACTAATGTTAAATTTGCAATGTTAGAACCAAAAATATTACTAAGTGACAAAACACCAGTTTTTTCAATAGCTGACATAATACCTATAAAAAGTTCTGGCAAAGAAGTAGCTAAACCAGCCAAAACAAAAGCAATTACAAATTCTGAAATATTAAAATACTTAGCTAAATAATTAATTGATCTAATTATAATATCAGTACTCTTGATAAGTATAAAGCAGCCAATAAAAATTGCTAATATATAGATTAGTGCCATAAAGTTTATTTGTTATCTTTTTCAATTAGAAAAAATGATTTACCAAACTCAATAAGTATTAATTTTAATATACCTAATGTAAGGAGGATAAACCAGTCGTGTACATTTAATGGTACTACTTCTAACAACCTTTCAAAAAATGGAATATATAAAGCTACAAAAAACATTATCCAACCAAATACTATACTAAAATTTAAAAATTTATTGTTAAAGGGATTGTAGTGCCAAATAGCTTTTTTAAGATTTTTGCAGGCCAAAACATAAAATAATGTATCAATACCTAGGGCTACAAAAAGCATTGTTCTAATGTATTCCATATTAAAGCCCGACTTATATAAATAATAATAAAGAGCAACTAAAATGACGTCTGTTACTATTCCTACAATACCTATTAAAATTTTCATTTCTTTATCTAATATTTTGTGGGATCTCTCATCATCGGTTTGTTTTAAAAGTTCTTCCTCTTCTTTCTCGTATGAAAGGGCTATAGCCGGCATGGTATCTTCAATAATATTAACCCAAAGAATTTGAGCTGCTAAAAGCGGGATAGGAAGACCTAAAAGCAAAGATCCAGCAATTAATATAAATTCAGTAAAGGTGTCACTTAATAAAAATAAAACTATTTTTTTAATATTATGAAATATGTTTCTTCCTTGCTTTACAGCATCAACAATGGTTTGAAAGCGGTCATCTAATAAAACCATTTCTGCTGTTCCTTTAGTTACTTCAGAGCCTGACCCTAAAGCCACTCCAATATTGGCTGACTTTAAAGCTGGGGCGTCGTTTACACCATCCCCTGCCATAGCAACTGTTTCACCTTGCTTTTGTAGGGCATCAACAATTCTAATTTTATGCTTAGGTTCGACTCGGGCAAAAATAGAAGTGGTTTTTAGTTTTTCTTGTAATTCTTTGTCGGATAGTTTATCTATTTGATTACCTTGTAAAATTTCTGATTCTGAATGAATTAAACCAACTTCTTTTCCAATAGAACGAGCTGTAAGCTTGTGGTCCCCGGTTATTATAATAGGTCTTATACCTGCCTTTATGCAAGCATCTATTGTATCTTTAGCATCGCTTCTTAATGGGTCTTTTAAAGCAATTAAGCCTTTAAAATTTAAGTCTTTGGTGTCTTTATGCTCTATATGAATGTCTTTACTATCTTTAATCTTTATTTCTTTTTCTCCAAAAGCTAAAACTCTTAAGCCCTTTTTAGTAAGCTTTTTAATTTGATTTAATAAATCTTTTTTTTGTTTTTCTTTAAGGTTGGATAATTTTATTATTTTCTCAGGAGCTCCTTTAACTATTAAGTTATGTTTATCTTTGGTGTTGGTTTTATAAAGGGTGGCCATATACATTATTTCTGACTCAAATGGTATTTCAGCTATTCTTTTATTTTTTTGAAAAAGTTTTTCAGAATCTATCTTTGATTCAAGACCTTTTTGAAATAAAGCTACTTCAGTAGGGCTGCCAGTTAATTTCCATGCTTGGCCATCTTTTTTATCTGGGTTTTCAAGGCTAGTATTGTTACAAAGCATTGCTGACCTTAAAAGTTCTGTTTCTGAAATGGTGTCGTTGAAAGGTAATATATCAGAAACTGCCATTTCTCCTCTTGTCAGAGTGCCTGTTTTATCCGAAGCAATAACAGTAATAGAGCCTAGAGTTTCAGTGGCGATAAGCTTTTTAACTAAAGCTTTTTTCTTTAAAATAGCTTGCATACCAACTGCCAAAGCAACCGTAACAGCAATAGGTAAACCTTCTGGAATACCAGCTACTGCTACTGCAATTGAAACTAAAAACATTTCAAAATAATCAAAACCCAAAAGCAAGCCTATTCCAAAAAGGGCAACACACAAAATAGCTATTATAACACCTAACACCTTAGCTAACTTAGTAATTTTTTTCTGAAGCGGAGTTTTATCTTCCTTAGTTGTTTTTATCATGTGAGCTATTTTTCCAATTTCAGTATCTTTGCCAGTATTTACTACTACTGCTTTCCCCGAACCTCTTGTTACTAAAGTTCCAGCATAAATCATGTTTTCTCTGTCAGCTAAATTTGTTTCTTTGTCTAAGATCTTAGTTTGCTTAGAAGAAGGTATAGATTCTCCTGTTAGGGCAGCTTCTTTTGTTTCTAAATTATTTTCATGCAAAATTCTAGCGTCAGCTGCTACTATATCTCCAGCTTCAACTGAGATAATATCGCCCGGTACTACTTCTCTTGTTAAAACAGTAAAAATATTACTTTTGCCAGTTTGAGACCGTCTTACAACCTTGGCTTTGTGTTTAACCATCTTTTTTAAATGAGAAAAGGTTTCTTCTGCTTTAAATTCTTGAAAAAAACCAATAGCTACATTAATAAAAACAGCCCCTAAAATTATTATCATGTCCGTGGTTTCACCAATAGACAAAGCAATAAGGGCTGCTATTACCAAAACATACATTAAAGGACTTTTAAATTGTTCTATAATAATTTGAACAATTGAAAATCTTTTTTTCTCAGGCAATTTATTAGGTCCATATTTTTTAAATCTTTCTTTAACCTGAGAAGGAGAAAGTCCTTTTTGATTAGATTCCAGTTTTTTTAAAACTTTTTCTGGAGTTAAGTTGTGCCAAATAGCTTTTTCCATACGGCTCTATTATAACACATCTTTTAAATAAAAAAAATGAGTCGCCCGGGTCTCGAACCCGGAACCCTCAGCTTAAAAGGCTGATGCTCTACCAATTGAGCTAGCGACCCACAATAATAGATTATCTTTTTTCAAGAGTATAATTTCCAAATGGCTTATGTTTTAAAACATAATTTCTTCCAGTTCTATCTTCAAATTTGATACTGCTTGACATTCTAGCATTTTTAAACATAGACTCTGTCTCATCTGCGCTTAAGACGTGATCAAGGTGATAAACTCCCCTTTTTACATTTTCATCGTGTTCAACAGTGTACCCTTGTACATTTGTCTTTGCCATAAGAGTTTGTTTAAAACTTGTTAAAAATATGTGGCTTTTTATAGTTTGCTATTTTCTTAAATTTAGTATATATTAAAAAAAAGAATATGTAAAGACCTTATGCCAAAAAATAATTCAATTAATGAAAAATTACCACCCCAAAACATAGAAGCTGAGCAAGCTTTGCTTGGTTCTTTGTTAATTGATAAAGACGCCATTGTTACAGTGGCGGATATTTTAGAATCTAAAGATTTTTATAAAGAAAAGCATCAAAAAATTTATCAAGCTATGGTTGATTTATGGAAAGATGGGGAGCCAATTGATATTTTAAGTACTACTAACAAATTAGAAGAAGCTAATAATTTAGACGATGTGGGCGGTAGAAGTTATTTAGCTACTCTTTCCAACATGGTTCCTACAGCAAGTCATGTAGAATCTTATGCTGAAATTGTTAGAAAAAAGTCTACCTTACGAAGACTTATTTCATCTTCAACTGATATCATTCAAATGGCTTATAAAACTGAAGAAGGTAATACAACTGATATTTTAGATAAGGCAGAAGAAAAATTATTTTCAGTTTCAAAAAAATTTTTAAAACAAAATTTTGTTTGTATACAAGAGACCCTAGATAAAGCTTTTGAAAGAATGGATAAATTAGATAAAGGAGAAGATAAAGTAAGAGGGGTGCCAACTGGTTTTAAAGAATTAGACGAAGCTTTAGCTGGGCTTCAACCTTCAGAATTAATCTTGTTAGCAGCCAGACCTTCTATTGGTAAGTCAGCTCTAGCTTTGGATATGGCTCGTCATGCTGCTGTAGAAGAAGGAGTGCCAGTAGGTATTTTTAGTTTAGAAATGTCAAGAGAGCAGATTACTGATAGAATGATTTGCGCTAAGTCTGGTGTTAATCTTTGGAAAATGAGAACAGGAAATATTTCTCATAAGGATGATAATAATGATTTTGAAAAATTAGGAGAAGCTTTTGACAAATTATCTGATGCCCCTGTTTTTATTGACGATTCTCCTCTTTTAAATTTAGTTGAATTAAAAACAAAAGCTCGAAGACTTCAAAGTGAACATGGTTTAGGACTTTTAGTGGTTGATTATTTACAACTTATGAGTTCAGGTAGTGAAAATAGATCGGGTAGAGTAGAAGAGGTTTCAGAAATATCTAGGGGGTTAAAAGGGGTAGCTAGAGAATTAGATATTCCTGTTTTAGCCCTTTCTCAGCTTTCTCGTTCTCCTGAAATGAGAACTCCTGCCATTCCTAAATTATCAGATTTACGATCTTCTGGTTCTTTGGAGCAGGATGCTGATGTAGTAATGTTTATATATAGGAAAGCCCGAGATAAGGGCATAAAAAAATGTCCTCCAGAAGAAAAAAATATTGCAGAAATTCATATTGGTAAGCACAGACATGGTCCAGCTGGAGTTAAGTTTTTACTTTACTTTAATGAAGATATAGCTAGTTTTAAGGATTTAGATAAAAAACACCAAGATCAATACAATAATGGGGGCCAGGATTTTGAAGAAGATGAAGATTCACCATTTTAAAATATATTATGGCAAGCTTTCCAAAAGAAATTAAAAATCTGATTAATAGCTTAAGTCAATTACCAGGAGTTGGACCCAAAACTGCAGAACGCTTTGTTTTATTTTTATTAAAAAAAGAAAAGACTAGAGAAATATTAGCAAAAAATATTGTAAATTTAAAAAAAATATCTTTTTGTGAAAAGTGTGGCAATTTCTCATCCAGTAAAATGTGCAATATTTGCTCTGATAAAGACAGGGATCACAACAAAATTTTAGTAGTAGCTCGTCCTCAAGAAATTAATGTTTTTGAAAGTATTCATGATTATGATGGCTTGTATCATGTTTTAGGTGGTCTTATTAATACTACCAAGGACATTGGTGGAAAAGATTTAAATATTAAAAAATTAATTGACCGACTCAAGAAAAGAGACAACAAAACAGAAGTTATTTTTGGTTTAGATTCAACAATCAAAGGAGAAGGAACAATGCTCTATATTAGGGATTTGATTTCTAAGAATAAACAGTTAAATAAAAAAGTAAAGCTTTCTAAAATTGCTCGTGGCATACCTTCAGGTGGAGAAATATCATATGCTGACGATTTAACCTTAAAAGAATCTTTAAAAAATAGGCGCTCTCTTTAATATATATTTAAAATTTAAAAAATAAATTTTATGTTTTTACAAGAAATATTTCAACCAGTTGGTTTTTGGACAAATAATTTTTTAGGTAATTCTGTTTTTGAATATTTATCACTTTTAGTAATTACTGGATTAATTTTTGCTTTTTTAAAAGTATTTCAAGAAATTATTTTAGCCAGATTAAAAAAATTATCCAAAAGAACAAAAAATAAGGTTGATGATTTAGTTATCTCAATTGTTGGTTCTTTTGGTTTTTTGTTTTTATTATATGTTGGTATTTATGTAGGACTAAAATTTTTATATGTTCACCCTAATTTAGAAAAAGGATTAACTGTTTTAATGATTGGCTGGTTAGTATATCAAGTTTCAATTATAGTTCAAATTATAACTAATCATTTACTTGCGAAAAAAAGTAAAGCTCGGGGTTATGAATCTTCTTTTAAACTTTTGGGTCAAATATTTAAGGCTATAACTTGGGTGTTTGGTGGTCTTTTAATTTTATCTAATTTAGGGATTAATGTCTCTTCCTTAATAGCAGGTCTTGGAATTGGAGGGGTAGCTGCTGCCTTAGCTTTGCAAAACATTTTAGGGGATTTGTTTTCTTCATTTGCAATTCATTTTGATAGACCTTTTGTGATAGGTGATTTTATTGTAATTGGAGAATATAAAGGAGAAGTAAAAAAGATTGGCATTAAAACTACTCGAATAAAATCTCTTCAAGGAGAAGAAATTGTTATTTCAAATAAAGACTTAACCTCAGCTAGGGTTCAAAATTTTAAAAAAATGAATGATCGAAGGGTATCTTTTGAATTTGGTTTAGAATATGGATTATCTCAAGAAAATTTAGAAAAAGTAAAACAAATTGTTTCTAATATTATTGATAAGACTGATTTAGCTAGATTTGATCGAGTTCATTTAGTAGAGTTTGGTGATTCTAGTTTAAATTTTGAAGCAGTTTATTTTGTAGAGTCACCTGATTTTAGTATTTATAGAGATGTTCATGAAAAAATACTTTTTCAAATGAGAAAAGAGTTTAAAGACTTGGGAGCTTCTTTTGCTTATCCTACTCAAACTATTTACTTAAAAAATAAAAATAATTAATTTATTGTTAAATTTAATAAATTAATTTAAAAATTTATGAAAATCAAAAGTAGTGCTTTTAAAGATCAAGAAAATATTCCAACTAAATTCACTTGCCAAGGAAAAGATATAAGCCCAAGTTTAAAATTTGAAAATATACCAGACAATACAAAATGCTTTGCTTTAATAGTTGATGATCCTGATGCACCTGGTCAAACCTTTGTTCACTGGCTTTTATGGAATATTCCGGCAAATAAAAAAGAATTAGAGCAAGATTTTAAACCAGAAGTTGCTCTTCAGGGTAAAAATGATTTTGGAAAATTAGAATATGGCGGCCCTTGCCCTCCAAGTGGTAGTCATCGTTATAGATTTAAGTTGTATGCTCTTAGTAGCAAGCTTGATTTAAATGAAGGAGCTAGTAAAAAAGACTTAGAAAAAGCAATGAAAAGTAAAGTTTTAAAACAAGCTCAACTTATTGGTCTTTACCAAAAAAAGTAATTTAAAATATGAAATTTAAAAACGAAGTTAAAAAGGTGGTTAAAAATATACCACAAGGCAAGGTTTTAACTTACAAGGAAGTAGCTTATAGGGCAGGTCGGCCAAAAGCATATCGAGTAGTAGGTAATATATTGGCTAAAAATACAAATCCGGATATTCCTTGTCATCGTGTTATTAAATCTGATGGAAATCTTGGTAAATATAACCGAGGTGTGCTAAAAAAAGCACATCTTTTATATACCGAAAACTATGATTTTCCTAATAAAAAGATTTTAAAAAAAGAATTCTTTAATCGTGATACTAAAAAGGTTGCTAAAGACTTAATTGGAAAGTGGTTAGTAAAAGGAAAAAGGGCTCTTATTATCAGTGAGGTAGAAATTTATGATGGTAAAAATGATCTTGCTTCACATGCCTCTCGTGGTAAAACTAAAAGAACAAAACCAATGTTTGGAAAAGCTGGATTTTGGTATGTTTATTTAATATACGGTATGTATTATATGTTAAATATTGTAACTCGTGAAAAGGGGTTTCCAGCTGCTATTTTAATTAGAGGTACGTTTTCAATTTCTGGTCCAGGAAAATTAACTAAACATTTAAATGTTGATAAAAGCTTTAATAATAAGCCGGCTAATAAAAAAGCTGGTCTTTGGATTGAAGATAGGGGAATTGAAATAAATTCTAATAATATAAAGGCCTTAAAAAGAATTGGAGTGGACTATGCTAAAGAATGGAAGGATAAATTATTTAGATTCAAATATGTTAAAAATAATTAAAATTATATTTTTTAAAAAATTAATTTTTTCTTTATGAATTTAGAACTTATTAAGGACAAAAAAGTATGGCAAAAATTTATAAAAGAAAATAAGGCTAATCTTTTAGAGTCTTGGCAATGGAAAAAGTTTCAAGATTCTTTAAAAAATCAGGTTGAGCCTATTGCTTTAAAAGGCAAAAAGGAGATCTTATTAGCTGGTTTAGTTATTAAAAAAAATCTTGTTTTTAATAAAAGTTATCTTTATATTCCCAAAGGCCCGATTTTTAAAAAAGGGTTAGATAAAGACAAAAAAAATGAAATATTTTCTGAATTTGTTGAAAAAATTAAAAAAAGATTTCAAGATGACAATCCTATTTTTTTAAAAATAGAACCAGAAAATAATAAATTAAATTCTGATAAATATAAGATTCTTAAAACAAAGCCTCGCCAACCCGAAAAAACTGCTATTTTAGATTTAAGTCCAAGCAAAGAAGATATTTTAAAAAACATGCATTCTAAAACAAGATATAATATTCGTCTTGCAAAAAGAAAAGGGGTAACAACAAAAAAATCCCAAAACTTTAAAGATATAGAAAAGTTTTTAGACCTACTTCACATAACTACCAGTAGGGAGGGTTTTCAAGCTCACCCTGATGATTATTATAAAAAACTTTTAAAGCTTGATAATATAGATTTATATTTAGCTTTTTTTGAAAATACTCCAATAGCAGCTCATATTGTTGGTTTTTTTAGGGATTTTGGTTATTACCTACACGGTGCTTCATCAAGAGAGCATAGAAAAGTAATGGGTCCTCATCGTTTGCATTGGAAGATTATTAAAGATTTAAAGCAAAAAGGTTTAAAATATTATGATTTTTGGGGGATTGATAAAGAAAAATGGCCTGGTTTAACAAGGTTTAAAACCAGCTTTGGATCAAGTAAAACCACCTATCCTGGTACTTTTGATCTTGTGTTTAAGCCGATTTGGTATTCATTGTATTTATTAGGTAAAAAGATTAAATCTTAAATTAATGATTTCTCAAGTTGTAGCTACAATATTAGTTTTGATATCACCCCATCTTTTAAATGGGGCTAGTTTTCTAACAAATGCTGTTAATGCCCCAAATCAAAACTTTCCTGTTTCATATGGTCCACAGATTAGTGCTAAAAGTGCCATTGTTTTAAATACTAAAAATAATAAAGTTTTATATGAAAAAAATCCAGATTTAGTTTTACCTATTGCTAGTATCACCAAACTTGTAAGCGCTTTAGTGTTTTTAGAACACAATAACCTAGATTGGAATGAAATGGTGGAAATAAAACCAGAAGATTTTAAATTTCAAGAAGAATCTCCTTATACTAGCGTAGATGCTTTTGAAAGTGGTTTACAACCAAAGCAATTAAATGTTAGACCAGGGAACAAAATGAAAGTAAGTGATATTTTTAATGCTGGTTTAATTGGTTCTTTAAATAACCTTTTAAAAACATTAGCTAGAATCACTGAAAAAAATGGTAAAACTTTTCCTGAACTTATGAATAAAAAAGCAGAGAATTTAGGTATGAAAAATAGTAATTTTATTGAACCAACTGGCCTTAGTCCTAAAAACTATTCCACTGCTCATGATTTAATAGTTTTAATACAAGAGGCAATGAATAACTCTTATTTAAAAAAGACCCTTCAAAGGGAAAAATATTTTTTTCAGGTTTACTCAAATGGCCAAAAAGTACCTTACAATGTTAAAAATACAGATGAGCTTTTAAATACTTTTATTAAATTCAAAGGAGGAAAAACTGGTTATTTGGATGAAAGTGGTTATTGTTTTGTAGGGATTAGTGAATTTGAAAACAAAAATTTAGCTGTAGCTGTACTAAATTCTGATAGTGATAAATCTCGTTTTCAAGAAGCAAAATCTTTGATTTGGTGGAGTGCTAACCAAATAAATGAAAAGCCAGTAAAATAGACTACCTGTTGATAGACTTACCTTAAGATTAAATTTATGTTAATATAAAAATGTATGTCTTCTGAACTAATTACGTTTCTTCTATCAATGACCCCAATTAATGAGTTACGTGGTACTATTCCGATTGCAATAACAGTTTATAACCTTAAACCTACTTTAGTGTTTTTGTTGGCTGTTTTAGGAAATATGGTACCAGTTTTTTTCTTAGTATGGTTTTGGAAAAAAGGGGCAAGATTTTTAATGGAAAAGTCTAAGTTTTTTAATAAATTATTTAGCTGGCTTTTTAAAAGAACAAGAAAGCGTTTTTATAAAAAATATACTATTTATGGTGATCTTTTATTAATACTTATAGTAGCTATACCTTTACCTTTTACAGGGGCTTGGACCGGAACAGTAGTTTCTTATATTTTTGGAACTTCTTATTGGAAAAGCATTTACCTCATTGCAATAGGGGTTTTGATTGCCGGTATTGTAGTAAGTTTAGGAACTCTTGGGGTAATAAGTTTTATATAATTTTTTAAATTTATGAACAATATAATAGCAAATTGGAAAATGGATCTTGATTTAAATGAAGGGGTTGATTTAGCTAAAGAGTTTAAAAGTTTGATTGAAAAAGAAAAAGAGAATTTAAAAAATACTAATGTAGCCCTTTGTCCTCCCTTTACTCATCTTTTTAGTCTTTCCAAAATTTTATCAGATTCAAAAGTTTCTTTAGGGGCTCAAAATATGTTTTGGGAGTCAAAAGGAGATTTTACTGGTGAGATTTCTCCAAAATGGTTAAAAGATTTAAGTTGTGAATATGTTATTTTGGGCCATTCTGAAAGAAGACGATTCTTAAATGAAGACTATAATCAGGTTCATAAAAAAATTAATGCTGCCCTAGATCACAATATTGTTCCAATAGTATGTGTGGGGGAAACAAGAATTCAAAGAGACAAAGGTTTAAAAGAATATGTAATTTTGAGTCAATTAGAAAAAGCTCTTAAAGGTATTAAATTAGGCGATTCCAAACTTTTAATTGCTTATGAACCAGTTTGGGCTATTGGGTCTGGTCTTATTATTGATCCAGAGGAAATTGAGTATATGAGTAGAATAATTTTACAAAAAACAATTGATCTTTTTTCTCAAAAAGATATTGAAAATCAAATTTATATTTTATACGGAGGCAGTGTTGACTCTACTAATGTAGAATCTTTTATGAAATATCCTACCATTGAAGGAACTCTAATTGGGGGAGCTTCTTTAAATGCAAAAGAATTTTTAAAGATTTGTAAAAAATCTAATAAATTTAAAAGTTAATTATGTTAGTTCACATTAAAGAAATAGTTAAAAAAATAGATAAAAAAAATCAAGCCTTGGGAGCTTTTAATACTCATAATTTAGAATTTAGTAAAGCAATTATAAAAGGGGCAAAGCTTGAAAAATCTCCTTTAATTATTCAAACCAGTGAAACTTCTTTAAATTATGCTGGACCAGAAAGTATTTTTAATATTGTAAAGAATTTGGCTAATAAAATAGATATCCCAATAGCGATTCATTTAGACCATGGTAAAAACTTTTCTAATATTAAAAAAGCTATTAATGTGGGCTTTTCCTCTGTTATGATAGATGGTTCAAATTTGCCTTTTGATGAAAATGTAAAAATCACTAAAAAGGTAGTAGATTATGCTAAGGATAAGAATGTTTGGGTTCAAGGTGAATTAGGTCAAGTCATAAAATCATCCGACATAAAAGAATTTCAGCAAAACCCTCAAAAATTTTATACTATACCTGAAAAAGCAAAAGAATTTGTTGAAAAAACTGGAGTTAATACTTTAGCAGTATCAATTGGAAACATTCATGGCACTTATAAGCTAAAAAATAAGCCTCCTAAATTAAGTATTAAAAGATTAAAAGAAATTAGAGAAAAGGTTAAAATTCCTTTTGTTCTCCATGGTGCTTCTAAAATTAAGAAAGATTCCATTGTTTCTACTATAAAAAACGGAATTAGAATTATAAATATAGATACTGAATTAAGGCAAGCTTTTAGACTTGGTTTAGATAAGGAATTAAAAGATAAAAATTTATACGACCCAAGAACAATTTTAAAAAATGCTAGCAAAGGAGTAACAAAAGTAGTAAGAAAGAAAATAAATATTTTCAAACCATAAGTTTGACAATTTAATGATTAATGTATTTAATAATATTTAATAATTAATAAATTATTAATTTTTTTATTTATGTTATATGTTCCTATTATAGTTTCTGTTATTGGTTTAATTGTAGCGGGATTTTTGATTAAAAATATTAAGTCTCAAAAAATTCAAGGTAAAAAGCAAAAAGAAATAGCTTCATTTATAAAGCAAGGAGCTATTACTTTTCTTAAACAAGAATACAAGGTGCTTAGTTTATTTGTTTTGGTCTTAGGTGGACTACTTTTAATTTTTATTTCATGGCAACTAGCTTTAGCTTTTTTATTTGGGGCCTTGTTTTCATCAATTGCTGGAACTTTAGGCATGAGAGTTTCTACTACAGCTAATGTGAGAACAGTTGAAAAAGTGAAAATAAAAATATTAGATGGCTTAAAAGTTGCTTTCAAGTCTGGTTTAGTAATGGGAGTTTTTGTTTCCAGTTTAGGTATATTAGGGATTGCTATTTTTTATATAATATTTAAAGATCCTCAGATAATTTATGGTTTTGGTTTTGGAGCTTCTTTGGTAGCTTTGTTTTTTAGGGTAGGGGGAGGAATTTATACAAAAGCAGCTGATATAGGAGCTGATTTAGTAGGAAAGATAGATCTAGGATTGGCAGAAGACGACCCAAGAAACCCTGCCGCTTTAGCTGATAATGTTGGAGATAATGTTGGAGATGTTGCTGGTATGGGTTCAGATCTTTTTGAAAGTTATGTTGATTCTATTATAGCTACAATGGTTTTAGGGGTGAGTCTTAGTTTTTTGTTTGGTAATTTGGTAGTTTTATTGCCTTTGCTTTTAGCTTGTGTTGGTTTAATAGCTAGTCTTTTAGGTTCTTTATCTATTAATATGTCAAAAGGAGATGATCCTCAAAAGATTTTAAATTTAGGTGTTTGGGTAGCAGGAATTTTAGTAATTATTGGTTCATTTTTATTATTTTATTTTTTATCTGATAAACCATTTGTTTTGTTTGGCTCAGCTGTCATTGGTCTTGTAGCGGGTAGTTTAATTGGTTTTTTTACAGAATATTTTACTTCTTCAAAATATTCTCATACTAAAGATCTTTCTCAAAGCTCTAGCTCAGGAGCTGGAACAAATATTATTGCTGGAATTAGTTTAGGAATGAAAAGTACGGTTTTACCTACTATTGTAATTGGAGCAGCTTTATTTAGTTGTTTTGAATTGGCTGGACTTTACGGAGTTGGTATTGGGGCAGTGGGTATGCTCTCGACCCTAGCTATCACCCTAGCAACTGATACTTATGGGCCAGTAGCTGATAATGCAGCTGGTATAGCTCAAATGACTAATATGGGGCAAGAAATAAGGTCTAGAGCGGAAAAATTGGACGTAGTAGGCAATACTACTGCTGCCATAGGAAAAGGCTTTGCAGTTGGCTCAGCTGCTTTAACAGCTTTAATTTTATCAATTAGTTTTTCTAAAATAGCAGGTATTAATGTTTTGGATTTAAATGAGCCTAATGTTGTGATAGGAGTTTTGCTTGGAGGTTTGATGCCTTTTATATTTTCATCTTTGGTTATGGGAGCTGTTTCAAGTAGTGCTTCCAAAATTGTAGATGAAGTTAAACGACAATTCAAAGAAATTAAAGGTTTAAAGCAGGCTCAAGCTAAACCTGATTATAATCATTGTATTAAAATATCTACCAATAATTCATTAAAAAAGATGATATTACCAGGAATCTTAACAGTTGTTATTCCTGTTTTGGTTGGCTTTTTAATTAGTAAAGAAGCTTTGGGCGGATTTTTAATTGGCTCGGTGGTGGTTGGCTTTTTGTTAGCTATAATGATGGCTAATTCAGGGGGAGCTTGGGATAATGCTAAAAAATATATTGAAGAAGGCAATTTAGGAGGTAAAAATTCTAATGCTCACAAAGCTTCTGTTGTTGGAGATACGGTTGGAGATAGTTTTAAAGATAGTGCTGGACCAGCCTTAAATATTTTGATTAAGGTTATGGCTATTATTGCTTTAATTATTGCTCCTTTACTTTAATATTGATTTATTTTTCCCTTGACGATTAATTTATTTTTGGTATTATAAATTTACATGAAAAGTAAAAAATCTAACAAAATTAAAGAAATAAAGAAAAAGATTACTCCTATTTTAAATGAATATGGAGTGGTTAAGGCTTCAATTTTTGGATCTTTTGCTAAAGATGAAAATGATTCAAGTAGTGACATCGATTTATTAGTAGAAATTAATAAAGATATTAGTTTGTTAGATTTTATAGAATTAAAATTAAAGTTAGAAGATAAGTTAAATAAGCCAATAGATTTAGTTGAGTATAATACTGTAAAGCCTAAGTTAAAACAAGATATATTAAAAAAGCAAGTTCCAATTTTATGAAGGATAAAAATAAAAAGATTGGGGTTTACCTTGATGATGTTTTAGATAGCATTGTAAAAATAGAACAATATACAAGTGAAGTATCAGAGTCAGAATTTTACAAAAATCAGCAAATCCAGGATTCTGTTTTAAGGCGATTAGAAATTATTGGGGAAGCAGTTAAAGGTATGCCTAAGAGCTTTAGACAAGAACACCCTAATGTTCCTTGGCGAAAAATTGCTGGAATGAGAGATATTTTAATACATGAATATTTTGGAGTTAATATGGAAAGAGTATGGAAAGTGATAGTCAAAGATTTGCCTCAATTAAAGAAAATGATTAAAAATATATTAAATCAATTATAAATAAATAACTTTTTTATTAACAAATTAAATTTTGATTAAATTTTATGAAAATTGAAAGTAAAGATCTTAAGAATAACACCAAGGAGCTAAAGGTGAAACTTACTGCCTTAGAAATGTCACCTATATTTGAAAAAGCCTATGAAAAATTAGGGGAAGAGGTTGACATAGATGGTTTTAGAAAAGGCCAAGCTCCTAAAGAAGAAATTAAAAAACACGTAGATAAATCTAAGCTTTTTGAAAGGGTGGCTCGTTTAGCCATAAACGAACACTATCTTTCTATTATAAAAAAAGAAGATTTAGAACCAGCTGGTCCTCCTCAGGTTGAAGTTTTGAAAATTGCTGAAGGTAATCCTTTTGAATTTAAGTTAAGAATTCCTCTTTTACCAGAAGCAAAACTTTGTGATTACAAAGATATTAAAGTTAAGCCTGAAAAAATAGAAATAGAAGACAAGGAAATAGAATCTACCCTTAATCGTCTTCGTCAATCAAGAAGCACTGAAGAAAAAGTTGATAGAAAAGCAAAAGAAGGGGATAAGGTTAAGCTTGATTTAGAATTAAGCAAAGATGGTAAACCTTTAAAAGATGGTAATATAGAAGATTATTCTTTTGTGCTTGGTAAACAAGCTCCAATGCCGGGCTTGAATGAAAACTTAAAAGGAGTGAAATCAGGAGATGAAAAAGAATTTTCTCATACTTATCCTGACGATCACTATGATGATAATTTAGCTGGTAAAAAAATTGACTTTAAAGCTAAAATAAAAGATGTTTATAAAGTTAAACTTCCTGAATTAAACGATGACTTTGCAAAATCATTTGGTGATTTTGAAACTATGAAAGAATTAAAAGGTAAAATCAGGGACAATATTAAAAAAGAAAAAGAAAACAAAAAAGAGCAAAAAATAGAATCTGAAATATTGGAAAAATTAGTAAAAAAATCTGAATTTGATGAAATACCAGAAAAATTAGTAGAACATGAGATTGATAAGATGATAAGAGAATTAAAAGCTTCTCTTCAAAGATCTTCTCAACCTGGTCAAGTTAAGTTTGATGATTATTTGGAAAGCATTAATAAAACTGAAAAAGAACTAAGAGAAGACTTTAAACCAAAAGCAAAAAAAAGAATTAAAACGGCCTTAGCTATTAAAAAAATAGCTGACAAAGAAGATATAAAAGTTTCTGATAAAGAAATTGATCAAGAAGTAGAAAAGCTAAAAAAATCTTATAAAGGACAAGAAAAGATGTTGAAAAACTTGGAGCAACAAAATAGTAGAAGATATCTAAAAGACTTGTTAACTAATAGAAAAGTTATAAAGTTTTTAAAAGATCAAGCTTTGAAATAATTTTACGCGGGAGTA
>CAZGUY010000005.1:0-38964 GCA_964528795.1 uncultured Gammaproteobacteria bacterium
TAATAAGAATAAGTAATTTAAATGGAGGTTAATTTATCAAAATTTAGTTTATTTTTTATTATATTTTTTATTTTAGGAGTTGGCTTTGCTAGTTTTTTGCCGATTCCTTTTTTTATTTATTTCCCTTTGGTAGTCTTGGTTTTAATATTGTTATATTTTAAAAGAAACTTTAAAAAAGAATGGATCATTTTAGGGGGAATTTTTTTATTTGGTATTTTTTGGTACCAGTTAAGTTTTCCTGAAGATAATTCTCAATATATAAATTTTTATAATAATCAAAGTATTTCATTTCAAGGTAGGGTAGTAAAGGAGGTGGAAAAAAGAATTAAAAAAGAAAATTTATTTATTGGAGATATTAAAATAAACCAAAAAAATATTAAAGGAAAAGTTTTAATTAGTGTTAGAAATTATAGCGATTATAAATATGGTGATATTTTAAAAATTAAAGGTTATATTCAAAAACCTAAAAATTTTAATGATTTCAATTATAAAATGTATTTAGCTCGCTTTGGGGTTTATTCTGTTTGTTATTATCCTGAAATTGAAAAAGTAGGTGAAAGTCAGTCGTTCTTTTATAAAAACATTTTAAAGATTAGACAAAAGTCAAAAAGGATTATTAATAGGTTTTTACCTGAACCACAAAGTAGTATTTTAAACGCTTTAATTTTAGGATACAAAAAAGGAATGCCTGATAGTCTGCGTAATAGTTTTGCTAGGGCTGGAGTTTCACATGTTTTGGCAATTTCTGGTCTTCATATTGCAATTTTGATAAGTATTTTAATGGTTTTGTTTTTAAAAGTATTTAAATTAGATTCTAAATTAAGCCTTATTTTAACATTGGTTTTTATAAGTTTTTTTGTAATTTTGGTAGGAGCACCTGCTTCAGCAGTTAGGGCTTCTATTATGGGATTAGTTTTATTATTGTCTCAAAAACTTGGTCGATCCCATGAGTCTTTAAAGGTTTTATTATTAGCTGCTTTTTTAATGCTTTTTGTAAACCCAAAATTATTAGGTTGGGATATCGGGTTTCAATTTTCTTTTTTAGCAGTATTGGGAATTTATTTTTTAACGCCTTTATTTAAAAAAGCTTTAAAAAGAATACCTGATTTTCAGTTTTTACCCGTACGCTCTTATTTGTCAGTTAGTTTAGGAGCTCAATTAATGGTTTTACCTTTAGTGCTTTTTTATTTTGGTAACTTATCCTTAATTGCACCAATATCAAATATTTTAATCCTATTTATTATTCCTTTAGTAATGATTTTTGGATTTTTACTTTTAATAACCAGTTTGATATTTATGAGCTTGGGAAGTATTTTTGTTTGGCCAGTATTTTTATTTTTAACTTATATTTTATTGGTGGTTAAAATTGTTTCTGATATTCCTTTATTATCTTTTATATTTTCTAGCTTTCCGTTGTTGGGAGTGGTTGGTTTTTATATTGTTATAATATTTATTATTTTTAAAAATTTAAATAATTTAAATGAGAAATAAATTTAGTCAAAATTATTTAATTTGGATATTAGTTTTGCTTTTGTTTTGTAGTCTGGTTATGTTAGGCTATTTAACGATTTTAACTGATTTAAATGAGTTTGGTTCTTTAAGGGTTAATTTTTTAGATGTTGGTCAAGGAGATAGTATATTAATTCAGACTCCAAATAAAAAACAAATTTTAATAGATGGCGGACCTGATAAATCGCTTGTTTTTAAGTTGGATAAATATATTCCTATTTTTAAAAGGAAAATTGATTATATTATTTTAACTCATCCTGATAAAGACCATTTAATGGGTTTAGTTGAAGTTTTAAAAAGGTACAAAGTAAATAAAGTTTTTATAAATGGTGATAAAAACAAAATTCCAGCCTTTAAAAGATTGAAAGAGATTGGTAAGAAAAAAGGAGTTGAATTTAAAATTGTGAATGAATTTTATAATCTTAAATTAGGAAAAAATTTAAATTTAAAATTTTTATGGCCCATTCAAGCTTTTAATAATTATTCTAAAGACAAAAACTTTTATTCAATTGTGAGTTTGCTTGATTATAAATCTCATGAATTTTTATTAATGGGGGATGCTGATAAAAGGGCAGAGAATTTTATAAAGGATATTTATAAGAATATAAAAGCAGATGTTTTAAAGGCAGGTCATCATGGTTCAAAATCTTCTTCAGGAATAAATTTTTTAAAAAGGGTTAATCCTGAGTTTTTTGTAATTTCAGTTGGTGAAAATAATTTTGGTCATCCAAATCCGCGAGTGTTGGATAATAGTAAAAAGGTTGAAGCTAAAATCTTGCAAACAAAAATTTTAGGTGATATAATATTTTTTACAAAGGATAATAAATTATTTTTAAAATCAAATTAATTATGGAAAAAACATTAATCTTATTAAAACCAGACGCCCTTCAAAGAAATTTTTTAGGAGAGGTTATTTCTCGCTTTGAAAGAAAAGGTCTAAAAATTGTTGGTTTAAAAATGATGAGACTTAGTGAAAAAACTTTAGAAAAACATTATAGCCAACATAAAGGAAAAGAGTTTTTTAAAGATTTAGTTGAGTTTATGAAAGACTCTCCAGTGTTAGCTATTGTTTTAGAGGGTAGGGGAGCTATAAAAGCAGTTAGAAATTTATGTGGTCCTACTATTGGTAGAAAGGCAAAGCCAGGAACTATTAGGGGAGATTTTTCAATGAGTCATCAACACAACATTGTTCATGCTTCTGATTCTCTTGAAACTGCTAAAAAAGAAATTAATAGGTTTTTTAATGATTCGGAATTGTTTGATTATGAGAAATATGATATGGCTTCTATTTATGCTGATGATGAATTAGAAGATTAGTATTATAAAAAAGTTATTTTTTGTTTATAAAAAGGGGCTTGTTAGCCCCTTTTTAAATTGACAAAACTCTTGAAAGGTGCTAAAGTTAAACACATAAAGTTGGTTAACCTCTAGGGTTCACCACAGGGCGGTTAGACCGCCGGAATGCATAAAATAATTGACAAATTTATTATCTGTGTTATTTTTAAACTAACTTTAAAATAAAAAAGGAGGATCTATGAAACTTTTAATTGGTTTAGCTGTTTTAATTTTATTTCCTATATTTTCAGGAATATTTTATTATAAACGCCAAGTTAAGGTCCGAGGTTATAAAACTAAAAGGCAAGTTAAAAGACAAGCCTTTACTATAGGTTTTATAATGTTTTTGCTAATATTGGCAGCTGAATTGAAGATTGTGATCAATTAAATAAAAAAGGGGCTATTGCCCCCTTTTATTTTTAAAAAATTTAAGGCCTGAAAAAGGAAAAGAGAAATACAATTTATTATTTAGAATTAACCCCTTGACATATTAAAACAAGTTTTGTTATAATTGTTGATAACTTGTAACGGAAAAAGTTGCACATAAAAATTTTTTTGATATAATAAATAAAAAGGTCTTAGAGTATATTTTACTTTAAAATTTATACCCTAAATTCAATAAAAATTAATTTGACTAAATAAAAAAATTATGGCAGCAAAAGAACAATTTAAAAGAGGAAAGCCACATCTTAATGTGGGAACTATTGGTCACGTTGACCATGGTAAAACCACTTTAACCGCAGCAATGCTTAAAAATTTAAATGCTGCTGGTTATCAAGTTGACGATAAAAGTATAGACCAAATTGATAATGCTCCAGAAGAAAAAGAAAGAGGAATTACTATTGCTCTTGCTCATGTTGAGTATGAAACTGATAACAGACACTATGCTCATATTGATTGTCCTGGTCACGCTGATTATGTTAAAAATATGGTTACCGGGGCTGCTCAAATGGATGGTGCAATTTTAGTAATTTCTGCTACTGACGGTCCAATGCCACAAACTAGAGAGCATCTTTTACTCGCACGTCAGGTTGGTGTTCCAAGAATCGTAGTATTCTTGAACAAGACTGACATGGTAGAAGATGAAGAACTAGTAGAATTAGTAGAAGAAGAAGTTAAAGATCTTCTTGAAGAGTATGATTATGATGGTGAAAACACTCCTATTATTAAGGGTTCTGCCTTAAAAGCTTTAGAAAAAGCTTCTGGTGACAAGGAAGATGAAGTTTGCAAACCAATATTTGATTTGGTTGATGCTATGGATGATCATTTCCCAGAACCAGAAAGGGATGTTGATAAACCATTCCTTATGCCTATTGAAGACATCTTTACTATTGAAGGTAGAGGAACCGTTGGAACTGGTAGAATTGAAAGAGGAAAAGTTCACGTTAAAGATGAAGTAGAAATCGTTGGTCTTAGAGAGACTCAAAAAACAGTAGTCACTGGTATTGAAATGTTTAGAAAGTCTCTTGAAGAAGGACAAGCTGGTGATAATGCTGGAATCCTTTTACGTGGTATTAAAAGAGATGACATTGAAAGAGGTCAAGTTCTTGCAAAACCAGGAACTGTTACACCTCACAAAGAGTTTGAAGCTCAAATTTATGTCCTCTCTAAAGAAGAAGGTGGTCGTCACACTCCTTTCTTTAGTGGATACAAGCCTCAGTTCTACATTAGAACCACTGATGTAACTGGTGAAATTGAACTACCAGAAGATACTGAAATGGCTATGCCAGGTGATACTGTTAATGCTAAGGTAAAGCTTTACAAATCTATTGCCTTAGAAGAAAAGCAAAAGTTTGCTATTAGAGAAGGTGGTCAAACTGTAGGTGCTGGAGTAGTTAGTAAGATTGACAAATAAAATAATTTATCTTATAATCTATTTCGTGGCTCGCCTCTTAATTTGTTATGAAATTTTCAAATTTCAAACAAAGAGGGACGAGCCGCGATATATCTATAAAAAATTTAAATTTAATTTATAACTTAATAAGTTAGTAAGTTCTTTATTTAAAATTAGGAAGAATGGCTGATAAGAAAAAACAAAATAAGAAAAAAAATAAAAATTCAAAACCTCGTATTAGAATCAAAGTCAAATCATACGATCATAGGGTGATTGATGAAGCTTTGAAAAAGATTATTGAATCTTTGTCTAGAACAGATGCAAAGATTATTGGTCCTATTTTTTTACCAACCAAAGTAAAAAAATATACTGTTAATAGGTCTTCATTTGTTCATGAGGCCTCAAAGGATCAATATGAAAAGCGAATTCACAAACGCCTTATTGATATTGTTGACTTTAGTGAAAAAACTCTAGAAATACTTCGAGGACTGCATTTACCAGCTGGAGTTGATGTAGAAATTAAAATGTAGTTTTAATTTTTGATTTAATAAATATTAATGTTGGCTAAAAAAATGCCAAAATTACATTTGTTTATTATTCGGAGGTTATAATAAGGGCTAGTTTTATTAACCTAATTTCTCCGGTTGGTTATTTAAGGTTTTTCTAGGCCAAGCGGATTTTTATTTTCTAATAAATAAAAGTATAATATGAAATTTATAGTTGGTAAAAAATTAGAAATGTCTCAAGTTTTTGAGGATGGCAAAAGAGTTCCAGTAACAAAAGTTAAAGCTGGACCATGCCAAATTACTCAAGTAAAAACTAAAGATAGCAAAGACGGATACAGGGCCGTTCAACTTGGTTTTGAAAAAAAGAAAAAGAATTTAAAAAATCACCAAAAAGGCAAAGCTTTTAAATACTTAACTGAATTTAGGTTAGAAAATAAGCCAGAAGATTTTAATAAAGGAGATAAGATCACAATAAAAGATTTTAATAAAGGAGATAAATTAAAAGTAACTGGTACTTCAAAAGGAAAAGGTTTTCAAGGAGTAATGAAAAGACATGGCTTTTCTGGTTTTCCAAAAAGTCATGGTCACAACAAAGGCCACACTCGATTTCCAGGTTCTATTGGCGCTACTGACCCTGAAAGAGTTTTCCCGAATAAAAAAATGGCAGGTAGAACAGGAGGAGATACAATAACAATTACAAACTTAGAAGTTGTAAAAAAAGATGAAGACAAAAACATACTTTTTATAAAAGGTTCAGTTCCAGGCAGTAGAGGAACTCTTTTAAAGATTAAAGTTGCTTAATTATGGCTCAAGTACAAGTTTACAATCAAAAAGGAGAAAAACTAAAAAAGAAGCGACTATCTTCTGATATCTTTGATATTGATATTGACCAGAATCTAGTTCATTTAGTAGTAACTGCCTTACAATCAAATAAAAGACATGCCTTTGCTCATACTAAAACAAGATCTGAAAAGCGTGGTGGTGGTAGAAAGCCTTGGCGACAAAAAGGAACTGGTAGAGCTAGGCACGGATCAAACCGTTCTCCTATTTGGGTTGGTGGTGGAGTTACCTTTGGGCCAAGAAAAGGCCGCAACTTTACAAAAAAAGTGAACAAAAAAGTTAAAAGAAAAGCTTTGTTTATGGCTTTGACAGATAAGGTAGATGAAGATAAACTAGTTTTAGTAGATAAATTTAATCTTTCAAAACCAAAAACAAAACTTTTTTATTCAATTTTAAAAAACATTATTGATATTGAAGCAGATAATAATAAATACAAAAACAAAAAAGTCCTTCTCAGTTTACCAGAGAAGGATTTAAAAGTAATTAGAGCTGCCAGAAATATTTCTGGCCTTTCTATTAAGCCAATTTGTGATATTAATGTTTTAGATGTTTTAAAATCTAATTACCTTATAACAACCGTAGACGGAATTAAAAAACTTGAAAAACAATATAAATAATATTTTATGAGTTTAGTAAATAAAGTATTAGGTAAGGACGAAGATAAAAAGAAAAAAAAGAAAAAGGACAAAAAGAAAAAATCTAAGAAAAAGAAAGAAAAAAAAGCTAAAAAGTCTAAGCCTAAAAAATCAAAAAATAAAAAGCCTAAAAAATCTAAAAAGAAAATCTCTTCTCAAGGGATTGCTCACCGTGTTTTAATAAAACCAGTTATTACTGAAAAGGCAACCAGGCTTCAATCAGAAGGGGTTTATAGTTTTTATGTTAAACCAGATGCTAATAAAATAGAAGTAAAAAAAGCTGTTAAAGAAGTTTTCGACGTAGAGCCGGAAAAGGTAAGAACAATCAAAATACCTGGTAAGTCAATTAGAAGAGGCTTAACTCAAGGAAGAACAAAAGATAGAAAAAAAGCTTTAGTCTTTTTAAAAAAAGGAGATAAAATCGAACTTGTAAGAAAAAAATAATATATTATGCTAAAGAAGTACAAACCTACAACTCCATCAAGGAGAAAAGCAAGCGTGATAAATACGCGGGGGTTAGGAAAAGCAAGACCTCCTAAATCTTTGCGTAAGACAAAAAAAGCCAAAGCTGGAAGAAGTAAAGGCCAAATCACTGTTAGGCACCAAGGTGGAGGCCATAAGCGCTTTATTAGAATAGTAGATTTTAAAAGAGACAAGCATAATGTTCCTGGGGACGTTAAAGCAATTGAGTATGATCCAAACAGAACTGCAAATATTGCTCTGATTTTTTACAAAGATGGAGAAAAAGCTTACATTATAGCCCCAACTGATCTAAAAGTAGGGGATAAGGTTTTAAGCTCTAAGAAAAGTATCCCTGTTAAGCCTGGCAATAGAATGCCTTTAGAATTTATTCCAACCGGAACTCAAATTTACAATATAGAACTTACTCCAAATCAAGGCGGTAAAGCTGTTCGTTCAGCTGGAGCAGCTGCTACTTTAATGTCAAAAGGAGAAAAATATGCTCAAGTTAAATTTCCCTCAACCGAAATAAGACGTATTCCTTTAAATGCTAGTGCTTCAATTGGACAAGTTTCTAATCCTGAGTGGCGTTTTATGAGATGGGGAAAAGCTGGTCGAAAGAGAAATAAAGGAATCAGACCTTCAGTTAGAGGTAAAGTTATGGCTCCAGTTGCTCATCCTCATGGTGGTAGAGAAGGAGCTGGCCATATTGGTAGAAATTATCCTAGAACTCCTTGGGGCAAACCTGCATTTGGAGTTAAAACTAGAAAAAAGAAAAAACAAACTAATAAATTTATAATAAGAAGAAGAGTTAAAAAGAAAAAGAAAAAATAAATTATGAGTAGATCACTTAAAAAGGGACCTTGGGTGGACCCTAAACTACAAAAAAAGATTAAAAATGCTAAAAGGGGAGAAGATGAGATTAAGACTTGGTCAAGAGAATCAACAATTACTCCTGACATGGTTGGTTATACCATAAAAGTTCACAACGGTAGAAAGCATATCCCTGTTTTAATAGTTGAAAATATGGTAGGCCATAAACTAGGAGAGTTTGCCCATACAAGAAAGTTTATAAAGCATGGTGGTAAAATGCAAAGAGAATTGGATGAATTAGAGTAATAGCTAAATAACTTTTAAAGCAAATTAATCTTAGAATTATTAGACAATTAATATAATTTTAATAAAATGGAAGTAAAAGCAAGAGCAAATTATCAACATATTTCACCAAAAAAAGCACGGTTAGTAGCCGATGCAGTTAAAGGTATGGATCTAGATAAAGCTTTAAATCAATTGGAATTTATTCAAAAAAAAGCCTCTGGTATCATTTTAAAAGCTTTAAAATCAGCTCTTGCTAATGCAACACACAATTTTAATATGGATGAAGATAATTTATTTGTTAAAAACATTATTGTTAATGAAGGACCAACTTTAAAACGACAAAAAGCTAGAGCAATGGGTAGGGCTATGCTTATTAGAAAAAGAAGGTCTCATATTGAAATAGTTTTAGAACAAAAGGAAAAAAGAGCTGTTAAGAAGAAAACAGGTGAAACCATAGAAGAGCCAGATATTAAAGAAGTTTCAAAAGATGAAATTTCAGATAAAGATGATATTTCAAAAGGCAAAGAACAAAAACCAAAAGATAAAGATAGAATAGACAAAGAAAACCAAAAAAAGAAAAGTCATCCTGTTAAAAAGATGTTTAGAAGAAAAAACGTTTAATTTAATTAAAATATATGGGTAGAAAAATAAATCCAAAAATATTTCGAATTCCCTTTATAAAAAAATGGGATTCAAAATGGTTTGGTAATAAAAATGAATATAGAAAACTTTTAAAAGAAGATTTAGCAATCAGAGAATTTTTAGAACAAGAATTAAAGGGTGGAGGAGTATCAAGAATTGAATTAGAAAGATTAGCTAAAAAGATAAATATTACTATTCATACTGCTAAACCAGGTCTTGTTATTGGAAGAGGTGGTGCACAAATTGAAAAACTTAAAGATAAATTAAGAGATAAATTTTTAGAAAAAGGACATAAACTGGAAGTTAATGTAGTAGAAGAAAATAATCCAATGCTTTCAGCTTCAGTAGTATTAGAAAATATTGTTGAAGGCTTAGAAAAAAGAATTCCTTACAGAAGAGTAATTAAAAAAGCTATTAGAGATGTAAAATCCTCTGACGCTAAAGGAGTAAAAGTTCAAGTTAGTGGTCGTTTAGCTGGAACAGATATTGCAAGAACTGAAAAGTTAAGTTGGGGTAAGTTACCTCTTCATACTCTTCGTTCAGATATAGATTATGCTAAGGGGGTTGCAGCTACAATTTATGGATCTATCGGAGTTAAGGTTTGGATCTATCGTGGTAAGAAATTTGGTAGAGAAGTAAAAATAGAAGACAAGAACAACAAGAAAAATAAAAAGAAAAAAAATAAAAAATCTAAGAAAAATAAATAGTTAATTTTAATATACATTTATGTTAATGCCGAAAAAGGTAAAATATAGAAAAACCCAAAAAGGACGTCGCCGCAACAAAGGCGTAGCAGGTCGAGGTACCACTATTGAATTTGGAGAGTACGCTCTTAAATCAATGGAGCCTAAATGGATTACTTCAAGACAAATTGAAGCTTGTAGAAAGGTCTTTGTTAGGAATTTTGATAAAGGTGGTAAACTTTGGATTAGAATTTTTCCTGATAAACCAGTTACTAAAAAAGGTTTAGAACTCCCTATGGGAGGTGGTAAAGGTGAGCTTGATCATTTTGTAGCTCCAGTAAAGCCAGGTAGAATCATTTTTGAATTAGCTGGTCTTGATGAAGCTACTACAAGAAAGCTTTTTAAAAAGGCATCACATAAATTACCTGTTAAAACAAAAGTGATTAAGAAAAAATAAATTATGAAAGTTAAAGAATTAAGACAAAAAAGCAAGAATGAATTAAATTCTCTTTTAAAGGAGAAAAGAGAAAAATTGCGTGGTTTAAGATTTGATGTCTCTTTAAAGCAATCAAAAAATGTAAGACAAATTCGAAATCTTAGAAAAGATATAGCTCGTATTCTTACTGTTTTAAATCAAAACAAAAATAATAAATAAATTTTATGGCAAAAAAAAGATTTCAAGGACAAGTAGTTTCTGATAAAATGGACAAAACAATTGTTGTTAAGGTAGAAAGAACAAAAATGCATCCTTTATACAAAAAAAGATATAAAGTCCACAAAAAATATAAAGTTCATGATGAAGAAAATAGGGCTAAAGAAGGTCAAGAAGTTCTTTTTGAAGAATGTCGCCCTATTTCTAAAGATAAGAAGTGGAGATTAATCAAAGTTTTAGATTAAAAGATATATATGATTCAACCAGAAACTAAATTAAAAGTTATTGATAATACAGGAGCAAATATTATTCAATGTATTAGAGTTTTAGGAAGCGGTAAAAGACCAACCGCTACTGTTGGCGATGTTATAGTTGCTACTGTTAAAAAAGCTACCCCAAGAAAGGAAGTTAAAAAAGGGGACGTAGTTAAAGCTGTGGTTGTTAGAACTAAAAAAGAAATTTCTCGAGATAATGGAGTTTATATGAGATTTGATGATAATGCAGCTGTAATTTTAGACGGTAAAAAACCAAAAGGAAATAGAATTTTTGGAGCAGTTGCTAAAGAATTAAGAGCTAAAGGTTTTCAAAATGTAATTTCTTTATCACCAGAAGTATTATGAAAATAAAAAAAGATGACAAAGTAAAAATTATATCTGGTAAAGATAAGGGGAGGAAAGGGAAAGTCCTTAAAGCTTTACCTCGCGAAAATAAAGTTGTAGTAGAAGGTTTAAACACTGTTGTTAAACATGTTAAACCTAAAAAAAGAGGTAAAAAGGGGCAAAGAGTCAAAATGGCTATGCCAATTGATGTTTCTAATGTTAAATTTATCTGTCCTGAATGCAAAAAACCAATTAGAGTAGGTTATAAAATTCTTTCTGACGGCAGAAAAAAAAGGTTTTGCCGAAAGTGTAAAAATGTTTTTAAATAAATAAAATATGAGATTAAAGAAAAAATACAAAAAAGAAATAATTTCTAAAATGAAAAAAGATTTTGATTATGATAATGAAATGGCTGTACCTGAATTGGAAAAAATTGTTATCAATGTTGGAATTAATAAGAAAAGAAAAGAAAATGATTCTAATTATATTGAATATGTTACTGATATGATTGCTCAAATAACTGGTCAAAGACCAAGAATAAATAAATCTAAAAAGTCTATTTCAGGCTTTGATATAAGACAAGGAGAGCCAGTAGGGCTTAGCACGGTTTTAAGAGGAGAAAAAATGTGGAGTTTTTTAGAAAGATTGATTTTTGTTGCAATGCCTAGAACAAGAGACTTTAGAGGGGTTGACCCTAAAAGCGTTGATAAGGCTGGTAACTTGTCTATGGGTCTAAAAAATCAAATGTGTTTCCCGGAAATCGATTCTGAAGAAAATGATAAAACCTTTGGTTTTCAAATAACAGTTGTTACTTCTACTAATGATAGAGAAAAAGGTTTACAACTTTTAAAATATTTAGAAATTCCTTTTAAAAAGGAGAAAAACAAAAAATCACAAAAAAGTAAATAGTTTAATTTAATATATATTTATGGCTAGAAAAGCTAAAGTCGTAAAATCAAATAAAGAACCTAAATATTCTACTAGAAAAAATAGAAGATGTTTTCGTTGTGGTAGAGGCCGTGGTTATATGAGAGAATTTGGGCTTTGTAGAATTTGTTTTAGAGAGTTAGCTAGAAAAGGGTTACTACCTGGTGTTAGAAAGAGTAGTTGGTAATCTTTATTTAGGCGTTAAAAATATAAATTTATAAATCGATTAATATTTCATTTATGACTGATCCAATTGCTGACATGTTAACTAGAGTTCGAAATTCCCTTGCTGCAAGAAAGCAAGAGGTAAGTGTTCCCTTTTCTAATTTTAAGCTTGCAATTGCTAACCTTTTAAAAAGAGAAGGTTGGATTAAGGACGTAGAAACAGTTGAGGTTCCTTCTTCTAAAAAAGATAGTTCAGCTATGTTTAAAGAAATAAATATTACTTTAAAGTATGATAAACATGGCCAACCCGTTATTGATACTCTTACAAGAATTTCAAAGCCTGGTAGAAGAATTTACAGGCAAGCTGAAGATATTAAAAAGGTGAAAAATGGTTATGGGATGTCTATTATTTCTACTTCAGACGGAGTTATGGCCGGGGGAGAAGCTTATAAAAAAGGAAAAGGCGGAGAGCTTATTTGTAAAATATGGTAATTTAATTTAAAAATTATGTCACACATAGGAAAAAAAGAAATCACAATTCCAGATAAGGTGGAAATAGATATTAAATCAGATAAAATTATAGTCAAAGGTCCAAAAGGTAAGTTGGATCAAAGTTTACCTGATTGTTTAAATATTGATAAAAAAGAAGATCACCTAAAAGTTTCAGTTAAGAATGCTAAAGTTAAAAGACAACATGCTATTTGGGGAACTTATGCTCGTCTTATTAAAAATATGATAACTGGTGTAACAAAAGGTTATGAAAAAGAATTAGAATTAGTAGGGGTTGGTTATAAAGTTAATGTTCAAGGTGATACTTTAAATGTCTTTGTTGGTTATTCTCACAAAGTTCCTTATAAAATTCCTGAAGAAGTAGATATTGAAGCAAAAAAAACTGAAATTAAGGTATCAGGAATTGATAAACAAAAAGTTAATCAAGTGGCTGCTGAAATTAGAAGTATTAGAAAGCCTGAACCTTATAAAGGTAAAGGTATTAAATATAAAGATGAGGTTATTAAGAAAAAACCTGGTAAAAAGGCAGTTTCTGAAGAGGGAATGGGGGCTTAGTTAAAAATTTTAATAATATTTTAATTTATGACTAACGAGTTAAAAAGAAAAAAACGACATAGAAGAGTAAGGGGAAAAGTTTCTGGTACTAAAAAGAGACCAAGACTTTCCATTTTTAAAAGTAATAAGTTTACATATGCTCAGATTATAAATGATAAAACTGGTGAAACTTTAGTTAGTGCTGATTCCAGAGAAGTTTTAAATAAAAAAAATAAAAATAAATTAACAAAAGTAAAAGCAGCTAAAAAAACAGGAGAACTTTTAGCTAAGCGTGCCAAAAAGAAGAAAATCAAAAAAGTTGTTTTTGATAGAAGTGGTTATGATTTTCATGGTAGGGTAAAAGCTTTAGCAAAAGGGGCACGTGATAAAGGATTAAACTTTTAAATAAATTATGTCAAAGAAAAAAAATAAAAAATCAAAAAAGAAAAAAGGTAGAAAGAAAAGAGAATTTGATCAAGACTTAGTTGATCTTGCTCGAGTAGTAAGAGTTATAAAGGGTGGTAGACGCCTTAGGTTTAGAGCTTGTATTGTTATAGGCAATAAAAAGGGTAAAGTTGGTGTTGGAGTAGCAAAAGGCTCGGATGTTCCTATAGCAATTAAAAAAGCAGTTAAGCAAGCTAAAAAGAACATTATTGAAGTTCCAATTGAAAATGGAACTATTCCTCATAGTATAAAGACAAAACTAGGTGCTTCAAGAATTCTTTTAAGACCAGCTCCAAAAGGACACGGAATTATTGCAGGCGGAGTAGTGCGTGTAATTTTGAATTTGGCTGGAGTAAAAAATGCTACTGGTAAAATTTTAGGCTCTAACAATTCCTTGAATAATGCTAAGGCAATGATCAAAGCCTTACAATCTTTTAAAGTATAAAATTTATGTCTTTGAAATTATCTAATTTAAAACCAAAAAAGGGATCAAAGTCCTCTAAAAAGAGGGTAGGCCGAGGTAATTCTTCAGGTTATGGTACTTATGCTGGTCGAGGTATGAATGGTCAAAGATCTCGCTCTGGTGGTAAAAAAGGTTTGAAGTTAAAAGGCTTTAGAAGTGTTTTAAAAAGAATTCCAAAACTAAAAGGATTTAAAAGTATTCATGAAAAACCAGCCATTGTTAATCTTTTAACTCTTCAAAATAAATTTAAATCAGGTGATACAGTTGATATCGATATCTTAAAAGAAAAGGGTGTTTTGTCAAACAAAGAAAAACATGTTAAAATTTTAGGCAAAGGTAAGATAAAAAAGAAATTAATCGTAAAAGCTGATGCTTTTTCAAAAAGTGCAGAAAAAGCTATAAAAGACGCAGATGGCAAGGTTATTAAAACAAAATAAATTTATTTATTCATGTTTATTGATAAATTAAAAAGAATTTGGGCAATTAAAGATCTTAGAAAAAAGATTTTGTTTGTTTTAGCAATGCTTATAATCTTTAGAATAGCTGCTCATATTCCTGTTCCTGGTGTAAATGTGGCTGAATTAAAAGAACTTTTTTCTCAAAATCAAATGCTTGGCATGCTTAATGTAATGTCAGGTGGAGCTATGAGTAACTTTTCTGTAGTAGCAATGGGTGTTGCTCCTTTTATTACTGCTTCAATTATTATGCAGCTTTTAACCATGATTGTCCCAAAATTAGAAGAACTTTCTAAATCAGGCCCAGAAGGTAGAAAAAAAATTAATCAATATTCAAGATATTTAACTGTACCTCTGGCAATTTTTCAATCATATGGAATGATTGCTCTTTTAAAACAATCATCAGCCTCAATTGTTCAAAGTCTGTCTTTAATTCAGACTCTTCATATAATGCTTGTTATGACAGCTGGGACAGTCTTTTTGATGTGGCTTGGTGAACTTATTACAGAAAAAAATATTGGTAACGGTATATCTTTAATTATATTTGCTGGTATTGTTGAAAGAATTCCATCTGCTTTGCAACAAATTGTTGTTACCTTTACAGCGGCTAAGGTTATGGAACTTTTAGTACTTACTGGTTTAGCTGTAATTACAATTGCCGGAGTAGTTTTAATAACTCAAGCTCAAAGAAATATTCCTGTTACTTATGCTAGGAGAGTTAGAGGTAGAAAAATGTATGGTGGTCAAGACACTTACCTTCCTTTAAAAGTTAATCAAGCTGGAATGATTCCGATTATTTTTGCAATTTCAGTTGTTTTGTTTCCTGGCTTAATAGGGAAGCTTATGATGAGGTCTAGTACAGCTTTTATTGCTAATATTGGAGAATTTTTATCAGGTATGATGAATAATCAATTGATTTATGGAATTATTTACTTTGGCTTAGTAGTTGCTTTTGCTTACTTTTATACTAGTATTGTTTTTCATCCGGATGAAATTTCTGAAAATCTTCAAAAACAAGGTGGTTTTATACCAGGTATAAGACCAGGAGATCATACAGCTAATTATTTATCTAACATAAGTAAAAGAGTTATGTTTGCTGGAGCAATGTCCTTAGGTTTAATTGCTGTTTTACCAGTTATAATTCAAAATACTTTTCAAACTTCAAGTTTTGTTGTAGGTGGGGCAGCTGTTTTAATTGTGGTTAGTGTAGTTTTAAGAACGGTCAAGCAAATAAAAGCTCAAATTTCAATGCACGAATACGAAGGAGGAGCTTAATTTTTAAAAAACATGGATACTTTAAATATAATACTTTTGGGTCCCCAAGGAGCAGGTAAAGGAACTCAAGCTAAAAAATTAGTTGATGAATATGGTTTAAAACATTTGGAAATTGGCCAAGCTTTGAGAAAAATAGCTAAAAAAGAAACAGATCTTGGCAAAAGAGTAGCCAATACTATAAACAAGGGTAATATGGTACCCGTTTCAATGGTTTCAGAGATTATTGAAGCAGAGATTAAAAAAACCTCTGATGATCAAGGAATAATTTTTGATGGCACACCAAGAAGATTAGCTGAAATTAAACCTTTAAAAGAAAATTTAGCTAAACATGGGAGAAAAATAACCCATGTCTTTTTTATTTCAATAACAGAAAAACAAACTATAAAAAGACTTCAAAAACGAAAAGTTTGTCAAAAATGTGGTACCCCTTTTATAATAGGAAAAACAATTAAAAAAGATGAAACTACTTGTCCTAAATGTGGAGGAGAGGTGGTAAGGAGAAAAGATGAAACTAAGGAAGCTATTAAGAAAAGACTTTCCTTGTATCATAAAAAAACCGATCCAGTAGTAGATTATTTTAATAAAAAAGATAAATTAATTAAAATTGATGGGAATCAATCAATAGAAAAAGTCTTTAAGGAGATAGTTTCTCATTTAAATTAAGTTTTGTAAAAAATAATATAATTTAGTTTATGATACCCATAAAAAATAAAAAGGAAATTAAAAATATGAGAAAAGCTGGTTCTCTTTTAGCTGAAATCCTAAGTAAAGTTACTAAAGAAATTGAGTCGGGCGTAACTACTTTTGAATTAAATAAGTTAGCTGAAAGATTAATTAAACAAGCCGGAGCAAAACCGGCTTTTAAGGGCTTTAAATCAAATGGGAAAATTTTTCCAGCTGCTTTATGTACTTCTATTAACCAAGAGGTAGTTCATGGTATTCCAAGTAAACAAAAAACTTTGGAAAGAGGAGATATAATTGGAGTCGATTGTGGTTTAAAATTAAATGGATATTATGCTGATATGGCAAGAACAATTCCAGTTGGCAAGCCTAATGACAAAGTTTCTAAACTTTTAACAATAACTAGAGAATGTTTAAAAAGGGGAATAGATGCTGCTCGGGCCGGGGCTTGTTTGGGAGACATTTCAAATGCGATCCAAACTCATGCTGAAAAGAATGGTTTTTCAGTAGTTAGAGATTTAGCTGGTCATGGAATTGGTAAAAAGCTTCATGAGGAGCCAAATATTTTTAATTTTGGAGAACCAGAAACTGGCCCTGTTTTAAAGCCAGGTATGACTTTTGCTCTAGAGCCCATGATTAATGTAGGGGGTCATGAAGTTAAAACTAAAAAAGATGGTTGGACAATCGTTACTAAAGATGATTCTTTGTCAGCTCATTTTGAAAATACAATTTTAATTACTAAATCAGGAGCCGAGATATTAACTAGAGTAAAATAATGGACTTAAATAAAAAGCTTTAAGGACTACAAGATTTTTCTTGTAGTTTTTTATTATTTAAGCTTTTTGCTATAATAAAAGTATGTATATTTTAGGAATAGACTACGGTCAAAAAAATATTGGCATTGCTATAGCTGACAAAGAGTTAGGAGTGGCTATGCCTTATAAAAATGTTAAAAATAAAGATTTTTTGTCTTTTTTAAAAGATATTATAAAAGAAATGAAAATAGGGGAAGTAATCGTTGGTTTACCGGTTGGTTTAGAAGGAGAAAAGACTGATTTTACTAAACCGGCCCAGGATTTTATAAAAAAACTTAAAAAAGAACTTGAAATTCCAGTTTTTGAATTTGATGAAAGATTTACTACTCAAATGGCTAAAAAATTAATTGGAAAAGAACCAACCCATAAAGTGGCAGCTCAAATTATTCTTCAAAATTATCTTGATAAAAACAATTAATATGTATTTTTATTTTTTCGGAGCAACTTTTGTTTTAACTTTAATTTTAACCCCTTTGATAAAAAGGCTTGCTTTGAAATTAAATGTGGTAGATTTACTAAAGTTAAAAAGAAAAATTCATAAAAAACCAACTCCTTTACTTGGGGGGTTGGCTATTTTTATTACTATATTTTTAATAGTATTTTTATTTTTTAAAACCGATATTTGGCCTCAAGGCGATATTAGCTTAAAAAATATTATTGGTCTTTTTATGGGGGGATTAATTTTAATGATCGGGGGCTTTCTTGATGATAAATATAATTTAAAACCTGGTCAGCAGATTATCTGCCCTATTTTAGCTGCAATTTTTGTTATAATTAGCGGGGTAGGGATTGAGTTTATAAATAACCCTTTTGGAGAAGGTTATATTTATTTTAATAATACTAAAATAGAACTTTTAAGAATTAAAGGTATACCATATTATTTTACCCCTTTAGCTGATATAGTGACTTTTGTTTGGCTTATAATCTTAATGTATGCTACTAAACTTTTAGATGGTTTAGATGGGTTAGTATCAGGTCTTACTATGATAGGCTCTTTAAGTATTGCTGGTCTTTGCCTTTTAACAAAATTTTTCCAGCCTGATATGGGTCTTTTAGCTATGATTGTTTCAGGAGCTTTTTTGGGTTTTTTATTTTATAATTTTCACCCAGCCAGTATATTTTTAGGAGAAGGGGGAAGTCTTTTTGCTGGTTTTATATTAGGAAGTATGGCTATTTTGTCTGGTAGTAAGCTTGCCACTACCTTTTTAATTGCTGGCTTAGCTATTTTTGATATATTTGGGGTATTTTTTAAAAGGCTTTTAAAAGGCAAATCTCCTTTTAAAGGAGATAAAAGTCATTTGCATTTTAGGCTTTTAAGGTTTGGTATATCTAAAGAAAGAGCAGTAATAATTTATTGGATAATAGCTTTGATTTTTGGCTTATCAGCCTTATTTTTGCAGACCATTGGTAAAGTAATAGCTATTATAGGTCTTTTAATAATTTTTATGCTTTTAGGTATATTTTTGCCTGTTAAAAAAGATGATTTTAAAAGTAATAATTAAATTGACAAAAACCTAGTATTTGATATAATTTTATATATAAATTTCCTTTATATGTCAGAAACAAACAATAACAATTCAAGCGAAAATAAGCAAAACAAAGATCAGGATGAAATGAGTTTAAATCAAAACCAAGATCAAAAAGATGATGATATTGTTCTTTTTGCTAAGACAAACTTTAGAAATCAGCAAAAAAAATTTGGTATAAAAGAAGACGATAGGCGTCGTCATATGTATATGATAGGTAAAACAGGAACTGGTAAAACAACAGCTTTAGAAAATATGATTTATCAAGACATTCATGCTGGACATGGGGTTTGTTGTGTAGATCCTCATGGTGATTTAGCAGAAAAGATTATTAATTTTATACCATCCCATAGAATTAATGAAACAGTTTATTTTAATCCAGCGGATACAGAATATCCTATTGCTTTTAATATTTTAGAAAAAGTAGATCCTAAAAGGCGCCATTTAGTTGCTTCTGGCTTAGTTGGGGTTTTTAAAAAGATTTGGGCTGATTCATGGGGTCCAAGATTGGAATATGTTTTAAGAAATACAATTCTTTCTCTTTTAGAATATCCTGATAGTACCCTTTTAGGTATTATGAGGATGTTAGTTGATCGTAATTTTAGAAGCAAAGTAGTTAATACTTTAACGGATCCAGTAGTTAGATCTTTTTGGGTTGATGAATATGAAAATTACCATGATAGATTTAGAAGAAAAGCAATTGCCCCGATTCAAAATAAGGTGGGGCAATTTTTATCTACTTCCCTTATTAGAAATATTGTTGGCCAAGTAAGATCTAAGATTAATATTAGAGACATAATGGATAATAGAAAGATATTAGTAATGAATTTATCTAAAGGAAGGATTGGGGAGGATGCTTCATCGCTTTTAGGGGCTATGATGATTACAAAAATTCAAATGGCTGCTATGTCAAGAATTGATATGCCCGAAGAAGAGCGTCAAGATTTTTATCTTTACGTAGACGAGTTTCAAAACTTTGCTACTGAATCTTTTGCTAGTATTTTATCTGAGGCAAGAAAATATAGATTAAATTTAATATTAGCCCATCAATACATAGGCCAATTAATTACTGATCAAAGTGATAGGGTGAGAAATGCTGTTTTTGGCAATGTCGGAACTATGGTTGTTTTTCGGGTTGGGGCTGAAGATGCTGAATTTTTATCAAGAGAATTCAGACCTCGCTTTGACGAGGATGACTTAGTGGATCTTGATAAATATAATGTTTATGTAAAACTTATGATAGACGGGGTTACTTCCGAACCCTTTTCAGCTACTACTTTGCCTCCGATTTCAGAACCAGAGAACAATGAAGATAAAATTATTAGAGTATCACGTGAGCGTTATGCTGAACCTAAAAAAATAGTTGAAGATAAAATTGCTCGTTGGAGTGGTATGATAGAAGAAGGGGAGAATTTGGAAGACTTAAAAAAGAAGCAAGAAAAACATAAGGCAGTTTGTAGTGAATGTGGCAAGGTAACTTATGTTCCTTTTGAGCCCGATGGTGTAAGGCCGGTTTATTGTAAAGATTGTTTAAAAAAGAAAAGAAAGGAGCAGAGCAAAGAAGACAAAAAGAAAAATAAAAACAATAACAATTCTAATAATCAGAATTCAGGCAGTAAGGATTCTGAGGATAAAAAATCAAGTAAAGATTCTAATAAGGAATCAGGAGGAAATTCTTAATTAGATAAGTTTAGTTTGATATGAAAAAGCATACTATTTTTGTCGTTTCGCTATTATTAGGACTTTTAGGAGCATTTGCTATTTACCAGCATGTAGGATTTGAAAATGTTTTTGATAAATTAAAATTTTTTAATGGGTGGCAATTAATTGCCCTTTTTTCATTTACAATCGCTCGGGTTTTTGTTTGGATATTAAGGTGGAAATTGATTTTAAATAAATTGGGCCATAAGGATTTAAAGTTTTTAAGTCTTTCCGCTTCAAGAATAGCAGAAATCTCAGTAAGCTATGCTACTCCGGGTATTTATTGGGGAGGAGAAGGAATTAGAATTTATTCTTTAAAAAAGCATCATGATATGCCTATTGCCAAGGCAACAACCTCAGTTTTATTAGATCGCTTGTTTGATATTTTTGGTTTTTATATATTTTTATTTATTGGTTTAATTTTAGCGATTTTTAGATCTAAGTTTTATTTAGCTGTCTTGCTTTTTATAGGCACTTTAATAGTTTTAACAGCCATATTTTTCATATTAAAAGGTTTTGGTTTAAAAAAGATATTAGGTTGGGGGGTGAAATTTTTACACATTGATCAAATTAAGTCCCTGTCTAATGGAAAAAGTGTTTTAATTGCTAAAAAATTAAAAATTGTAGGTCGCCAAATGGTGGCTTTTTTAAGGAAAGGACCAAAATACTGGCTTTCAATTATGATTGTATCTTGCCTTAGTTTCTTTTTAAATGTTTGTCAATTATTTGTATTTTTTATATTTTTAAAAGAAACAATGCCTTCTTTTATAGATTTATTTTTAGCAAGAGCCTTAATGATTTTTTCAGGCCTGAGCCCAATTCCTGGTAATTTGGGAGTTTATGAGGGAGCAAGTGTATTAGGTTTTCAAATGGTAGGGCTTTCAGCTAATTTAGGCCTTACCTTTAGTTTATTAGCCCGCTTTTTTGATGTTTTGTTTGTTGGTTTAGGAGTAGTAATTTTAGTTTCGTATAGTGGTGTCTTTTTAGCTAAAGCTATTGGTGGTAGTATAAGTAATGGTTCTTCTGATGATAAAGATAGTGGTTCTAAAAAAGATTTTATTAGTGGTATGAAAAAGGGATTTAAAAAAACAGATAAAAAGGATTAAAATAATTTTAGCTAACCTTAAGGGTTCACCACAGGGCGGTCGAACCGTCACCCGGGAATGGAGGTCTTTCCTCCTTCGGAGGTGAGTCCTCCAGGGCCATAAAAATAATAATTTTAATATGAATAAACCAAACTTTGAAAAACCAAAAAAAGAAGCCAAAAAGCACAAAAAAGAGAGCATTTCTTTGGTTAATGAATTAAAGATTAATAAAGAAGAGGAAAAGCAGGATTTTTTAGAAGAAGAATTAGAAGCCAAATTTTGGGAAGATTTATATAAAGAGAAGTTGGACGAGATTAAAAATAATGAGGATTTTAAAAAAGCAGCTATCAAAGAATTAGAAGATAATATTAAGTTAGGCAAAAATGATGATAAATTGAATACTATTTGGGCTCTTTATACCATTTCATCAATGAAAGATTTAGAAGTTTATAAAAAAGAAGTAGAAAAAAAATTAAATGAGATTAAAAAAAGTGAAGATTTTAAAAAAGCAGCTATTAAAGACTTAAAAGATGGTATCAAGTCAGGTAAAAATGGTGATGGTCGGGATGCTAGTTGGGCTCTTTTTACTATTTCATCAATAAAAAATATATCAGAGCTTTGGCAAGAATTAGCAGATAAAAAAAGAGCTAATATGGCAAGAAGCAAGTGTCAAGACAAAGACATCCCCAAAAGACCCGAGATAAAATAGAAGAGGGCGGTCAGACCGCCTTACGGCGGTTTGACCGCCACCAGGAGGTGAGTTCTCTAAATAACGTTTATTAATAAGTTTATTAATTTCTAATGTATGAAAGCTTCTAAAATACGTAAAAAATTTATTGAATTTTTCAAAGATAAGGATCACAAAAGGATAGAATCTTCTTCTTTAATACCAGATGATTCTAGTGTTTTGTTTACTTCAGCTGGAATGCAACAATTTATTCCTTATTTTAATGGTCAAAAAAAGCCAGAGAAAAAACGAGCTGTTAGTGTTCAAAAGTGTTTTAGAACTTCTGATATAGAAGAAGTAGGGGACAAGGTTCATCATACCTTTTTTGAAATGCTTGGTAACTGGTCTTTTGGAGACTATTTTAAAGAAAAGGCAATTGATTTAGCATATGAGTTTTTAACTAAAGAATTAAATATTAATAAGGAGAAAATCTGGGTGACTGTATTTCAAGGCAACAAAAATGCTCCTAAGGATAAAGAATCTGTTAAAATATGGAAAAAATATGTTCCCGAAAAACGAATTAAAGAATTTGGTGAAAAGGATAATTTTTGGGGGCCAGTAGCTAAAACAGGTCCTTGCGGTCCTTGTTCAGAAATTCATCTTGATATGGGAGAAGATTTTAAATCTGGTAATTGTAGCTTAAAAAACTGTGGCCCTAATTGTGAATGTGGTAGATTTGTTGAAATTTGGAATCTTGTTTTTATGGAGTATGAGAAAACAAAATCTGGTAAATTGAAAAAATTACCCCAAAAAAATATTGATACTGGAGCAGGTTTAGAGAGGTTAGCAGCTGTTATGCAAAAAACTCCTTCTGATTATGAAACAGATCTTTTTAAATCGATTATGGAAAAAGTAAAAGAATTAGTTGAAGTAGGGGGGGGTCAAAATAAAAAAGCTCAAAGAATTATAGTTGACCATGTGCGAGGAATATGTTTTTTAATTTCAGATGGTGTAACTCCTTCTAATAAAGGTAGAGGTTATATTTTGCGTCGCCTTATAAGAAGAGCAATTCGTTATGGTCGCTTAATAGGAGCTAAAGATAACTTTTTGTCAAAATTAGCAAGACACGTAATAGATCAATATAAATCTGTTTATCCTAAGTTAGAAAGGAAGAATAATAAAATTATAACCATTATTCAAAAAGAAGGAGAAAAATTTGAAAAAACTTTAAACCAAGGTTTAAAAGAATTTAGAAAGTTAGTAAAAAAAGCTAAAAAGCAAGGTAAAGATGAATTAAACCCTAAAAAAGTATTTCATCTTTATGACACTTATGGCTTTCCTTATGAACTTTCAAATGAAATGGCTAAGGAGAGTGGTTTAAAAATTAATAAAAAAGGTTTTGATAAAGCTTTTGAAGAACATAAAAAGGTTTCTAGGGCTGGAGCAAAGAAAAAATTTGGAGGAGCAGGAGATTTAGGGGAAAAGGTAGCCCCTCATCACAGCGCTACCCATCTTTTGCAACAAGCCCTGCGGGATGTTTTAGGTGACCACGTTAAACAAGCTGGTTCTGATTTAAAGCCAGAAAGACTTCGTTTTGATTTTACTCATGATAAATCTTTAACTGATAAAGAATTAGAAAAAGTTGAAAAAATTGTTAATGAAAAGATTGATAAAGATTTGCCTGTTAGTTTTGAAGAAATGCCATTAGAAAAGGTTGATGAAACCAAAGCTTTAGCATTTTTTAAGGATAAGTACCCTGATGTAGTAAAGGTTTATTCAATTGGTGATTATTCAAAAGAGGTATGTGCTGGCCCCCATGTTGATCATACAGGAGAGATTGGTGGTTTTAAAATTATAAAAGAAAAATCTTCTGGAGCAGGAGTAAGAAGAATAAAAGCAAAAGTAGGGAAAAATGTACAAAGTTGATATCCAACAATTTAGTGGTCCTTTTAATCTCTTGTTAAAACTTATAAGAAAACAAGAGTTGGATATTTGTAATATTTCTTTGGCTGAGGTTGCTAATTCGTTTTTAAGAGAAGTTGAAAACTTAGATGATCGAGAACCTGAAGAATTGGCAAGTTTTTTGGAAATAGCAGCTCAGTTGCTTTTAATTAAGTCTCGTGTCTTAGCTTCACAACAAGAAGAGGAAGATGAAGAAGAATCCAACTTAGCTTACCGACTTCAGATTTATAAAGCTTATGTTCGAGCTACTAATACTATTGAAAAGTTGGATAAAAGTGAAAAAACTAGTTTTTTTAATGAAAAAATCCCTGAAAAAGCCAAGGCCTTGGCTGATGATAGTGAAATTTCTGCTTCTTCTTTAAGCCATTATTATAAAAAGGTTGTCAAAACTATAAAAAAGCAATTAAAAACTGCTAAAGAGGTTAAAAAGATTAAAATTGTTTCCTTAAAAAAGAAAATATCTGAGTTAAGACAAAGTTTAAATAAGGCCAAAAGTTTGGTTTTAAATAAAATAATTAGAAAGCAATCAAAAGCCCAAAAAGCAACCATGTTTGTAGCAGCCTTAGAGCTATTAAAGCAAAACAAAATTAGTATTGAACAAAAAGAACTTTTTGGCGATATTGTAATTAAAAAACTTTATGAGTAATACAAATTTAAAATCTATAATTGAAAGTGTTTTATTTATATCTCACAAAGCTCTTAGTTTAAATGAGATTAAAAGAGCTACTGGGGGAGAAAAGCAAGAGATTAAAGAAATTTTAAATAAATTGACCAAAGAATATAGACAAGAAAACAAGGGAATGATTATTATTGAAAATGATAATAAATATCAAATGGCTACTAATCCTAAAAACGCTAAAGTAGTTAAAGGATTTTTAAAAAAACAAGTTAGTGATGATATGACCCCTGCTTCTTTAGAAACTTTATCAATTGTTGCTTATAGGGGCCCAATTAAAAAGCAGGAGTTAGAAAAAATTAGAGGAGTAAATTGCTCTATTATTCTTAGAAATCTTTTAATAAAAGGTTTGATAGAAGAAAAAGATGAAGATGAGGAAATTTATGATATTAGTTTGGAATTTATGAGAAGAGTAGGGCTTTCTAAAAGAAGTGAATTACCCGAATTTAAAAAATTAAATAAAGATACCCCTTTAGAGGAATTTGTTGATGAAGATGATCTTTAAAGTTTTAAAAATAGATATTTTGAAGAGAGGCTAAGTTTTAGCCTTTTTGTGTAGAAAATTTGAATGTGATATAATATAAAATACTATGGGCGGTACGTAGTGTTGTCTCTGGATTATCACCCAGGAGACAAAGGGTGCAAATCCCTTACCGTCCATAGATTTAGTTATCCACAGGTATAGGTTGACAATGATGTTAGTTCTATTATAATACCTAACAGGTGATAATCCGGAGACAATTTTTTAAAAAAATAAGCTACGTACGACTCCCAAAGATCCGTCTTTATGGCGGATTCTTTGTTTTTTATTTTGACATTACATAATTTAGGGATTACAATAATAAAGTATTTATTATTATAGTATGATTAAAGAAATTAAAAAAACAATTAGAGTCCTTACGCCAAAGTTTGTAATAAAAGCTTATCATTTTATTATTTCCCATTTAGCTTCTTTTATATATCAAAATCCTAGTAAAGATATGATTGTTATAGGAGTAACTGGGACCGGGGGCAAGTCTACAGTTGTAAATTTTATAGCTGACATATTAGAAGAATCAGGTAAAAAAGTTGGAGCCACAACTACTTATAACTTTAGAATTGGAGATGAGGAGTTTGAAAATAGGATTAGAATGACAATGCCGGGCCGATTTAAATTACAAGGTTTTTTATCAAGAATGAAAAAGAAGGGTTGTGAAGTGGCTGTTATAGAAGTAACCTCACAAGGCTTAGAACAATTCAGGCATAAAGGAATTAATTTTGATATTGGAGTGTTTACTAATATTAGTCCTGAACACATTGAAGCTCATGGTGGCTTTGAAAAATATTTAAAAGCAAAACAAAAACTTTTCAAACACTTATCTAAAAAACCAAGAAAAACAATAAATGGTAAGGAAATTAAAAAAACCGCCATTGTTAACTTAGATGATAAAAGATCAGATAAGTTTTTAGAATTTAAAGCAGACCAAAAATATGGATTTACTGTCAAAGGGGACAAAAAGAGTGATTATCCTAATTTAAAAATAGTTCAAGCTAAAGAAATTAAATCTGATTATAATGGAGTGGAATTTCAAGTCAAAGATACAACAATTAGTTTAGATCTTTTAGGGGAGTTTAATATTTATAATTCCTTAGCTGCAATAGCAGTAGGAAAATCTTTAGGAGTAGATTTAGATACGGCTAAGTTAGCTTTAGAAAAAAGAGAATTAGTGCCTGGGAGAATGGAAATTGTTAATAAAAACCCTTTAGTGTGTATTGACCAAGCTCATACTCCAGAAGCGATTGAAAAAGTTTATAAAACCTTAACAAGCATAAAGCAAGGTAATTTAATAGTTGTTTTAGGTTCAGCTGGCGGAGGAAGAGATAAATGGAAAAGACCAGTTATTGGTGAATTAGCACAAGATTATGGTGATATAATCATATTAACTAATGAAGACCCTTTTTGGGAAGATCCTGAAAGTATTATTAATGATATTTTAAAAGGTATTGAAAAAAAGGATAACTTGTTAAAAACAAATAAATTGTTTAAAATTATAAACAGGGGAAAAGCGATTGAAAAAGCCTTTGAAATTGCTAATAAAAAGGATATAATAGCTATTACAGGTAAAGGTTCTGAACCCTGCATTGTTGAAAAAGGTAAAAAAATACCATGGAAAGATAAGGAAAAGGTTAAAAAAATCTTAGAAAAGTAAAATCGCTATGGGGATAATATGTGGATAACTTTTTGCTTCCCATAACAAAAACAAAAATAATCCTTGACACAAAAATAACAATCTGTTATATTGAAACACAGGTTAATAAATAATCTTTTAACATATTTTTAATTTAGTTAGGAGATAAGCGAAATTTTAAATTAAATACCCTTTCGGGGATAGCCGAGAGGGGTTTTATGTCTTAAATAAATCAAACCTATGGGTAAAAGAAAATACTTTACTAAATCAAAATATAGCCTAGGGTTACCGGATCTAATAAAGATTCAAAAAGATTCTTATGATTGGTTTTTAAAAAACGGACTAAAAGAGCTCGTAAAAGAGTTTTCACCTATTCAAGATGCAGTTGGAAATAAATACGAACTGCATTTTTTAGATTGTGAAATTGACGAACCCAAATTTGATGAAATTACAAGCAGAAACAGGAATCTAACTTACAAGGCCCCGGCTACTATTAAAGTGAAACTAGTTAATAAGAAGTCAGGCAAAAAACAAACCCAAGAAGTGTATTTCGGAGATATCCCTTTAATGAGCAAAAGGGGTACTTTTATTATTAATGGAGTTGAAAGAGCAATTGTAAGTCAGTTAATTAGGTCCCCAGGAGTATATATTAGTCGAGAAAATATCAGGGGACGTTTTTGTTATGGTGGCAAAATTATCCCTGAAAGGGGATCATGGCTAGAATTTGCAACAGGTAGAAAAAATGTAGTTTGGGTTCGTGTTGACAGGCAAAGAAAAGTGCCTGCCACTGCTTTACTTAGAGTATTTGGAATTGGTTCTGATGATGAAATTTTGGACTGGTTTAAAGACTTGAATGAAGATGAAATGGAATATTTAAAAGAAACTTTAGAAAAAGATCCTTCTTCTTCAGAAAAAGAAGGATTTATTGAAGTTTATAAAAAAATGAGACCAGGTGAGTTAGCCACAATTGATAATGCAAAAAAACTTATTAATGCTAGCTTTTTTAGGCATGACAGATATGATCTTAGTAAAGTAGGAAGATTTAAGATGAATCAAAGGTTAGGCTTTAAACAAAGTGTTAAAAAAAGAGTTTTAAGAACAGAAGATATATTTAGAGTTTTAAAAGAAATTATAAAATTAAATGTTTCTCAGGAACCAGCTGATGATATTGATCATTTGTCTAACAGAAGAGTAAGAGCAGTTGGAGAATTGGTTCAAAGTAGGATGAGAGTTGGTATGCTTAGAATGCAAAGAATTATAAAAGATAGGATGAGTGTAGCTGAAGATGAAAAAGTAACTCCTGGTAAATTAATAAATATCAAACCAATTGGGGGAGTATTACAGAAATTTTTCAAATCTTCTCCTCTTTCTCACTTTATGGATCAGACTAATATTTTATCAGAGCTTGAGCACAAGCGTAGATTAACAGTTTCTGGCCCAGGTGGACTAAATAAGGACAGAGCTGGCTTAGAGGTAAGAGATGTTCACAGAACTTATTACGGAAAGATTTGTCCAATTCAAACCCCAGAAGGACCAAATATTGGGTTGGTAAATCAACTTGCTTGTTATGCTAAGCTTAATGAATTCGGTTTTATAGAAACACCTTATAGAAAAGTTAAAAATGGAAAATTAACAGATAAAATAGTTTATTTAAATGCTCGTGAAGAAGAAGAGCATGTTTTAGCTCCTTTTTCAGTAGAGGTAGATCAAAAAGGTAAAATTGTTGAAGATACAGTTGAGGCCAGAATTAATGGTAAACCAACTATTTGTGATAAAAAAGAAGTAGAATTTATAGATACAGCTCCAAATCAAATTATTAGTGTTGCCACTTCCCTTATTCCGTTTTTAGAACATAATGATGCTGCTCGTGCTCTTATGGGATCTAATATGCAACGTCAGGCTGTACCTCTTTTAAAACCAGAAGCTCCTTTAGTTGGAACAGGGGTTGAGAAAAAAGTAGCTGAAGACTCTGGTTATGTTATTAAAGCAAAAGAAAAAGGTAAAATTACAGAATTAGATTCAAAACATATTGTTGTAACCTATGATTCAGGTAAAAGCGAAGAATTTGAGCTAGAAAAATACCAAAGATCCAATTTTGATACTTGCTTTAATCAGCGTCCAACTGTTTCAATGGGAGAAAAAGTAGAAAAAGGCCAAGTTTTAGTAGAAGGTGCTTCAACCGAAGATGGAGAGTTAGCTTTAGGAGAAAATGTTTTATGTGCTTTTATGCCTTGGGAAGGTGGTAATTACGAGGATGCTATTTTAATATCATCAAGAATGGTGAAAAATGATAAATATACTTCTGTACATATTAAAGAACACACTATTGATGTTAGAGAAACTAAATTTGGAGAAGAATCTACTACTTGTGATATTCCTAATGTTAGTGAGAAAAAGCTTAAAGATTTAGATGAAGATGGTATTATCAGAGTTGGTGCCAAAGTGAAATCAGGTGATATTTTAGTAGGTAAAATTACCCCAAAAGGGGAAGTAGAATTAACACCAGAAGAAAAATTACTCCATGCCATTTTTGGCGAAAAGTCCCAAGACGTAAGGGACTCTTCACTTTATCTAGAGCATGGTGAAGAAGGAAAAGTAATTGGAGTAAGAATATTTTCTCGTGATAAGGGAGACAAGCTTAAACCTGGTATTATTAAAACTATCCAAGTTTTAGTAGCTGATAAAAGAAAAATTCAAGTAGGGGATAAGTTGTCTGGTCGTCACGGTAATAAAGGAGTAATTTCAAAAGTAGTTCCAGAAGAAGACATGCCATATTTAAAAGATGGTACTCCAGTTGATATAATTTTAAATCCTTTAGGAGTAGTTTCTCGTATGAATTTAGGTCAGATTTTAGAAACTCATCTTGGATTAGCTGCTAATGAGCTAAATTATAAAGTAGCTACCCCTCCTTTAAATGGTTTATCAGAAGATCAGATTAGACAAGAACTTAAAAAGGCTGGTTATCCTGAAAACGGTAAACTAACCTTATATAATGGTAAAACAGGAAAGAAGTTCGATCACAAAGTTACAGTCGGATATATTTACATGCTTAAATTGAATCATTTGATTGAAGATAAGATGCACCAACGTTCAATTGGTCCATATTCTCTTGTAACCCAACAACCTTTAGGTGGCAAGGCTCAGTTTGGTGGTCAAAGATTTGGGGAAATGGAGGTTTGGGCATTAGAAGGATATGGAGCAGCCTTCACTCTTCAAGAAATGCTTACTATTAAATCAGATGATGTGATTGGAAGAAATAAAGCTTATAATTCTATTATAGAAGGTGATCCTGTTGAAGAAATTAATATTCCAGAGTCATTTAATGTCTTAGTAAGAGAGTTAAGAGGTCTTGGTTTAGAAACTAATATGTTAAAAAATGGTAACAAAGTAAAAATAAAAGGCCTTCACAAGGATGCTGACAAAAAAAAGAAAAAAAGAAAAAAATCTAAAAAATAAATATAAATAAAGGTAAATAAATAATTAATATAAATTAATATATATAAATTATGCCAGCTCCATCTAGTGTTTCTACACTTGCTTTACCTGAAAAAAGAAAACAAAAATCATTTGACTTTGATTCAATTCAACTTTCTCTTGCTTCACCAAAAGAGATAGAAAAATGGTCTTATGGTGAGGTTTTAGAGCCAGAAACTATTAATTATAGAACAAGAAAGCCAGAAAGAGATGGTTTGTTTTGTCAAAAAATCTTTGGTCCTGTAAAGGACTTTCAATGTGCTTGTGGTAAATACAAAAAGATTAGATACAAAGGAATTGTATGTGATAGATGTGGGGTAGAAGTAACAAGAAGTTTAGTAAGAAGAGAAAGATTTGGTCATATTGATTTGGCTGCTCCAGTAAGTCATATATGGTTTTTAAGAGGCATCCCTTCAAAAATAGGGATGATTTTGGGTATGTCTATAAAAAACATTGAAAAAGTAGTTTATTTTGCAAACTTTGTTATTATCAATGTTGAAGACGAATTAAAAGAGCAAGTGCTAGATAAATTAAAAAATGAATTTGAAGAAAAAGTTAAAAATACGGAAGATGAAGAAGAGAAAAAAGAAATTAAAGAAAAATATAAAAAAGCTCGAAAACAAGTTAAAGGCTTAAAAGAAAAAAAGCTTATTACAGAGGTTGAATATAGAGAACTTTCTCTAAAATATGGTCATGTTTTTAGTGCCGGTATTGGTGCTGAAGCAATTGATAAACTTTTAAAAGAAACTGATTTAAAAGAATTAGCTAAAGAAGCTAAAAAAGCAAGAGAAAAAACTAAAAGCAAAAGTAAAATCAAAAAACTTACTAAAAGATTGAAATTTATTGATTACTTTATTGAAAATGATATTAAGCCAGAATGGATGATTATGAAAAATGTTCCTGTTATACCACCAAAACTTAGACCCCTTGTTCCTTTAGACGGGGGCCGTTTTGCTTCATCTGATTTAAATGATTTATATAGAAGAGTAATTAATAGAAACAATCGTTTAAAGAAACTATATGATTTAAATGCTCCTGAGGTTATTTTAAGAAATGAAAAAAGAATGCTTCAGGAAGCTGTTGATGCTTTAATTGATAATAGTAAAAAAACTAGAAAAACTACTACTGCTTCTACTGGCCAAAAAAGACCTTTAAAGTCTTTAGCTGATATGCTTAAGGGTAAACAAGGAAGATTTAGAAGAAATCTTTTAGGTAAAAGAGTTGATTATTCTGGTAGAAGTGTGATTGTAGTGGGTCCAAAATTAAAAATGCATCAATGTGGACTTCCAAAAGTAATGGCAGCCGAACTTTTCAAACCTTTTGTAGCTTCAAAGTTAATTAAAAAAGAAGTAGTTCACAATGTTCATAGTGCTAATAATTTAATTGATAAAGGAACTGAAGAAGTTTGGGCTGCTTTAGAAGAGGTAGTTAAAGATTCTTATGTTTTATTAAATCGTGCTCCAACTTTGCACAGACTTGGTATTCAAGCTTTTCAACCAATACTTATTGAAGGAAAAGCAATTCAGCTTCATCCATTAGTTTGTGCTGCCTTTAATGCTGACTTTGATGGAGACCAAATGGCAGTTCATGTTCCAATTACAAAACAAGCTCAAAAAGAAGCAAAAGAACTAATGCTAGCTACTCATAACATGTTAAAGCCAGCTAGTGGAGAACCAATTGTTACCCCTCCAAAAGATATGGTTTGGGGAGCATATTATATGACGAAATTTAAAGATAGTGAAAAAGATGACAAAGATAATAAAAAGAAAAAAGGTAAGAAATTAAAGAAAAAAGGCAAAAAGAAAAAGCAAATTGAATTACCTGCCTTTAGTAATGAAGAAGATGCTACCAATGCTTATGAAGCAGAAGAAGTAGAAATTAATGAAAGAATACTTTTAAATACTGATAAAGGTATTAAAGAAACTTGTGTTGGTAGAATTATATTTAAAAATCTTGTTCCAGAAGGTATTTATAAAATGGATAAAGTAATTGATAAACCAACCCTTAAAAATATGGTAGCTCAAATCATTAGACAAGAAGGCATTGAAGAAACAGCTCAATATTTAGATAATATTAAAAAATATACCTTAAAATATTTAACTACGTCTGGATTTTCTTGGGCTATGGGTGATTTGCCTAAATTAGAAGAAAAAAATGATATTTTAGATAAAACCCAAGAAGAAGTGGATAAAATTAATGATCAATATGAAGAAGGTCTTTTATCTAAAGAAGAAAAACGTAAAAAGGTAGTTGATCTTTGGCTTGATGCTAAAGAACAAGTTACTGATTTAGTTCAAGATGCTCTACCGCATGATACGGTTTATTCTATGGTAGAATCCGGGGCTCGTGGTTCTTGGAAACAGCTTTCTCAAATGTTTGGCATGAAAGGTACTGTAACTTCTCCAACTGGCAGAAGAATGGAGCTTCCAATTAAATCAGCTTACAAGCAAGGCCTTGATGTATTAGAATACTTTATTTCTACTCATGGTTCTAGAAAAGGTTTAGCAGATACAGCCTTAAGAACTGCTAAAGCTGGTTATTTAACCAGAAGATTAGTTGATGTTGCTCAGGATGTAATTGTTAGAGAAGATGATTGTGGGGATGATGAAGGCCTTTTAATTACTAGAAAAGGAACTAAAAGAATGAATACTACTTGGTTTGATAGATTAAAAGGAAGATATGCGGCTGATACAATTCGTGATCCTAACTCAGATGATGTTATAGTTAGAAAAGGGGACATGATTACAAGAGAAAAAGCCAAAGAAGTTGATGAGGCTGATCCAAAAGAAGTAAAAATACGTTCTGCTTTAACTTGTAAAAGTACAAGAGGAGTGTGTGCTAAATGTTATGGTTATGATCTAAGTTATAATAAACCAGTCAAGGAAGGTACCCCAGTCGGTGTAATAGCAGCTCAAAGTATTGGTGAGCCTGGAACTCAGCTTACACTACGAACCTTTCACAGTGGTGGTGTAGCTGGAAAAGATATTACCCAAGGTTTACCAAGAGCTGAACAACTTTTTGAAGCAAGATCTGTTAAGAAAAAGGCTGTTTTAGCTCATGGGGATGGTAAGGTAGAAGTAAAGCAAGAAGATGATGAACAAAAATTAATTGTTAAATATGATGAGCCTAAGAAAAAGAAAAAAGGGAGATCAAAGAAAAAGAAAAAAGTTAAAAAGAAAGAATATAATGTTTCTGGTTTTTCACTTTGGGTCAAGGATGGCGATAAAGTCAAAAAAGGTGATCAATTAACAGATGGCCACATTGAATTAGAAGAACTTTATAAATTAAAAGGAAAAAGGGCCGTTGAAAAATATATATTAAGAGAAGTTCAATATATTTATTCTTCACATGGTCAAACATTAAATGAAAAGCATATTGAAATTATTATTAGGAAGATGTTCTCTCGTTGCGTTGTAAAAGAAGCTGGAGATACAAGTCTTTTACCAGGGGAAGTAATTCCAAAATCATATCTTAAAGAAGAAAATGAAAAAGTAAAAGGTTACAAAACTAAATCTCCTGCTAAAGCAAAAGAATTGTTAATTGGTATTACAAAAGCTTCTCTTTCAACTGATAGTTGGCTTTCATCTGCTTCTTTCCAAAGAACTTCAAGATCTTTGACAAAGGCAGCTGTAAGTGGGAGAGTAGATCATTTGTATGGTTTAAAAGAAAATGTAATTGTTGGAAGGCTTATACCAGCTGGTACTGGTTGGGAGCAAAGAAAAAAAGAAAATAAATAAAAAAAGAGACCTGGGGGTCGTTCCTCCCGGGAAGTGCTTAGATTGGAGGTCTTTCCTCCCGAAGGGAGGTGAGACCTCCTCAAATCTCTCTAAAATATATAAAAAAAGAGGATGACTATTGATTTAGTCATCCTTTTTGTTTATATTAGTTTATCCAGGAGTAACATTTTCAAGGTCTTCTAGTGTTTCATAGAGTTGGACTAAGGTGGGAAGAGGAAATTTTTTCTGTTGAATACCAATAGCAGTAATAACAATTTTTTTAGTAGTGGGGTCTTGATAAATGCTGATATAGTTATCATTGCTCATAGGGACATAAACTTGCACTGCTAAATAAGGATTTAATTTAATTTTAATAACTGGTTTGTCAGCTAAAGAGCCCCATTTAGTTAAGATGTATACGAGAAGAGCTTGAGCTGCTTTGAAAAAGTCAGTATTTATGTTTCTATAACGATGATTTATCATTGAACCGATTTTTACTATTATTTTTTTTCGAACTTGAAACTCTTCGCCAAGTTGAATTTTGTCCAAAATCTTTTCTTCATTGTCCCAAAGATTGTTATTATTAATTTTTAACATTTTTATCCTCCTTTTTTATTTTAAAGATTATTGTTTTCGAGATTAGTTTTAATATAGGAAAATTTTTTAATTTTGTCAAGTTTTTAACCTCTTAAATTGCATGGAAATGGAGGTCTTTCCTCCCGAAGGGAGGTGAGACCTCCTATTTGGTGGAAGAAGAGAATTAAAATATTATAAGGTCCTCCTTTGGAGGTGCGACCTCTATAGCAATTAAGAAAATTTCCTGATTACCTTGACAAAAGGCTAAATTTTGTTATACTATTAAAAAGTTAATGATCATTAAATTTCAAATTAATAAAAGGAGGATCAGAAATGAGAAAATTTTTAAAGGTATTTTTAGTTTTAGCTTTAGTGTCATCGATTGGATTTGGTTTTTCTTTAGGTATTAAAGATTATTATTTCCAAGTAGATGGATTTTCAATGTTTCCTTGGCGAGGTCTTAGCTTTAATAAAGGCTCTTGTCTTTATGGAGAGATTTCAACCGGTAAGTTAGCTATAGGAGCATTTCAATATACTAATTGGGATGGTAGTTTAGATAATGACGAGTTAGATCTCACTTTATCTTATAGAATGAATCTTGAAAAATTAAGACTTAGTCTCTTGTATACTGAATATAATTTGCCAAGTATTAAAAATGGTTGGAATTATACTAGAGAGATAGGAGTTTCTTTTCTGGTTTTAAATCATTTTGTAATGGAGTTTTATAAGGATCTTGGAAAGTATAATACTATTGCAGCGGAGTTTGGTGTTGAAACTCAGTTTATACCAGGTCTTAATGCTAGTATTAGGGGTGGTATAAATCAAAGTCAATGGGTTGATGAAGAAGTTAAGTATTTTATAGGAGAACTTCATAAAGGTTTTGGAAAACATTTTATAGTCCATTGTGGGGCAATGTATTCAACTTACAATGGTACTAAACCATTCCTTATAGCAAGTTGGCACTTATAATCTCTAATATATACCTTTTTAAAACATTAGACCGAGAATATTTCTCGGTCTTTTTTTAACAGTGGTTAACCTTAAGGGTTCACCAAAAAGGGAGCCAAAAGGGAGGAAAAGGGAGGTCTGATCTCCACCCGGAGGTTTGATCTCCGTAGGGAGGTCAAACCTCCCCACCTCCCTACCACTCCCTATCATACCTCACTTTTGTGGGGTAGTTAACAATTGTTAACTTTTGTTATTAGGTTAACATGTGTTAAACCTTTAAGACAAAGAAATAGTCTTTGTCTTTTTGTTTACTTATTATATAACTTTGTTATAATATAGTTAAAGATGTATTAATATTTTAACTTAGGTTTATGGGGAGAAAAAAGAAAAAAAATAAAAAGTCTTTTGAAAAATTACCTCACTCTAAAAGGAAGATTATAGCTATTACTTTGATGACAATTGGCATAGTTTTGCTTTTAGGCTTAATTGGAATTGCTGGCAAAGGAGGAGACTTTTTAGCTCAAGGTTTAAGGTTTGCTTTTGGATGGGCAAGTTGGTTTTTCCCTTTTATTTTGTTTATGATTTCTTTTTTTAGTTTAAGATTTCATATTATAAAAGAGAGAAAAGCAGAGCCTTCTTTAAAAGATCAGCCTGGATTTGGAGCTAGGGTGGCTTCTTTGTTTTTTATGCTTTTAATGCTAGCTACTGCTTTTCATATTTCTTTTTTAAATGAAGCAGGAGCTTTGCAAGAATCAATTGGGGGAGGATATGTTGGTTATGGAATAAGTTATGTTTTAGTAAATACTTTTGGTAATATTGCTACTTGGGTGATTTGTATTGGTGCTTTACTTGCTCTTTTAATTATAGTTTTTACAGGAGCTGTTTCTAAGGATACTAAAGAAAAACTTGCTGGTATTTTTAAATTTGGTAAGAAAAAGTTAGAACAAAGGAAAATTAAAAAAGCTAAAAAGAAAAAAAGAAAAAAAAGTCAAAAAGATGCTTCTGGATCTAAAAAAGATACTACAAAACAAGCAAAAAATAAAGATAAATCCAAAAAAGACAAATCAGATTCATCAATCACGATTTCTAACCCTAAACCAGGTAGTCGTTCCACAATTCCTTTAGAACTTTTAGAATCAAAAGAAGAAAGACCTAATGCTGGTGATATAGAAGGGAATAAACTTATTATTAAAAATACTTTAGAAAATTTTTCTATTCCCGTTGAAATGGGAGAAGTAAAATCAGGTCCAACTGTTACTCAGTATACTCTTCGGCCGGATGAAGGAATCAAACTTTCAAAAATTACTACTTTACAAGATGATTTGGCTATGGCTTTAGCTGCTCATCCTATTAGAATTGAAGCCCCAATACCAGGTAAGTCCTTGGTAGGAGTTGAGGTTCCTAATCAAAAAATTGCCACTATTCGTTTAAGAGAGCTTTTATCAAGTAAAGCTTTTCAAAGTAGTGATTCTAAACTAGATATAGCTTTAGGAAAAGATGTTACTGGTAAAGAATGGATGGCTAATTTAGGGAAAATGCCTCATTTATTAGTGGCTGGTGCTACTGGTTCTGGTAAAACAGTCTTTTTAAATTCTGTTATAATAAGTTTACTTTATCAAAATACCCCAAAAGATTTAAGATTAATTTTAGTTGATCCTAAAAGGGTTGATCTTACTTTATATGACGGTATACCACATCTTTTAACTCATGTTATAACAGATACTCAAAAAACAGTTAATTCCCTAAAATGGGCTATTTCTGAAATGGAAGAAAGGTTTGATATAATGAACAAAGCTAAAAAAAGAAATATTCGCTCTTATAATAGATCAGTTGATGATGATAAAAAACTTCCTTACATTGTAATTATAATTGATGAATTGGCTGATTTGATGAGTACCTCTCCTCAAGAGGTTGAAAGTTCAATTGTTCGTTTAGCACAAATGGCAAGAGCCACTGGTATTCATTTAATTATGGCTACTCAGCGCCCCTCAGTTGATGTTATTACTGGTTTAATCAAAGCTAATATTACAGCTCGAGTTTCATTTTCAGTTGCTTCAGCTACTGATTCAAGAACAATTTTGGACTTTAGTGGGGCTGAAAAATTATTAGGAAAAGGAGATATGCTTTATGTTTCAGCTAACCTTTCCAAGCCCAAAAGAATTCAGGGTGCTTTTGTTTCTGACAAAGAAATTAAAAAGATAGTAGAACATTTAAAAGGAGAATTACCACCAGATTATAATGAAGAAATAACTGAAATACCAGAAGAAGAAAAAGAAGATGATAGTATAGGTGATTTAAAGCATGATGAAAAGCTACCCCAAGCAAGAAAGCTTGTTATTCAGGCAGGCAAAGCCAGTGCATCATACCTTCAAAGGCGTCTCAGGGTCGGTTATGCACGAGCAGCTCGTTTAATTGACCTTTTAGAAGAGGAAGGAACTATTGGGCCTAAAAAAGGAAATAAAGCAAGAGAGGTTTTAGTATCAAAACAGGAGGCAGAAGAAAAAGAAAAAAATGATGATAATGAGGGAGAAGGGCAAGAAAAAGAAAAAGATAATGATAATCAAGACAACAAGGAGGGATAAGAAAGATAATTTATGTCATTTTCAAGAAAGAAAATAAAAACAAATACATTAGGAGATATTTTTAAAGAAAAAAGACAAGAAAAAGATTTAGATTTAAAACAGGTTGAAAAAGAAACTGGTGTTATAAAAAAGTTTTTGCAATATATTGAAGAAGGAGACTTTCATAAAATAGCAGGTTATGTTTATGCTAAAGGGGCTGTTTTGAAATATGCTGATTTTTTAGATTTGGATAAAGATAAAGTACTTGAAAAATTTAATGAGATTATGAAGCCAGAGAAAAATTCAAATATTTGTCCCCCAAGTAGCAAAGAAAAAGAAAAACCTCTTTTTACTTTTAAAACAGGAGTCTTTTTAATGGCGATCGCTTTAGTTTTAGTTTATCTTGGCTTTAATATAGTACAAGTTTTAGCAATGCCAGAAATTAATGTAGTTTCTCCTAAAAAAGATCTTGTAACCCATAATTCCTCTCTTTTAATTAAAGGTGAAACTGAAAAAGGGGCTGATGTTTTTATAAACAATCAACCAATTCAAGCAAATAAAGGCTCTTTTAAGAAAACGATTGAACTTTTACCAGGTGTAAATACAATAAATATTTCAGCTAAAAAGGTTCATTCTAATAAAGCAGAAGTAGTTAGAAAGGTCTTGTATGAAGAAGAGAATAAATAAAATAAAAAATACTAATTTAATATATATAAAAAGGTTAAAATTAATCAATCTTTGATAAAAAACAAAAAAAATGGCAAAAAAGAAAAAAAATAAAAAGTCCAAAAAGAAATCTAAGAAAAAAGATAAAGATAAAAAAAAGAATAAAAAGAAAGGAAA
>CAZGUY010000006.1:0-31232 GCA_964528795.1 uncultured Gammaproteobacteria bacterium
GTAACAAAACCCCTTTGACGCCCCTTAAACGTCAAATCTTTAGCTTTTTCTTTTGGAAACTTTATTATTTTAGGCATAAATTATTTTAATAATTATTTTGTTTTGATAATCGATTAATTTTTTCTAATAATTTATTAATTTTTTCTTTATCACCCTCTTGTTCTGCTTTTTTTAAATCCCTTACAAGGTCTTGCATTTTAGAATTAATATATTTTTCTTTTAAGCGTTTAAATAATTGCTCAAACTCTTTATTAACTTGTTTTTCGTCAAAATCACTAAATTCTTTTTCCCCTAAAAAACTTAAACTATCAACATACTTTTTTAATTTTTTATCTTCAATTTCTTTTTTAAGAGAGTCTAATGTTATTTTTTTATCTTTTTTTAAAAATTTATTTTTTAATACTTTTGCCACCTGCCTCATTCTGTTTTCTAAAAACATTCCAAAAACCATTTTATCTAAATATTTTGCTCCTTTTTTGGGATACAAAAAGAGCAGTCCTAAAAATTTTTCTGCTGCTTTTTGTTCTGGACTTAATTTTTTATTATTTTTGTCACCTTTCTTATTATAGTTTTTTTGCCTTGAATTACCTTGCTTATTTAAAGCATCTCTTAAATAAACTTCTGATAAATCTAATTTATTACTTAATTTTTTAATCCATAATCCCTTTTCTACTGGATCTCCTAACTTAGCAATTTGAGGCAAAATTTGTTTTGTGGCTTTCTTTTTATCTTCAATACTTGAAAGATCTTTGCCTTTAAAAGCAAGGTTAAAATAATATTCCATTATAGGAAGGGGGTTTTTAATAGCTTTTTCCCAATCTTTAACATTTTTATTAATCATATCAGCTGGATCTTTACCATGCTTTAACTCTAACACTGAAACATCCATTGACTCTCTAAGTAATAAGTCTATACTTCTTTTAGTAGCAGCTTGACCAGCTGTATCTAGATCAAATGCTAAATCAACATTTTCAGTAAAACGTTTGATAATATTAATTTGTTTTTTGGTTAATGCAGTACCAGAAGTACAAACTACATTTTTAGTCCCAGCTTGATGAGCGGTTATTACGTCCATATTGCCTTCTACTAAAATAATTTTATCTTTCTTTTTAACTTTTGACTTAGCTTTATTTAAACCATAAAGAACCTTACTTTTATTATAAATGCTAGTTTCGGGAGTATTAATATATTTTGGTATTTTTTTATTATCAACATCCGGCATAATCCTTCCTGTAAAACCTACTACTTGGCCATAGAGATCAAAAATAGGAAACATTATCCTATTTCTAAATCTATCATAATATCCTTTTTTATTATTCCTTTGAACTATAAGGCCAGTTTTTTCAATATCTTTTTCTTTAAATCCTTTCTTTTTTAAAAATTTTAAAATAGTATCCCATTCATCTGGAACAAAACCCAACTTAAACTCGGAAATAGTTTCTTTTTTTAAACCCCTTTTTTCTAAGTACTGCCTTGCTTTTTTAGCTCCTTTTGAGTCCGTAAGTGTTTTGTGGTAAAACTTAGCAGCTAAACTTGATATATTTAAAAGATTTGTTTTATTACTTCTAAATTTATTATTACTGTAATCCACCTTAACACCAGCTCTTTTTGCTAAAATCCTTAAAGTTTCTGGAAAATCAATACCTTCCATTTCCTGAATAAAGCCAAATATATCTGAGCCCTTACCACACCCAAAGCAATGCCAGATTTGTTTGCTTGGAGATACAAAAAAAGAAGGCGTTTTTTCCTCATGAAAAGGACAAATCGCCTTGAAATTCTCTCCAGCCGGTTTTAGGTCTATATAGTCTGAGATAATATCAACTATATCCAGTCTTGATTTAATTTCTTCAACAGGATCTTGCATGGTTTTTTATATAAATACTTTAGTCTATCTATTTATAATATAACAAAAAAATTATTTTTTTACAACCCCCTATCTAAGCCTAAAACTCATAAACATAAATAGCCTTATCCTGATTTTGAGGCCTATTTACTGTTTTGGGGGTAAGCCCCTTAACCTCAAAAACATATGAAACTACTTTTGCACCAGATTTCAAGTCTTTTTCAAACTTTTCTTTTAGCTTTGTATTGAGCTTACTAGGAAGCCCAAAAACATATACAACATCAACATCAGACAAGTTTTGTTTAAACAAATTCTTCAATTTAAAAGTGACATTATTACCAGAATAAAAAAACTCCCTTATTTTACCAATAATAAACAAAGGTAGGGCTAGTTCTAGCGCTATGATTTTTGATTTTGGAAACTTTTTACCAATAAAAAATGACACTCTACCATTGCCAGCTCCTAACTCGCAAAAGGTCTGACCGGGTTTTAAATTAATCACCTTTAAAATCCTTTTTAAATCCTTTTTAACAGTAGGAACCCATCCTACAAAAGAAAAGCAAGTCCAAGCAACACTAACCAAAGACACGATTATTACAACAATTATTATTGTTCCAAATATTATTGCGCCAACCATCCGCCATCAACTACTAATGTATGACCGGTTATATAATCAGAATCACTAGAAGCTAAAAACAAAGCTGCTTTTCCAATATCTTCGGGCTCGCCTACTCTATTAAAAGGAATATTGTTCATTAAAGCTTTTCTTTGCTTTTTATCTGCTAACATACTTTCTGTCATCTTAGTTTTTATAACACCAGGTGCTATAGCATTAACATTAATATTTTTTGGAGCTAGTTCTAAAGCAAGTTCTTTTGTTAAATTAACAATACCTGCCTTTGAAGCACAATAAGCTGATGATCCCCTAAAACCAACTTCCCCAGCTATAGAAGCAATGGAGATAATCTTACCTGATTCTTGTTTTATCATATGCTTAGATACTGCTTTCGTACAAAGAAAATTACCTTTTAAGTTAACATCTAATACCTTATCCCAATCTTTTTCTGTCATCTCTTGAAAGGGTTTTTGAACAAATACACCAGCATTATTAACTAAGATATCTATCTTTCCAAACGTATCAATAGTTTTTTGAACCATATTTTCGACTTCTTTGTTGCTAGTAACATCAGCTTTAATTGCTAAAGCTTTTTGACCTAACTCTTTAATTTCTTTTACTACTTGTTTTTGTTCTTCTAAATTAATATCAGAAACGACTACATTAGCACCATTTTTTGCTAATTCTAAAGCTATAGCTTTTCCAATACCACGTCTTGAACCTGTAACTATAGCTACCTTATTTTCTAATTTCATAAAAATACATTATCTTACAATTTATCTTTTATGACCTTTAACTATTTTTATAATAACATAAAGAATTTTAAATCAAAAATAATAAGTTCCTACTTTAAATCATGAATTAAATTATTTATAAATTTAAAACCACCATTCCCTTTTAAAACAACATCAAAATTTTCCTTATACTTGTTTTTAGATTTTTTCCCATTTTTCAATTTTTCCGTCTACTACCTTAAAAATTGGATGGGCTTTTATTTCTTTGGGATCTTTAATCTCTTTATATTTTTTATAATCTCTATTTTTTAATTTTTTTAAAAGGTGATCAAACTCGTAATATAGCTGATCATTATTTATTTTAATTTTTTCAGTTTGGCAGTCAGAATCAATTTTACTTTTATCAAAATCATAACCTCTTTTATTCGCCTCCTGCCATACTTTGGATAAATAAAAATTAATAGATTTTAAACTATTATTGGCCCCTTTAAAACGAATTAATTGGGGATGATTTTTATAACCATTTGTTTCTCCCTGTAATAACTTTTTTGCTAAGAGAGCTTCTCTCCACAAAGCAACTAAACCTTTTTGATCAAGATATTTAGGATGAATTGACCATAATCTCATTAATAATATTTTTAAAATTATTCACTGAAGTATTTAATAAAGTCCCCTTTAAAGTCTTTAAATCTATTTTTCCTACCTTTTACTTCTACTCAAAAGAAAACGTCGAATTCCGGATAAGCTTCTATACAAACGGGACCTAGGTACATCTAAACTTGGATTAGGTATAGAACTCCAATTATCATCAGAACAAAAAAGGAGTATGATTAATACTAGCTTCATCTAATAATTTAGCTACTCTTACTTTCTACATGGCCAGCGGATCCTTTGTAAAACAATATGTTTTTACCCATTTTAAACCTCCCTTCCTTTTTATTTTATTTATAGCCAATCATCTCAACAACCTTATTAATAACTTTTTGAGAAAATTCTGGGTTAATGTTTTCAAGATTCTTCAAAAATAATTTTAATAACCCTCTCAACTCATTACTAACATTTTCTAAGTCAATATTATCTTCATCCTTAAAAAATTCTTTTATAGAGCTTCTCTTAAGTTTTATTTCTTTTTTAAGGAAATCTTTTTGTTCTTTTGTTAAACTGCTAATATAGTCCCTAATTATATTCTTAAAATTTTTAATTTCCCTAATTCTTCTCATTTCCCTTTTCATTGCATCACTCTTATTAATTTGAGATAGTTCTGGGTAAATAGTTCGAGACAAAGAATTAAAATCTATATTTTCAAAATTATCTTTATATTCTTTTAAATAATCTTTAGCACTTTTCTTATCTAAATTATTATTAGAAATACTTTCATCATTAGCCTCATACTCTAGGGCGGATAAGTTATTAAGTATAAGTCCAGGTGCTATTGAATTATCAAAAATAGGAATTAAATTATAATCTATCTCAGATCGATCAACTTTTAGGGTTTCTACTCCATTAATTTCTATTATTTCGGGTTCAAGTTTTAAAACATTTTCTTTACCATTTCTAAAATCAACATACCACCAGACACCATTTGACAACTTAGCAATGTTTATAACATGTCCAGATGGTACACCGTAATGCGATTCTATACCCGCCTGTTCTAATAAGTATATTCCTAATAAGGTGGCCCCAACGCAATTAAAGCTTTTATTTTCTTTTATTCTTTTGGGCCATGAATCCCATTTTGCGCTTTTATTTTTTAATTTACTAAATTCTTCTACTAATTTGTTAACCTGATTATGGGCTTCTTTAATATATTTTAATTCAGAAACAGATTTATCATCTACATTGTCAGCACTTTTAATATTTTCAATCAACTGATTATCCAAATTAATTTTACTATCTTTAATAAATTCTTTTATTTCTTTCATAATAGAAGCAAAAAGGTAGTCTTTAATTTCATTATTATCTAAATTTTCTATATTATTAAAAGATTTTTTATCAACAACCATTTCTTCCCAAATTTTTTTAAGTTGTTTTCTTTTTTCAATAGAAAGATTTGTCTCTTGTTTAGAATCTATCTCATTATTACGTTCATATTCGTATTTAGCCCCTTTTTCTTCTTGCCTAACCTTCCAAACTAGGTCATCTATCTCATTATTTATTCTTAAATACTCACTCATTTCTTCACAAGTAGCTTCCTCTTTTTCTTTATCACTTAAACCTTCATTTTTTATTTCTTTTACATGATTCTTAACTTTTTCTCTTATATTATTAGCAACTTGTTCTACGCTTTCTTCTTTCTCAGATTGTTCTTTTGGAGATAAATTTTCTTTGGAATTAAATTTTTCTTTATTGGACATATATTAAAAACGCTATTTATACCTTTTTAAATTAAAAAATAAAAACCAAAGTCTATTCTTTGGTTTTCTCAAGAATTATTTTTCTCTTAAATCCATCCCGGTTTCTTTTTTTCTTTTTTCTAAACAATTCTAACTCTTTTTTGTCAATATTATATAGATCGAATAAAGCATCAATTATCTCAATAATACCTGCTAACTCTTCCTTGCTTGGATTATCTAAAAACTCATTAATCTCTTCTTGAAGCTTTTGTCTTGATTTTTCCTTATATTCTTTTTTAGAAGCAATGTGTGCAACTGGAATCTGATTATTATTTTTTATGATTTCTAAGATATTATCTCTAACTAATCTATTATGTTTTATATTAACTAAATCATAATTACTTATTCTCTTTCCATTTTAAAAACATATCTCTTTTTTTGCTAGCTTGTCTTTTAGTCGGCTCAACACCCTTTTTCAAACAGAATTTTTTAAAATCTTCTCTTTTTGCAAGTTCTCTATTTGTTAAATCATTAATATTAACTTTTTTCTTTATTCTTTTTTCTGCTTGTTTATGCAATATTTGTCTTTTTTTATCATCTGACATAGCATTAATCTTTTTGGCATACTCTAATCCCTTTTCCATAAATTTATTCATTAAAATTATTAATTATATAATTTTTTGTGTTATTAAAGTTTTCCCGACCCCTTTCTAGTTCGAATCCTAAATAATTTTTAGTTAACCTTAAGGGTGTACCAATTATAAATGATCTCATGAGTTCCACGTGGTTCATGGCGGAGAGGGCGGGATTCGAACCCGCGGTGCCAATAAAGGCACACTTGCTTTCCAAGCAAGCACTTTAAGCCACTCGGTCACCTCTCCTTTTATTCTGAATATAACATAAACAATAAACTTATACAAGTAAGATAAAAGCTCCAGATTATCTCTGGAGCTATCTTAATTTATACGCTACTCTTCCCTACTCCTCTTCGGGCTCTACTGTAAACAACCTACCTTCTATTAAAACATCAAATCCGGATTCTAGTTTAGCTTTTCGTCCCTGCTTAAGGGTTTTATTATTGGGATTTTTTTTAACAACTACACTATCAGAACAAATATTTTCCAAAATCAATTCATTGTCCCGATTTTCAACTTCAACCCGATTGTTGTTCCTTAACCAATTATTGAAAATGTCTTTTCTGCGATCATCAAACTTTGCAACTAATCTTTTCACGTTTCCTCCTTTTTTAATTTTAATGTCATTTACATTGAACTATTATAATAAAAATTTTATTTTTGTCAAGGTATAATTAGTCTTTTTTAATTTTTTTATCTTTACCTGAAATCTTTAAAATGGTTTTTATAACAACATTAGGATTTAAAGATATAGAATCAATATTTTCTTTAATAAGGAATTCAGCAAATTCAGGATAAGTGCTTGGAGCTTCTCCGCAAATTCCATTATATTTTTTCTTTTTATTGCAAATATTTATTACCTTTTTAACCATCTTTTTAATAGTTGGGTCTCTTTCATCAGAAATACTTGCAATCTTAGCATTATCCCGGTCCATACCAAGTGATAATTGAGTTAGATCATTTGTACCAATAGACATACCATCAAACACTTTTAAAAATTCATCAGCCAGTATAACATTAGAGGGTATTTCACACATTACATAAACATTTAAATCATCTCTTTTAAGACCTGCTCTTTCCATAACCTTAATAACCTCCTTACCTTCTTCAACTGTTCTACAAAAAGGAACCATTACTGATATATTATCTAAACCAAATTTTTCTCGACACCGCTTAATAGCCTTACATTCCATTTTAAAAGCTGGTTGAAACTTTTTATCAAGATAACGACAAGCCCCCCTAAATCCAAGCATTGGATTTGACTCTTCATCTTCAAAAAGCTCTCCCCCTATTAAATTCTTATATTCGTTAGTTTTAAAATCCGAAAAACGAACAATAACTGGCTTAGGATAAAAAGCAGCAGCAATTTGAGCTATTCCTTCTGATAATTCCTTAATAAAAAAGTCTTTTTTATCTTCATGTTCAACCGTCACTCTTTTTATTTCTTTAATTGTTTCTTTGTCAGCCCCTAAATCTTCTAAATTTTCAAAATGATAAAGAGCTAAAGGGTGAACTCTTATTTTTTCAGCTATTATAAATTCTTCCCTTGCTAAACCTACTCCATCTTGGGGCAAAAATGAGGTTTTAAAAGCTATTTCTGGGGCGCCAATATTGACCATAATTTTAGTATCAAGATCAGGAATCTCTTCTAAATTATATTCTTTAACTTCAAACGGAACCTTTCCTTTAAAAACCCTACCTTCTAAACCTTGAGTACAATCAACTGTAACCTCTTGGCCTGTTTTTAAAACTTCAGTTGCATTTCTTGAACCAACAATAGTTGGTATACCTAACTCTCTACTAATAATTGCAGCATGACATGATTTACCCCCTTCGTTAGTCACAATAGCGGCTGCTTTTCTCATAATTGGAACCCAGTCTGGATCAGTCATGTCGGTTACTAATACCTCACCTTCCTTAAAATCTGATATTCCAGAAACGTCAGGTATAACATGGGCTTTTCCACTTCCAATTTGATCTCCAATTGCAATACCATTAATAATAGGTTCTTCATCGGTTTTAAGTTTATATTCTTTTAAAGTAGTTCCTTTGTCTTTTGCATGAACTGTTTCGGGTCTAGATTGAACTATAAAAAGTTTTCCTGTTTTGCCATCTTTGGCCCATTCAATATCTTGAGGCATCCATTTATTTTCTTTTTTAGAATAGTGCTTTTCAATTAAACAAGCCCATTTAGCTAACTTTAGAATCTCATCATCGCTTAAAGAAAAATTTAATCTTTTATCTTTGGCTACTTTTTCTTCTTTTAAGCCACCCTTTTTGCTATAAACAAGTTTTTTATCTTTTCTGCCTAGATCCTTTCTAATGATAGAATCATAGCCCTTTTTCAAGGTTGGCTTAAAAACATAAAAAGTATCTGGGGTAATTTGTCCCTGAACTATCATCTCCCCTACTCCCCAAATAGAATTAATTAAAACTGCGTCTTTAAAACCAGTTTCAGTATCTATACTAAACATGATACCAGAAGACGAAAGATCTGACCGAACCATTTTTTGAACTGTTGCAGATAAAGCGATATTTAAATGAGAAAAACCCTTTTCTTCCTTATAAGCAATAGCTCTATCATTAAAAAGGGAAGCCATACATTTTTTAATACTTTTAAGTAAAGCCTTTTCTCCGGAAATATTTAAAAAGGTTTCAAATTGGCCTGCAAAAGAAGCATCTGGTTGATCTTCAGCTGTACCAGAGGAGCGAACAGCAACATCAGTTTTCTTTTCATTATAATCTTTAGATAAATCATTATAAGCTTTAATAATTTCTTCTTTCAAATCAGAGGGGAAATGCCCATTTAATATTAAATTACGAGACTTTTCTCCTACTTCTTTTAAGTCAGCTAAATTGTCCAAATCAGCCTTATCAAATAATGTTTTTATTTTTCCTTTTAAATTATTTTCTTTTAAATAATACCAAAAAGCATTAGCCGTCAAAGCAAAACCATTAGGAATATTAATGCCTTTTTTAGTTAAGTTAGAATACATTTCTCCCAGGGATGCATTCTTACCTCCGACCAGCAAAGTATCATCGGTAGAAATTTCTTTAAACCATAAAACGTTTTTTTGAGATTTTTTCATAATATTTTTATAAATTAAAATTATTTTTTTAAGGCTTTTAAGGCTAGAGCTACTTTGTAAGGTGATAAAAAGCAAGGCACCCTACCCTTTTTTAAAATATCTACCCCCTTTTTTGTTTCTTTTCCTCCAATAAAACCAGCTATAATTACTTTTTTAGGGAATTCTTTTTTCAAAGAAACAATCATATGAGCATTCTTTTTAATATCGGTCATCATTTGAGGAGTTTGAAGAACAACCAAAGCATCTGATTCTTTTAACATGATACGGCAAGCTTTTTCATAGGTTGGAGTTAAAGCGTCACCTAAGATATCTAAGGGATTTTTTAAATTTGTAGCACCATTTAAAAACTTTTGAAGTTCTTTTTTAGATTTGGAACTTATTTTAGAAAACTTTAAACCCATTTTAGAAAACCAATCTGAAGCAAGAACTCCTACTGCTCCCCCATTAGTAACTAAACCAACCTTACCTTTAAATTTAGAAGAAAAAGAAAGAGTTTGAGCTACTACAAAAAGATCATCCACCTTATCAACTTCAAAAACTCCTGCTTTTTTAAACCCAGCTGAATAAATTTGAGGCTTACCAGCTAAAGATCCTGTATGTGAACTAGCTGCTTTTAACCCTACTTTAGTTTTTCCACCCTTTAAAACAACAACTGGGGTATTAATTTTTTTAACTGTTTTAATAAACTGGCGGCCATTTTTTAAACTTTCTAAATAAATCGCTATTGATTTAGTATTTTTATCTTGATCAAGGTATTCTAAAAAATCTGACACCTCTAAATCAGCCCCATTACCATATGAAACTAAATGAGAAAAGTTATATCCGTTTAAAAGAGACTGATCTATAACAGAATCAACTAGTGCGCCTGATTGAGAAAGAAAAGCCATTTTTCCCTTTTTAGGTTCATAAGGAGCAAAAGAGCCATTAAAAACTCCTGGTGTTATAACTCCTAAACTATTCGGTCCTATAAAATCAATATTAGCTTTTTTAAAAATACTTTTAAGTTTTTCTTGTCTTTTCTTTTCTCCTATTTCAGCAAATCCAGCTGAAATAACAATTGCTCCTTTTACTTTCTTTTTAGCAACTTGTTTAGCTACTTTTAAAACTATCTTAGCCGGAACAGCTATAATAGCAAGATCAATATCATCTTTTATGTCAGTAATTTCATCAAAACACTTTCTATCTAACACTCTGTTTTTATTTGGGTTAACAAAATAAGTTTTAGTTTGACTATTTAATAAATTCAAACCAAGAGACCTACCTACTGAATTTTTTCTACCAGTAGCTCCAATTAAGGCACTAGATTTTGGATTAAAAAAATGTTTCATACTAAAAATTTAAAATCAACTGCTAAACATTTATCTTTATTAGCAATAACAGGATTAAAATCTATTTCTTTAATATTTTTTTCTTTTATAGATAATTTTGAAATTTTAACTAAAAGATCAGCTATTTTATCAATGTTTATTTTTTCTTTCCCTCGATAGCCCTTTAAAAGCTTTTTTGCTTTTATAGAATTAATCATATTCTTAGCTTCTGATAAAGTTAAGGGGGCTATTCCCCAACTAACATCATTTAATAATTCAACAAAAACACCGCCTACTCCAAAAAGAATAGCCGGTCCAAAAGATTTATCTTTTTTCATACCTAAAATTAACTCAATGCCTTTAATTTGCTTTTGAAGCAAAACTTTACTGTCTTTAGGGGCTTTGTCTTTAATTTCCCCAAATCCCCTTTTAAGATCTTCTAAAGAGTTAATATTAGCTATTACTAGTTCCTTTTCTGTTCTATGAAGTAACTCAGAAGCAAAAGCTTTTAAAACTACTGGAAAACCATTAGAATCTACAAAATTTTTTAATTCTTTTTTATGCTTTACTGGTTTAGTAGCTGGAAAAGGAATATTATATTTTTCTAAAATACTAAGCGTTTTTTTAAAATCTAAAAGTCTCATTTTAAAATTTCACTTTATTAACTAATTTTTTAAGACCAGGTATTTGCCACTCTTCACCAAATAAAGCTTTAACAAAACCTATAATCGAAACCACAAAACAAGCCAACCAACCTAAAGCCCCAATAATCCAACCAATAAAAGGGATGATCCAAATTAGGGTAAATATTATTTCCATAATAAAAATGCTAAGTCCTTGCTTAGCATGAAATCTGACATAATCATTTTTAGTTTTTAACAAAAAAGGCAAAAAACAAAGAATTCCTAAATAAGAAATAGCAGACAAAAGAAAGGAAAATAAATTTTTATCTTTTTTAAATTCCATAATAATAAATTTAAATGATTAATCTAATATAATTATAACTACTTCATGCTAAAATACAACCACAATAGGTTTTTTACCAACTTTGGAAAGCAAAAAGTCACTAAATCTCTTTTTAACTTCTTGCCTACCCTTTTTATCTTTCCCATATTTTTTAATTAACCTTTTTGCTTTTTTAGCTGATTCTTTAATTATTTTATCTTCAACATATAATCCCAAAAAAATTATTTCTACTTTGCCAGATTTTTTTTCGCTTAAAATACATGCTCCTGACTCAGATAATTTACGCCTTTCCTTGATAACATTTCTTTGAAGTTTTCTAATTTTTCCGCCTGACACTATAAGGGGGGTTAAATGCATATCTTTTAATTTTGTAACTTTGTTTTGACTCATTTTAATTGATTCACCGTTATCTAACAAAAAGCAGTTCTTCTCTTTTAAGCCTGTCTTTTTAGCTATTTTAATATGTTCAGCTAACATACGATTACTTCCCTCAATAGGGATAAAGAATTTAGGCCGAATTAATTCTATCATTTCCTTTAAATCTTCTCTACAAGCATGACCAGAGCTATGAACCCCAGCCCCTAAAACAGGTTCATAAATTATATCAGCCCCTTGATCTATTAAACGATCCATTACTCTCTGAATCGGTAGCTCATTACCTGGTATAGCTGATGAAGAAAAAACTATTGTATCAGTTGGCTTTATACTAAACCTTCTATAGTCTCCCCTAGAGAGCCTAGTCATAGTAGAATTCTGTTCTCCTTGGGTGCCAGAAGCTATAATAAGAATTTTTTCATCTGGATAAGAATTAATATTTTTTAAATCTATTATTAAATCATCAGGTATTTCAAAATAATTAATTTTTTTAACTAATTCAATTGTTTTAAAAATAGAATAACCAGCAATTGCTACTTTGCGATCATGTTTTTTACAAATATCTAAAACTTGATGAATTCGACTAATAAGACTTGAAAAACTCGTAAATATAACCCTATCTTTAGCATTTTTAATAATAGATTCAATCTTTTCCCCTACTTGCTTTTCAGGTAAAGTTCTTCCTGGTACCTCTGCATTAGTACTATCCGACATTAAAGCTAAGACCCCTGAGTCCCCTACTTGCTTTAAAAATTCCTTGTCTACTGGTGGTTGATCAGCTGGATCATCATCAAACTTCCAATCGCCCGTATGAACCAATGTACCAATTGGGGTCTTTATAATAAAACCTACACTTTCTGGAATATTGTGAACTACATGAAAAGGAGTAATAGTAAAATTAGAACCTAATCTAAATTTACCCTTATCCTTAATTTCAAAAAATTTAACTCCAAATATCTTTTCCTCTTTTAAGCGTTCTCTTAAAAGAGCTATTGTTAAATTAGTAGCATAAACTGGTGGTTTGCCAATTTTTTTCCAAAGATAAGGAACACCACCAATATGGTCAAGGTGGCCGTGAGTAATTATTAATGCTTTAATTTTATTTTTATTTTTTTGTAAATAATCAATTGAAGGCAAAAGCCACTTAACACCAGGTAATTCAAAAGAAGGAAACCCAAGTCCTAAGTCAATTACAATAATATCTTTTCCATATTCTATAGCTATACAATTTTCTCCCACTTCTTCTAAGCCACCAAGAGGGATAATTTTAATTTTTTTACTCATAAATTTATTTTATTATTATATTTATTATCTTCTAATCATAAATTGGCCAAACTCTTTTCCTAGGTTTTTCCATTTTATACCCACTTCTTCTACTTTAGCCATTTCCGGTCCTTCTTTGCACCAGTTAATAAATTCTTTTAAATTTTCTTTTTCTCCTTGAGCCACCACTAAAACACTTCCATCGTTTTTATTTTCTACAAAACCAACTATATCAAGTTTAGTTGCTTTTTTTCGAGTATAATATCTAAAAGAAACTCCCTGAACTCTGCCTTTTATTTTGAGATGTACTTCTTTCATAAATTAAATAATTTAAATTATTTTTTATTTAATTTAAATAATGTTATTTCAGGTCGAGCATTAAATCTTATTGGTAGTTTAACGGTTGCAATACCAGGGTTTATATATATTAACAAAGACTTTATTTTATATAAACCGGAAATATATTTACCTTTATACTTATGAGGGATCCAAAAAGCTGGTATAAAGGGAATTTTTATTTGTCCACCATGAGTATGGCCTGTTAAAATTATATCTATATCTTCTAAATCAACCTTTTCTATTAACTCCATAGAATGACTTAAAACAATATTAGTATCTTTGTTATTGATGTTTTTAAAAGCTTTTTTTAAATCATCATGACCTGTTCTTGGATCATCAACCCCAATAATATTAACTTTATCTCCCCCTTTTTCAAAGGTAAAAGAGTCGTTTATCAAAATTTTGACATTATGATCTTTTAAAAGTTTTTTTAAATTATAATTATTAATAAAATTATTAGTATGTATGTGATTACCAAAAACAGCAAAAATGTTTTTAATATTTAATCGCGATAATTCTTTAAAAAAATTTTCACAGGCTTTTAAAGATTTGGTTTTACAGTCAACAATATCACCAGTAATTATAAGCGATTTAGGTTTAAGTTTTTTTATAAATTTTAATAATCTTTTTTCTTTATGACCAAATTTTTTAATATGGAGATCACTAATTTGTAAAATCTCCTCCCCTTTAAATTTTTTGGGGAGATTTTTAAATAAAACTGGTATTTTTTTTATTTTAAAATTATAAGGCTCAATAAAAACAGAATAAATTATTGCACCCGTAATAATCAAAATCAGTAGATATATCATAGTTTTAATATTCTCTTTATATTAAAATTATAACCCTTTTAAGAATAAAAACAAGTTTTTTATTTACGATTTGTTCAAAAAACAGTAGACTTTCGTCTTAATTAATGAAAACCAAAAAAATAAATTAAAACTATGTTTATAAATCAATTATACAAAACTGGGATTTTAAATTGGACACCAACAAATGATAGAATTGGTGCTGATATGGTAGTTTTTACCATATTTCTATCCCAGGTTTTTGCTATAAAAAAAGATCCTATATGATAACTTAAAAACAAAATCAAGAATTTGATCAAAACCTGGGTTAAACCCCAGGATTTTTTATATCTTAATAGTTAGTTTTTTACAAATTAATATTAAACTAGAAAGGAGGTCATTATGCAAAAAAGGACAATCACAACTTATCTGTCATTACACTTCTTTATTAAGTTTTTCTTTTCGTTCCATGCTGCAGTATATGTTGCTTACCTTTTAGAACATAACCTTAGCTTATTTCAAGTAAATATTACAAATCTTTGTTTTATGTTTTCTGTGTTTTTACTTGAAATACCTACTGGAGCAATAGCTGACATATTTGGAAGAAAAACTTCTTTTGTTCTTTCAAATATTGTAACTGGGTTAGGATTTATAGTTTATGGTGTTTCTCAAGGTTTTATAGGTTTTATTAGTGCAGAAATTATAATAGCTATTGGAGTAACGCTCAGTTCAGGTTCTTTTGAAGCTTGGATGGTTGATACTCTAAAATACCATAATTGGGACGGGAAAATGGTTAAAATATTTCATAATCAGAGTAGAATTGAAAGTTTAGCTAAACTACTAGGTGGATTATTAGGAGCCTATATAGGAATTAAAACTCTGTCACTACCCTTTATTGTTTCTGGCTGTGGACTTTTAATAGTATCTTTAGTTTCTTTCTTTGTTATGGAAGAAAAATACTTTAAAAAAGAAGATAGTGAATACAGCCCACTAGAAGATATTACAAAGATATGCAAAGATAGTATCAAGTATGGCTTAAAAAACAAAACCATTCTCCTTGTTACAACGGTAGTAGTAATTATGAATATAGCCTTTCAGCCATTAAATATGTATTGGCAACCCCACTTTAAACCCTTTATATCAGACAGTCAGCAATATTTTGGTTTTATTTGGGTAGGAATAGTAATATTTAGTGCTATTGGGAATGAACTTGTTAAATGGTTTAGTAAAAAGTTCAAGAATATTAAACTAGGTTATGTAATAGTTGGAACCACAATGGGTTTTATGATATTTTTGGCCTGCTCTTCCCTATTTGTTGTATCACTAGTTGGTTACATGTTTCATGAAATCTCAAGAGGCTTAGAAAAAACTTATACTAGAACTATAATTCAAAAGAATATCCCATCTAAAAAAAGAGCTACTATTAAATCTTTTGTTTCTATGTCCAAAACTGGAGCAGCTGGAATAGGACTTATAGTTTTTGGCTTAATAGCAGATAAGTTCACAATTAATGTATCCTGGATTGTCGCAGGTCTTGTCATATTAATTGTTTTACCATTTTTGATATTTATAAATGGTAAACTCTATATTGACAATGACCAAAACAAAAAGACTCCCTAAAATTAAAAAAATTGGGAGTCTTTTTTATTTAAGAAATATTTGGCTCTTTTCCATAAAAAGGTAAAACCATTTTAAAACCAGATTTTTCTTTGATTTTATTTAAGCCTTGATTTATAATTTCTTTTTCATTTAAATCATTAGGATTAGAAACACCAATAACTGGAATTTTTTGAGTCCACCCTATAGTATTACAAATAGAAAGAGCTTTTCGAATTACACTAAAAGCACCCGGACCGGAAAAAACTATAATGCCAGCAATATTTTTTAAAGTAATATCTTGATTTAATAAAAGATTTTCAATTCCTTCTAATATATCAGCCCCTTTGTATCCCTCTTTATTTAAGAGTTTTTTTTCAATCACCTTACCATTTTCCTTAATTAAGGCACATTTAGTTTTTTGCTCTAATAGGTTGTTTATAAACAAGTACATAAGTTTACATAGATTATTAATTTTATTATAATACTTAATGTAAAACTAATCAACCTATTAAAAGTATGGCATTAATAAATTTCTCTAAATTTAATATTAAAGGTTCAGATTCTGATATTTATAGTAAAATTCATATTAGTACCCCTAAAAAAACACTAAAGCGTTTTGGTAAATTAGGGCTAATAATTAATTCTGAACTCCCCCAGAATAAAGATTCAAAACAAGAAATTAAAGACAAGTTTCAAGAATTAATTGATTTAGCAGTTAATAAATTTTATAACAATAAGAAAAGCGGAGCTAATCAAGAAAAAGAATTTGAAAAACTATTACAGCAAATAAACAACTGGCTCCAATCCAAGAAAAAGATTTTAAATAAATTAAAAGATTTCAATGTAACAGTTATTAACGCTAGAGAAGAAAAATTAATCTTTAGCCAAATAGGAGATATAGGAATATACTTACAAAGTTCAAGCCCGAAACTAACTGAAATATCGCAAAAAAATAAAGACAAAAAATTTTCTGATATTGTAAACGGGGCATTAAAAAAAGATAACAAACTTTTAATCACGTCTAAAAATATTTTCGATCATTTTTCTTTTAAAAAGATAACTCAATTAATTAAGAAAAATAGCCCAGAAAAAGCAATTGAAAAAATCAAAGACCTTTTACCAGAATCAGCTAAAAATGAAAATTTTATTGGCGGAATTTTAAAATTGACTAATTCTACAAATAGTTCTAATAAAAAAGATAAGCCTAAAAAAGACAAAAGTAAAGAGGAAAAAGAAGAGAAAACTAAAGAAAAAGTCAAAAATAAAGATAAAAAGAAACTAAAAAAAGATAACCAAAAAGAACCCAAAAAAACAAAAGAAAAAGACAAAAATAAATCTTCCAAAAAGGGCGACAAAAAGAAAGACAAGAAAGGGAAAAAATCTAAAAAAGAAGACAAAAAAGACGATAAAGAGAATAAAGAAGATAATAACCCAAAACAGAAGAAAACCAAACCTTCCTCAATCAAGCCTAGTGAAAAATCTTCTAATAATAAAATTAACCCTAAAAAAATAGAAAAAATGTCAAAAAGAAAATTTAAAAAAACCAAAAAAAGCCATTTAATTGCTTTAATAGTAGTAATTCTTTTTGCTGGGCTCTTTACGGTTAGTATGATAATTGTAAGTAACAAACGGACTGCCCAAAAAGAGCAAAAACAGTATACTACTTTAGTAAATAAGATTGAAAACAAAAAAGCTGAACTTACTTCAGCTCTGATAGCAGAAGAATCTAACGTTAAAATAAAACTAAGCGAAATGAAAGATTTGTTGGAACAATTACCCAAAGACAGTGAAAAACACAAACAAGTCTATAATGACTATTATTCTAGTTATAAAAGTGCTTTTAACAAATTATATAATATAACCTCTATAAAATCCCCAAGAATACTAACCAATCTTACTGACGTTAATAAAAAAATCAACACTAAAGACTTAGCCAAAATCGGAAATAATCTTTATATTCTAAGTGCTAAAAATAACTACATTTATCGTTATAACCTTGAAAATAATACCCCAACAGTTGTTAATGAAACCTCTAAGAATGTCAGCCTTTTAAACGAAATAACTAAATTAGATAGTGATAATTTGCTTGGAGAAAATAATAATAATCTTGCCAGTTTTAATATTGTAGACAAAAAACTTGAACCCCTTACTATTCAATCAGAACACGAACAGAAAATTAAAGACGTAATAGCTTATAACAATAGAATTTACACTCTTGAACCTAATAATAACCAAATATACAAGTACTCTAGATCAATAGAGGGTTTTAGTAAGGAAGAATCTTGGATTCAAGATGATACAAGTATTGAAAATGCGTTATCAATAGCTATTGATGGCTCTATATACGTTTTATTAAAAGGGGGTAATATAATAAAACTTTATACTGGGAAAAAAACTGAGTTTAATAACCCTGAATTTAACCCTCCAATATCCTTAGATACTAAAATTGCAACCAACTATGACTTAAACTACCTTTACCTTTTAGACCCCTCAAGTAAACGTTTAATAAAAATCTCTAAACAAGGTAATATTAAAAAACAATATACTAGCCCCCAATTTGGAGAAGTTAAAGATTTTATTATTTCAGAAAACGAAAATAAAGCCTGGATACTTTCAGGTTCAAAAATATTCGAAATAGATCTTTAAATTTAATAAAGATCTCTTACTTATTGATATAAATAAAAAATCTACGAGAAACAAACTCTCGTAGATTTTATTTTTTTCTATTAAAAGAAGAGACGTTATTTCAGGGTAATCTTAGCACCAGCGTCCTCTAGTTTTTCTTTCATCTTTTCAGCATCTTCTTTTGGAACTTGATTCTTAATAACTTTTGGGGCATTATCAGCCATTTCCTTAGCTTCTTTAAGACCAATAGAGACAAATTCTCTAATACCCTTAATAACAGAAATTTTATTGGAACCGGTTTCAGTTAATTCTACATCATAGACTGACTTTTCTTCATCTTCATCTTCTTGACCTGAATCACCACCTTGGGCAGGAGCAGCTGCTACTGGTTGAGCCGAAACACCAAATTTCTTTTCAAGAATTTTAACTAATTCTGAAAGATCAATTACGCTCATATTCTCTATTTCTTCAACTATGTCCTTAAATTTTTTAGGGACCTCAACTTCTTCTCCTTTGTCTTTTTTCTTGTCTTTCTTTTTGTCTTTTTTCTTAGACTTTTTTTTCTTTTTATCTTCTTTCTTGTCTTTCTTTTTATCTTCTTTCTTATCTTTCTTTTTTGAATCTTTTTTCTTTTTGTCTCCCTTTTTGGAAGATTTTTTCTCATCTTCCTCTTTTTTTTGTTTTTTTTCTTTAGCCATAAAAATATGTGTTAATTAATTTAATTAAATAATATCTATTTAAGACTTTTTATCTTTAATATTAGATAAAGCACAAACTAAATTGTTTAAATTACCATTTAAGGCATGAACAAAATTATTAACTGGTGCTTTAATCGTTAATACAAATTTAGATAATAATTGGTCATAAGTTGGAATCTCGGCCAATTCTTTAATTTTACTAGCTTCAATATATTCTTTTTCAAAAATACCGCCTTGGGGGTTCATTTCTTCATGTTCTTCTCGGAATTCTTCTATAATACGAGCCGGTTCCAAAGGACTTTCATAACCAAATACTAAACCTGCTCCACCTTTAATTTTGTCTACCCACTCTTTTTCAAGTTGGGTGTCTTCAAGAGCTATTTCTAAAAGAGTTTTTTTAGCTACTAAGTATCTACAATCTCTATCTTTAGCCATTTTTCTAAAGTCCTCAATTGAACCTACGTCTAAGCCGTAATAATCAACAAACATAACTGAACTTGCCTTTTTTAACTCTTGTTCAAGCTCTTCAATAATTTGTTTTTTTTGTTCTCTTGTTTTAGCCATAAGTTTAAAAAAATAATCTGCGAATTAAATACCGCAGACTTTTATACAAAAATCTTTATTTTTCTTACCTCGGTAGGAAATTAAGCTATTTCTAGCACCCACTGTCTGCGGTTATATATAATTTTAACAATTTAGTTTTTAATGTCAATAGCCTTTTCCACAATTATTCTATCAAAGTACCCTTAAAATCCTTTCCTTGAATACATTTTTTTAAATTTTTGTAATTCTCCCCTTTTAAAACTACCACCCTCATATTATGTTTCTGAGCTTTTTGGCAAGCAATAGGACCAAATGGGGTTGAAAGCCCTGGCTCCCATTTACCTCCTATTATATCCTTAAATTCTTGCCAACTTATTTTTTCTAAGGGTTTTGCATCTGAAAACTTATCAGGGTCTTTATCATATACAAAATCAACATCAGTTAGATTATAAACAGTATCTACCCCAGCCTTTAAAGCCCAAAGAATAGTATTTAAATCACTTGAATTGCCTGGTTTCCAACCAGAAGCTATTATAATTTCTTCGTCTTTGGGAAGATTTTTAGGATCTTTTAAAACCTTATGATAAACTTTGGGTTTTAAAAATAATTTTACTAATTCAGCATTTAACTTAGTAGAAATAATACCCAGTTGATCTATCTCACCCTTTTCAAGATTATCTATTTTTTTAGCAGCATTCATATAATCGCGACTAGTCTTTCCTCCTCCAACCATGATAATAATCTGCTTAACTGCTTTTAAATCTAAAAGAGACAAAAATCCTTTTCTAATTTTTTTTAAAAAAGAAACATCAATTCCACTTTCTGGAACTACTAAAGAGCCCCCTAATGAAAAAACTAATATTTTACCTGGTTTTTTTAATTTCATTTTTTATCTTGCTAACCAAATTTCAGGATCACCTTCTGCTTCACAGGCACGAATTGTTATAACACCATCTTGACTTTTTTCTAAGGTATAACCAGTCATAGATTTTGACCAACCACCTTTACCATTAGGACTAACAGGTAAACTCTCTAAATATTCTTGCTTAACTAAACCTGATAAATCTAAACAAAATTCCCCAGAAGCAGTTTCATCATTAACATTTGTTTCACAATAATCATTTAAAGAGTCACAATCATCACCACTCCCGTCAGTAATCATGTAAATTGCACCTGGTTTAGCTTTTTCAATGCTTGTTAAAAACGAACCGCCATTATCTACCTGGTCAACCTTAATAGCGTTTAAAATCTTGTTAGCACCAGTCCATCTTTTTTCATTTCTACTGTCTTGAAATCTAGCAATAGGATTAACAGCCACAAAAGCAATTACCCCAATAATTGCAAAAATAGCTACTACTATTAAAAATTCAATAAATGTAAAACCTTTTTTATTCATAAAATTATTTTTTTAAACTTTTAAATATATATTAAAAACCTTTAAGGTTACATCTCTTCAATAGTGTTGATTCCTAAAAGATCAAGGCCAGACTTTAAAACTTTAGCCACACAAGAAATAAAGATTAATCGAGCCTTTTTTAATTCTTTATTATCTTGAATAACTCTATGTTTATGGTAAAACTCATTAAATTCATGACACAATTTTAAAAGGTAAGTACAAACATAAGTAGGATTAAATTCTTTTCTGGCCTTATTTAAGGTGTCTGAAAAGGAAAAAATAGTTTTCAAGATTTGCTTTTCAGGATCACCAAGTTTGTCCCAATTAACATTATCATTTTTAATATCAGACGAACTTTTTCTAAGAATTGATTTTATTCTAGCATAGGTATATAAAATATAAGGACCAGTATCGCCTTCAAAAGAAATAGATTCTTCTGGCTTAAAAGTAAATCTTTGTTTAGGAGTAAACTTTAAAAGATAAAACTTTAAAGCAGCTAAAGCTATGATATGAGCTCTTTTATTTAAATTGGACCCAGAAATATCCTTATTTCTTTTCTTAATTTCTTTTTTAGCTAATTTAGTCATATCTTTAACCAGCTCATCAGCTTCTACTACATTACCTTCTCTTGATTTCATTTTACCATCTGGTAAATCAATCATTCCATATGAAAGATGATATAAATTTTTAAACCAATCAAAACCAAATTCTTTTAGTGTTTTAAAAAGAACCTTAAAATGATAATTTTGTTCTGAGCCAACCACATAAACAGATAGATCAGGTTGAAACTCCTCTTGTTTTATTTTAGCTAAACCTATGTCTTGAGTTATATAAACACTTGTACCATCTGGTCTTATAAGAACTTTTTTATCTAGATTGTACTGAGATAAATCAATTTCAACCGCCCCATCATCTCTTTTATAGCAATTACCCTTTTTAAGGGCTTTTTTAACTATTTTTTTTCCTTGTTTGTAAATATTACTTTCCCAATACCATTTATCAAAAGAAATGCCTATATTTTTATAAGTTTTTTTAAAACCATCCATAGCCCACTTTTTCATTTTTTTCCATAAACTAATAGTCTCCTTATCTCCATTTTCCCATTTTGTAAGCATTTCCTGAGCCTCATTTAAAAGCTCTGGATTTTCTTCGGATTTTTTATTAAATAAAACGTAATAGTCACCAACAAAATGATCTGGTTTTTGGTTTTTATCTTTTGGGGTCTCCCCTTTTCCCCATTTTTTATAAGCAAGCATTGATTTGCAAATATGAACCCCGCGGTCATTAACTAGATTAGCTTTAATAGTATTATAACCTAATTTTTCAAAAATCTGACTCATTGACCAACCTAAGAAATTATTTCGCAAATGACCTAAATGTTGGGGTTTATTTGTATTAGGAGAAGAAAATTCAACAACTACATTTTTATTTAAAGAATCTTTTTGACCAAAATCTTTACCCTTATCTATAACTTCACTGCAAACTTCTTTAAACCAATCTGTATTAAGATAAAAATTAACATAAGGTCCGGCGCTTTCTACTTTCTCAATTAATTTATCTGTTTTAATATTTTTAACAATTTTTTGAGCAATATTTTTAGGATTTTCTCCTATCTCTTTTCCAGCTTTAAAACAAGAAATACACACATCCCCCATTTTTTCCTTAGGAGGAAGTTCAATTTCAAAAATAAAATCAGAAGGTAAGCCTCCCGCCTTCTGACAAATACTAGAAATATATTTTTTAGTTTGAGAAACAGTCATTTGAAAAGTTTAAATTACTTTTTTGAAACAATATATTCAGCTAAGTCCCTCATTCGGCATGAATAACCATACTCATTGTCATACCAAATAAACATTTTAACTTTTCCTTTAGTAACATGAGTAAATCCTAAGTCTACTATAGCAGAATGTGGATTTTCTATATAATCAGTTGAAACCAAAGGATCTTTTTCTACGCCTAAAATCCCCTTTAAATCATTTTGTGATTTTTCTTTAAATACTTGATTGATTTCTTTAGCATTAACTTGAGCTTCTAAATCAACTACCAAATCAACCAAAGATACGTCAGGGGTTGGTACTCTTATTGCTCTTCCATGAAGTTTTCCTTTTAACCCGGGAACAACCTCAACAACTGATTGAGAAGCTCCTGTTGTAGTAGGAACTAAGTTAACAGCTGCTGCCCTAGCTCTTCTTAAATCCTTTTTATTGGGACCATCTAAAATATTTTGGCTTGTAGTATAAGAATGAATAGTAGTAAAAAGACCACTTTTCATACCAAATTCATCATTTAACACTTTCGCAACTGGGGCAAGACAATTTGTAGTACAAGAAGCATTTGAAATAATGTTTTGGTCTGGTTTGTAATCTTTTTCATTAACCCCTAATACAAAAGTTGGGATGCTTTTTGATTTTGGAGGGGCAGAAATAATTACCTTTTTAGCTCCTGCGTTAATATGTTTTATAGCATCTTCTTTTTTTCTAAAAACACCAGTACACTCAAAAACAACATCAACATCTAGCTTGTCCCATGGTAAACTCCCAGGATCTTTTTTGGAAAATACTGGAATCTCTTTTCCGTTAATAATTAAATGTTCATCATCAAAAGAAACTGATTTTTCAAATTTCCTGTAAACAGAATCATATTGCAAAAGATGGGCTAAAGTTTTATTATCTGTTAAATCATTTATGGCAACAACTTTAAGCTTTTTAGAATCCATCAAAGCTCTAAAAGCTCCTCTACCTATTCTCCCAAAACCATTAATTGCTATTTTAGTCATAAAATATAAAATTAGATTTATTTAATTTTATTAGCTAAGCTTAAACCAAATTGGTAAGCTGCTTCTGGACCATTACCAGTTACAAGGTTACCATCTACAACTACCGCCTTATCAACAAAGTTTGCTCCATTTTCTTTTAAAAGTTCAATAGCTGACTTATCAGCTACACTTGACCAAACTGTTGCCTTTTTATCTTTTAAAACACCAGCTTTAGCTAAAATTGTTGGAGCAATACAAACTGCCCCGACTACTTTATTTAAATTTGTAGCCTTTTTAATGATTTGCAAAGCAGGTTCATTGTTTTGATAAACAGCAGCTCCTGGTCCGCCAATAAAAACTATTGCTTCATAATCAGCTACATTTAAATCTTTAAGTAATAAATCTACTTCTAATTTTTTACCTAATTTACCAGTGGCTGTTTTAGAAGTAGAAGCTGTTTTAATATTAATATCTTTTTTTAAAAGAGCATCTTTAGTGTCTTTATATTCTTTATCTTGAAAACCGGTTGGGGCTACGATTAAAACAGCTTGTTTTTTATTTTTCATAGAAATATTTTGATTATTATTTTTTTTAGCACAACCAGTTAAAAATAAGCAAAAAACTAAACTTATTAATAAAAAACGTTTTATCATTTTCATAAAACTTATTGCTTAATATCATCTAAATCTACCTCCACCCCCATTTCATTCTTACTATTTTTCCTTTTAATAACAACTTTTTCATTTAAAAGTCTCCAATCTACTACCCTGCCCTTGCCTTTACTCGTTTTTACTTTACTCCCCATAGGGGGAAACTTTTTAATAAGATCTTTGTAAGCCTCTTCCTCGTACAAAAGACAACATTTAAGTCGTCCACAAAGACCAGTTAATCTTTCTGGTCCTCGGTGGGAAAGTTTTTGGTTTTTAATAGCTTCCGTAGTAACGCTTTTTATATCATCTAAAAACTGAGCACAACAAACTTTTCTACCACAAGGGCCAACTCCACCTAAAGCCTTAGCTACTTGTCTTACACCAACTTGGTGCATTCTTATAGACTTGTGAAATATACCAGCTAGATCTTTAACTACTTGTCTAAAATCAACTCTTTTGGGAGCAGTAAAAGCAAAAGTTATCCTACCACCATCAAATGAAAGTAGAGCATCTATTATTTTTATTGGTAAATCATGTTTTTCAGCCACTTCTTGCGATTTCTTTTTTGCCTTTTTCTTAAAATCAGAATTATTTTTTTCTTTCCATTCTTTTATATCTCTTTTATTAGCCTTTCTTAGGATAAAGCCATCTGTTTCTTCCTCTTGTATTTCTTCTACCTTTGAAATTGTTCCTAAATCTATACCTAGACTTGTCCTTACGATTACTTTAGTACCTGGTTCAAAGTCACCCATTTCTAATGGCTTTTTGCCTCTTTTTTTGCAAGCTCTAATTGGTTGAGAATCCCAAGGAGCTATTTTAATATAAGCTACAATCATAGTTCAAATCTGGTAAATTCTTCTATTTGGATATTTTCTCCTATAGAGGAAATTTTTCTTTTTAATAATTGCTTTATTGTAATATCATCATTTTTAATAAAATCTTGCCTTAAAAGACAATTTTTATCATAAAATTTTTCTAATTTTCCATTAATAATTTTATCAACAATATCATCAGACTTATCTTCACTTATTTCATTTTTATACACTTCTTTTTCTTTTTCTTTAGTTTTCTCTGGAACCTCATCTTTAGAAATCCATTTAGGATCTGTAGCTGCTACTTGCATAGCTAAGTCATGAGCTAATTCTTTAAACTCATCTGTTTTAGCTACAAAGTCAGTTTCACATACTAATTTTACCAAAACTCCTATTTTACCATTAGCATGAACATAACTCCCTATTCGACCATCATTAGTAGCACGAGATTTTTTGGATTCTACAATTTTTTGTCCCTTTTTCCTTAAAATTTCTAAAGCTTTTTCAATATCACCATCAGCTTCTTTTAGAGCTTTTTGACAATTTAGGACACCTACTCCTGTTTTTTCTCTTAATTTTTTTATCTTTTCTTGATTCATAAACTAATTCTTTTATTAGATTATTTAATTAATTGCTACTCACCTTTTAAAATAGTTTTTGTAACCTCATCAATGGTTTTAGTGGAGTCATTGTTACAAGGAACAGGATAATCAACTAAATCAGGATTTTCATCGGTGTTAATAAGGGCAACTACTGGAATATCTTCTTTTCTAGCTTCTTTTAAAGCAATATCTTCGTCTACAGTGTCAACAATATATAAAATATCAGGTACTTCTTTCAAATTCTTAATACCGCCTACTAAACTTTTTAATTTTTTAAGCTCTTTTTCAAAATCAACCTGTTCTTTTTTGGTATACTTGTCCCATTTACCCTTTTTCTTATTTTCTTTCATTGTGTTGAACTTTTTAATTAACTTCTTTACAGTTTTAAAATTGGTAATCATTCCCCCTAGCCATCTTTCATTAATATAAGGAATATCTAATTCTTCGCCATATTTTTGAACAACCTCTTTTGCTCCCGGCTTAGTACCTACTAACAAAATGGTCTTATCTTCTTTAGTTGATTTTTGAATAAAATCACGAGCTTCTTTTAAAAGCTTTCTTGTTTTTGATAAATCAATTACATGAATAGTATTTTTTTTGCCAGAAATAAATTTACTCATTTCAGGAAAACGACGATAAGTTTCATGACCTAAATGAGCACCTATTTTGGCTAAATCAGTTAACGATGGAATATTTGTCATAATTTTAATTATTAATTTTTTACTTACTTAATTTATTATAATGATATTAAAAATAAAAATATTTGTCAAAAAAATTTTAGGTTGTTATCGGTTGTTTAAAACTTTTTGAAAATTTAAAAGTTTTTGATCTTGAGGGTGGTAAGTTAGGCCCTGGTTTAAAAAGTTACTTGCTTTTTGAAAACTGCTCTCTTTAATATAAAGCTCAACTAAATTTTGATAAGCCAAAATATAATTATTTAACATTATGCTTTTTTTATAATATTCAATAGCTTTTTCTTTTTGGTCTTGATTTTGGTATATAACAGCCAGGTTATTGTAGGCAGGCGCATAACCTTGACCAGGAGCCTTGTTAAGAGCAGCTAAAAATTCATTTTGGGCTTTTGAAAAAATCTTATTTCTAAAATATGCAACTCCCAAATTATTATGCAATAAAAAACTATCAGGTTCATATTTTAAATCATGCTTATAAAGAAAAATAGGATTTTGCCATTGATTATTCCGAATCACAGTTAAGCCAGACCAATACAAAAATAATGCTATTATTAAAAACATTAATCCTATTTTAATTTTTTTATCTTTTAACCTTAAAAATAATTTTTGAAATAATAAAGCTAAAAGACTTAAAAAGCCAACCATTGAAAAAATGACCCAATGCTCTCTTAAAGTAGCTGTTAAAGTAGGAAAAATATTTAAAAACGGCAAAAGACCTATAAAAAACCAACCCATAAAAAACAAAGCATATTTTGAAAATTTTAAAACTTTTAAAATACCATAAATAATTAATCCAAGAATTGGTAAACCTAGTATAAAATAAGGGCTTAAAATACTTCTTTCAACAAATAAATATTCCATATGCAGATTAAATGGAAAAACAATTTTTACAATATAGGTCAAAAGTATTCTGGGTAGTGTTATTATTCTCTCCCATAAGCTAGCTTTTGCAATTGTAGAAAGAGATCCTATTTTACTTGAACCAATAATTAAAAACCTAAAAATGGTATAAAGAAAACTCAAAAATAATAAAGGGGAAAGCTGTAATATATAAAATTTAATTTGCTTTCTTTTAAAAATGATTAAAAAGATTCCTACAATAAGGGGTAAAATTACAGCACTTTCCTTAGATAAGAGAGCTAGCACAAACATTAGAATACTTCCTATATAATATATTATTTTTTTAGTTTGAATTTTTGTTTTTAAAGATTTTAAAAATAATAAAAAGCTAGCTAAAGAAAAAAGTAATAAAAATATATCAGCTCTACCTGATATATAAGTAATTGCTTCTGTGTTCAAGGGGTGGATTCCGAATCCCAAAACTAGAAAATAAACAATTCGTTTTTCAATCCCTAAATTTAAAAGCAAGAAAAATAAAACAACCAAAGCAATTAAAAATAAAAATATACTAGAAATGTGAAAACCTAATGGATTCAACCCCCATACCTTATAATCTAGAGCAAAAGAAAGAGCATTAATAGGACGATAAAAACTATTAGCTTTTAACTTAGCCCCCCATATACCTCGACTAAACAAATCTTTTACACTAACTTGATTTTGTATAAATTGATTTGACTCTATAATCACTTCGTCATCCCAAACAAAAGGATTGTCTAGAGTATTAATATAAACTAAGATAACCACCAAGACTATAAAGGATAAAATTAAAAAATCTCTTGTTTTCAAGGGTTTTTTATAAAACATATATTTAAATTATAAAACAATCAGGCTAAAAGTAAATACTTGCAAAAAAATAAAATTTTGCTATAATATTATCTAGACTTAATAAATAAAATTAATAAATATAAAAAGAAACATATTGTTATGAAAAAAGATATTCACCCAAATTATGAAAAAAAGGCAAAAATTAAATGTGCTTGTGGAGCAGCCTACACTGTTGGTTCTACTAAAAAGAATATGAGCGTAGAAATTTGTGCTCAGTGTCATCCTTTTTACACTGGTAAACAAAAATATGTAGATAGTGCAGGTAGAGTTAAAAGATTTGAACAGCGTCTACAAAAAACAGATGCTAAGAAAAAAGAACAAGACAAAGATAAAGACAACGAAAATGAGGATAAGAAGAAAAATAAAGATAACAAGGACAAAGAAAAAACATTTAAAAATGTTAAAAATATACCAAAAAAATAAAGTCCATGAGTTCCAAAAAAAACATTCAAGAATTACGCCAAAAATTAGAAAAACTGGAATCTAAACTTAAAGATCCTTCTGTTTATAATACCCCAGCAAAATTAAAAGAAGTTTCTCAAGAATACAATCAAACCAAAGATAAATTAAGAAACCTTGAAGGCTTAAAAGAAATAGAAAAGAAAATCAAATCTACTAAAAAAATGATTGATGATGAAACAGACCCTGATATGATTAGTATGGCTGAAAAGGAGTTAGAAAAGCTTCAGTCCCAAAAGCAAAAAATAAAAGAAAAAATACAAAAAGAAAGACGCCAAGACTCTGAACTAGACAAAAAAAACGTAATTATAGAAATAAGATCTGGGGCTGGTGGAGATGAATCCACCCTTTTTGCTAAAGATCTTTTTAGAATGTATTCTAGATTTGCTGAAGAAAAAAACTGGAAGTCCAAGATTATAAGCTCTAACCAAACTAATATTGGAGGTTTTAAAGAAATTATTTTTGAAGTTAAAGGTAAAGGAGCATATGCTCTTTTGAAAAACGAAAGCGGTGTTCATAGAGTACAAAGAGTTCCAGAAACAGAAAAAAGCGGCCGAGTCCATACATCAGCCGCCTCAGTTGTAGTTTTGCCAAAGGCAAAACCAGTTGATATTAAAATTAATCCTAATAATTTGAAAATAGATACTTTTCGATCCTCTGGTCCAGGCGGACAAAATCTCCAAAAAAACGATACCGCTGTTAGAATTACTCACCTCCCAACCGAAATGGTTGTTTCTTGCCAAGACGAACGTTCTCAACCCCAAAACAAAGAAAAGGCAATGGAGATTTTAAGATCTCGCCTTTTAGCAAAAAAGCAAAAAGAAAAAAGAGAAAAACGCGAAAAAAAACGTCTTTCTCATATTAAAAGTGGAGATCGTTCAGAAAAAATAAGAACTTATAATTTCCCTCAAAATAGAGTTACTGATCATCGCATTAATAAATCATGGCATAATTTAGAATCTATTCTAGATGGCAACCTACACACTGTAGTAGATAAACTTAGAGAGGCTGAGCTAGCTCAACAAAATGAATATTTAGATTAATAATAATCTATTTCACTATTATCAGACACAATATGTACCCAAACAATGCCTGGAGAGAGAACTATTTCCTCTCCATTTTTTTTATAAAATCTTGTCCTTTTATCGCCTTTTAACTTTTCCCAAAAACCTTTTACAACTTCTCCATTTTTAAAAACAATTACATCTCCATTACCTTGGGTTTTAATTGATTTTCTTCCAACCTCATCAATAGTTTGAATATTTGTTTTTTGAACTATGATAGTACTAGCATGTAATTGGTTATTTTTTGCATCTTTTAATGGTTTGCCGTTTTCATAACGAAAATATTTATTTAGATCTTTATCATACTTCCACACAGCATCTTCTCGATATGGTATTTTTAAAACTCCTAATAAATTATTATTTTTAACTGGTTGAGATTTTTTATAATACCAACCTTTAATACTCTTATTTAAGGGTTGGATTTTATTTTTTAAAAAATTATTTATTAATACTTTTTTGGTATATAAATTATGGGGTTTTGATTTATCATAATCTCTAAAAAAATAATTACCATTTTTACCAATCTCATCTAAATTTTTAACACTATATTCCCCATTTTTAATAGATTTTAAAGCTTGAGGGCTACCTCCAGCATGAACAAAAAGAGCATTATACTCTTTTGCCCAATCTAAAAAATAAGGTCGAGCTGATCTTACGGGACCAATTTTTTTAACTAAATCATCCTGTTTAAAAATAGCTAAAAATCTAGTAATATCTCCTTCCACAGGAGCTTCATAAACAATTCTTGATTGAAGTAAGCCAGATACTGGTCTTGCTTTTTTAAAATTTTCTATTATGATTGAGACTGGTCTTTTCTGCCATTTTAATAAATCAATTGGGTTTTCTTTTTTTGCAGGAATATCTTTATTGTCCTTTTTGTCTTGAACGACTTGAGTACACCCAATTAATATTAGAATTAAAAAAACCAAAAGGCATAATTTCTTGCCTTTTGATTTTTTATTAAAGTTATAATTTTTTTTATTAAGCATAGAAAAGTCTATTGTCCCTTTTCTTTCTTGCTTTCTTTATCTTCTTCACCTTCTTTTTCTTCTTCTTCACCTTCTTCTTCACCTTCTTTTTCTTCTTCTTCACCTTCTTCTTCACCAACAACACCAACTTTTTCTGCCATATCTTCTTCAATTTCTTCCAAGACTTCTTCCTCTTCTACTGCTTCTACAACTTTAGCTACAACCCCGTCTGGTTCTTCAAGAACATCAATGCCATCAGGAATTGGTAGATCCTTTACCCTAATAGCATCATCAAAGGTTTCTAAATCAGATACGTCTACCTCAATTTCATGAACCAAATCTTTTGGTAAACATTCTAC
>CAZGUY010000006.1:31332-33263 GCA_964528795.1 uncultured Gammaproteobacteria bacterium
TTTATCATACTTTAAAAATGTTACTATATTTTAATTCTTTTGTAAAGCCCTTGAGTTTAAGATTTTAAAAATGGCTGATGAATAAGGGAGCTTTCTACCAAACCTATAGCCAGCATGCTTATAACTAAAGAACTACCCCCATAACTCACAAAAGGTAAAGGTAATCCAATAATTGGGAAAAGGCCAATATTCATACTCACATTTACTATCATCTGCAAGAAGAGATAAACTCCAACCCCTAAACCTAAAACCATACTAAAATTATCATAAACTGCTAAACTAATTTTAATAAGCCGGAAAATAACAAATATATACAACCCTAAAAGCAACAATGAACCGATAAGACCAAACTCTTCAGCTAAGACAGCAAACACAAAATCATTGTGGGGTTCAGGTAAAAACTTTAATTGAGATTGAGTACCAAGCCCAAAACCTCTTCCAAAAACCTTGCCCGATCCAACTGCTATTTTTGATTGAGTAATTTGGTAAACACTTTCTCCTGAACCTTGCTGGGGACGTAAAAAATCTACTATTCTTTCTTTTTGATAGGGCTTAAGTATAAAAAACCAACTTACTACAAGCAAGATAGCAATCAATAAAAAAATAGAGATTAAATGCTTTTTGCTTTTATCAACTAAAAATAAGACCCCTAAAGCTATAATCATAATTACCAAAGCAGATCCTAAGTCAGGTTGTCTAGATATTAAATAAACCAAAGGAGAGATTAATAAAAAACTAATAACTATATCACTTATTTTAACGGGCCGTCTTGCTTCTTGCCAAAATTTAGCCAAAACTAAAATAGCTACTATTTTAGCCAATTCGGTCGGTTGAAAATTAAAAAAACCAAAATTCAGCCACCCCTTAACACCTCTTATTTCTCGACCAAATATTAAAACTGCTATTAGCAAAAAAATTGTTAATATATAAATCCAGTAAGTAGTAGATTTGAAAAAACGAAAATCAGTAAAAGTGGCTGCAAAAAAAACTAAAAGGCCTATGATTACAAAAATAAATTGCTTTTTAAAATAATTAGTTGCCCCACTTCTTAGAGACAAACTATAAAGTATGGCTAAACCAAGTATAATAAGTAAAAGCATTCCAAAAAACAAGCCCAAATCAAAACGTTTAAGTTTTTTCTGCTTCATAAAAAATTACTTTACCGGCATGTAAACCTGCTGATTAAAGACATCTAATAAGGGGATAATTTGAACACTGTACGCAGAAGGGATATCAGTCCATCTGAAACTAATAGTCCTTTCTTGCTCAGATTCTAATTTTTTAACAGGTATTTCATGAACTCCTACTATATTAGTATTATCAAAAAGTAGCACTAAACAAGGGATTTCCCAAAAACTATATATTGATTCATTTTTTATTTTAAATGAAACTTGAGGTAAGGAAACCATTTGATCTTTAGGAACAACAAAATCTACTTTGGGTTCAGAAATTTTAATACGAGATAAAATTTGTAGCTTCTTTTGGTCTTCTTTACGAACCCTTTTCCAATCTATATCTTTAATAACAAAATCTAAGCCACTTAAATCCACAACTTTTTCTCTAAAAACAGGAGCTATAATATTAGAATCAGGCATTAAAAAGATTTCTTTTGTATTTGTCTCTCCACCATTCCAAATAAACTTATATTTTAAATTATCAATTCTCCAATTCTTATTTGGATTATGAACTCGAGCAATAAGATCATATATACTTTCGCCTGTTTTTAAGGCCCTTGTGCTATCAATAAAAATATCTTGTGGCTTAAATCGATCGTGGAGCTTAGCATAATTTATTCGATCTTTTGTTAATTCCTCTAAATTTTCTTGATGCAATTTTGTTCCTTTAATATATATAACTAAATTATATATAAAAATTCCCCACCATAAAACTATTAAAAAAATTAAAATACCATAAATTGTTTTTTCAATTTG
>CAZGUY010000007.1:0-13065 GCA_964528795.1 uncultured Gammaproteobacteria bacterium
ATATTTTCTTTATTAATATCGTGAACATTTTTTAACACCTCCCCTACTTTTTCAATATCTTCTTTTTCTAAATATCCTAAAAAATGCATTGTTATATGAATATTTTCTTTATCCACCCACTTTGCATTCTTATATTTTTCACGGTATTCTTTTGTCCAATTAAATATTTTTTGTTTTAATTTTTTTGACAGATTAACGGCTGTAAAACATCTTTTCTTTTTCATAAACTTAAAAAAATATTGCTTTATTTAATAATTAAATTTACCTAAATAAATTAATTAAAGCCTTTCTTTTAATAACAATTTATTATAACACACCCTTTCAATTTTGTTAACTTTTGATATACTTAAAAGTAGTTAATTAGTAAAAAAAACAAATTAGCACTCTATGGTCTTGACTGCTAAAATGTTTATGGTAAGATAAAAATGTTATAAAAAATAATTTTATTTTATGCACAATTTTACACTTAAAGCTCAACAAGCTATTCAAGAAGCCCATAACATAGTTACGGACAACAATCAACAAAAAGTAGATAGTCCACATTTGGCTATAGCTCTAATAATTCAAGAAGGTGGAATAGTTTTATCATTGCTTAAAAAAATGGAAATTGATACTAATAAGTTAAAAAATAAACTAAAAGAACTTATCAGTGGCATTCCTCAATTAAAGGGTTCTATTAATAAGTCAGAATCAAAATCGGATTCAAATTTAGGAAAATTTTCTGATTCTCATCAAGTTTATGTTACCCCCCTACTTCAAAGAACTATTCTTTATGCTACTAAACAAGCTAGAAAATTAAATGATGAATATGTTAGCACAGAACATTTATTTTTATCACTTCTTTCTATCTCTTCCCCAGTAAAAGATGTTTTAGAAGAATTTGACCTAGATAAGAAAAAAGTACTTAAAACTTTATCCGATATTAGGGGATCTGAGCGAGTTACTAGCCCAAGCCCTGAAAATAAATATCAAGCCATTGAAAAATACACTCTCAATTTAACTAACATGGCTAGTGATGAAAAATTAGATCCAATTATTGGTAGAGATGAAGAAATAAGAAGAGTAATTCAAGTTTTAAGTCGCCGAACTAAAAATAACCCTGTTCTTATAGGGAAAGCTGGGGTTGGGAAAACAGCAATTGCTGAAGGTTTAGCTCAAAGAATTGTTGCCGGAGATATCCCTGAGTCATTAAAGGGAAAGGAGCTTATCTCTCTTGATTTGGGAGGCATGGTGGCTGGAACTAAGTTTAGGGGAGAATTTGAAAATAGACTTAAAGCAGTACTTAAAGAAATTAAAAAATCAGGAAAATATGTTCTTTTTATTGATGAGCTCCACACATTAGTAGGGGCTGGAAGAGCAGAAGGAGCAATTGATGCATCTAATATGTTAAAGCCTGCTTTAGCAAGGGGCGAACTTCACTGTATTGGAGCTACAACCCTTAAAGAGTACCAAAAACACGTTGAAAAAGATTCTGCTTTAGAAAGAAGGTTTCAACAAGTTTATGTTGATGAGCCTTCAATTCAAGATACAGTAGCAATTCTTAGAGGCATAAAAGAAAAGTACGAAGTACATCATGGTATTAGAATTACTGATGATGCCCTTATGGCAGCTGCTAAATTATCAAATAGGTATATAACGGAAAGATTTTTACCAGACAAAGCAATAGATTTAATGGATGAAGCAGCTTCTGCCCTTAGAATGGAAATTGAAAGTCAACCAGAGAAACTAGATAAATTAAAAAGAAAACAAAGACAACTACAACTTGAAATTACAGTTTTAGAAAAAAATAAAAAAGCCAATAAAGAGAAATTAAACAAACTTAAGGAAAAAAGTGCTGACCTAAAAGACCAAATAAAAGATTTTGAAATAAAATGGAAAACAGAAAAGGATATTATATCTAGTATTCATGAAATGAAGGAAAAAATTGATGAATTAAAACAAAAAGCAGAAATTGCTGAAAGAAAAGGAAGTCTCCAAAAGGTAGCTGAAATAAAATATGGGGAAATTCCAGACTTAAAGAAAAAAATCAAGGAATCTCAAAAAAAATTAGCTAAAATTCAAAAAGATAACAGAATATTAAAAGAAGAAATTGGGGAAGACGATATTGCTAAAGTAGTTTCTCGTTGGACAGGTATTCCTGTTTCAAAGATGTTAGAAGCGGAAAGCAAAAAATTAGCTCGTATGGAAGATGAAATACACAAAAGACTAGTCAATCAAAATAAAGCCGTTAAAGCCGTTTCAAACGCTATAAGAAGATCAAGAACGGGTATATCAGAAGAAAATAAACCAATTGGCTCATTTATATTCTTAGGACCTACTGGGGTTGGTAAAACGGAACTTGCGAAAAGTTTAGCAGAGTTTTTGTTTGATACTGAAAAATCTTTAATAAGGGTTGATATGTCTGAATATATGGAAAAACACGCTGTTTCTAAAATGATAGGATCACCCCCTGGTTATGTTGGCTTTGAATCTGGTGGACAATTAACAGAAAAGGTTAGAAAAAAACCTTATAGTGTAATTTTGTTTGATGAAATTGAGAAAGCTCACCACGATGTATTTAATATGCTTTTACAAATTCTAGATGAAGGTCAATTAACAGATGCTAAGGGAAGAAAGGTTGATTTCAAAAACACCGTAATTATTATGACTTCTAATTTGGGTAGTGATATTATTCATGATTATATTGAAAAGAAAGATATTGGTTTTAGCTCAAAAAGCGAAAAGAGAACCTCTAGAAAAAATATTGAAAAACAAATCAAAAATGAATTGAAAAAAACATTTAAGCCAGAATTCTTAAATAGAATCGATGAAACTATAATATTTGAAACATTAAGCGAAAAGGATATTCAAAAAATTATAGATCTCCAACTTAAAAAAGTAAAAGAACGATTAGAAAAAAGGGGTATTAAACTAAAAGTTACCAATTCTGCCAAGAACAAACTTTCGGAGTTAGGATATGATCCTTTATATGGGGCAAGACCTCTTCAAAGGGTAATCCAAAAACAAATTTTAGATCCTTTATCTTTGAATATAGTAAAATCAAAGAAAAATAAAAAGAAAAATAAAAAGAAAACAAATAAGAAACGAGAGTTTAAGGTCGGTATTAAAAAGGGGGAAATTGTTTGTAAATAGAGTTTAAATTTATGAAATCAAAAATCTCTACTATTTTATTAATTACCATATTGATTAGTTTAATCTGTCCTGTAAACGCTAAAGCAAAAAAAGAAGCAAAATTCAATCCTGATAATATAATTTCCAATCATGAGTTTCTTGATTACAATTCAATGAATCTTAAAGCAATACAAGAATTTCTTGAAAAGCATAATGGTATACTTAAAAATTATAAAACTGAAGATATAAATGGCGAAAAACTTAAAGCTTCTAAAATTATATTTAATGCAAGTCAAAAGTATAAAATTAACCCCCAGATTATATTAACTTTATTACAAAAAGAACAAACCCTTATTACAACCCCGCCTAAAAAGCCAACTCAACTAAAATGGGCCACTGGATTTGCTGCCTATGACCATAGATCTCCCGTAGAAAGATTTGGTGGGTTTGGTATTCAAGTTGACAGAACTGCCTGGAGACTAAAATATTACTTAGAGCACCCTTGGGATTTTCGTCACAGTGTAGGACAAACCTCAAATATTGATTACAACAAAGTGACCCCCCAAACTTCAGCTACTGCTGCCCTTTATAATTATACTCCACATATAAGGGGTAATAAGTTATTTTTTCAAATATGGCAAAATTGGTTTGCCAAAGAAAACGGAGAATTAGAAAATGGTAGTTTAGTAAAAACAAAAAACCAACCTGGTGTCTGGTTAATAGAAAACAAAAAAAGACGTCCTTTCAAATCTAAAAGTGTGTTTCTTTCAAGATATGATTTTGATGATGTTATAGAGGTTTCCAAAAAAGAGTTGGAAAATTACAGAATCGGAGAACCAGTAAAGTTTCCTAATTATTCTTTAGTACAAGCCTCTTTAGGAGATTTATTTTTACTAAGCAACAACCAAAAAAGACCTATTTCTCAGGATATGTTTAAAAAGATTGGTTTTCACCCAGAAGAAATCATTGATGCAAACAAGAAATCTTTATCTACTTATAAAACCGGGAAACCCATTACTTCGCCTTATCCAAACGGGGCTCTTCTACAAAACAAAGAAAATCATGCTGTATTTTATGTAAAAGATGACATCAAGCACCCAATTGTTGATGCTAGAATCTTGTATAATAATTATCCTTATAACAATATAATCAAAGTAGAACCTAAAGAAATTAAAAAATATAAAACTGGTGAACCTATTAAATTTAGAGATGGTACCCTTTTAAAAACTAAGGATAAAAATTCTGTTTATCTTGTGTCAAAAAACAAAATAAGACCAATACATTCTAGTAAAACATTTAAAGCATTTGGATTTAAGTGGGAAAATATATTAATGGTTCCAGAAGACGTTTTACATATTCATGAAAAAGGAAAGGTGTTTAAACTTGAAGATGAAATTAAATAATATGACTGATAAAAATAATAATAAAAAACTAGCCCAAAAACTTAAAAAAATTTCTCACCTTTTAGATATAAAAGGTGTCTCTTATAAGCCAGCCGCTTACAAAAAAGCGGCCGATATAATAGAAAGTCTAGATCAAGATATTGTTTCAATATATGAAGAAAAAGGAATAGGTGGCATAAAAGAAATAAAGGGCATTGGTAAAAGTATTGCCAAAAAAATTAAAGAGTTTATTAAAAAGGGAAAAATAAAATATTTAGAAGAAATAAACGAAGAAACTAAAATAAGACAAGTTATCACCCACTTTTTTAACACTAAAGGGTATTCATTAGATAAAATAAAAAAACACGCTAAAAAGAAAAAAATTATTTATTCTCGTTTTACAAGACCAGCTAAACAATTGTTAGAGCTTGCTGGGTCAGTAGAAGAAGCCAAAAATGCTATTACTAAAGTAGCTAAATGGGCTAAATCTAGAGATTTAGACTATGCAATCGAAACTGTTTTTAAAAAATGGCCTGAATTAGACCAACTTAAGCCCAAGAAAAAAAAGAAAAAGGCTTTTTACCAGGGTAATCCTATGGTCTGGAAAAGGGAAGAAGAAAAGTGGTATGTTATTGACGAAGATGGTGGGTGGCGTGAATTTGCCGGAGATGAGGATGATATAGAATGGAAACTAGAAGACTAATTTTTTAAAATATGCATAACAATAAAGACATTAAAATAGTTTTTTTAGGGACCCCAAATTTTGGGGCTGATATTTTAAAATATTTATCTAAAAAATTTAATGTTGTAGCTGCCATAACAGCACCAGATAAAAAAATACATAGCTGTTTAAAGGAATCTCAGGTTAAAAAGGTTGCAAAAAAAGAAAATATTTTAGTAATGCAACCTAAAAAAATAAAAAATAATAAGAAGTTTTATAAAAAAATAACCAAAATAAAAACAGATTTTTTAGTAGTTGCCTCTTATGGTTTTATAATACCCCAAAAAATATTAGAATCCCCTGAAATTGCACCTTTAAATATTCACCCTTCCCTCCTTCCTAAATACAGAGGTGCTTGTCCAATAAGGGCTGCTATTAAAAATGGGGAAAAGAAAACTGGGGTCACTATTATGAAAATGGACGAAAAGCTAGACCATGGGCCTATACTTAATCAAGAAAAATGCAACATCGACCCTCATGATAACTATATAAGTTTAAAGAATAAATTAATAAAAATTAGCAAACGTCTAATAGTTAAAACTATCAAACAATATCAACAAAATAAAATCAGACCCAAGCCTCAAGATCACAGCAAAGCTACTTATACTGAAAAAATTTGTAAAAAAGATGGTAAAATTGATTGGAATAAATCTGCTCAAAAAATTAAGGATCTTATCCAAGCCTACTGCCAAAAACCTGGGACATATAGTAAAATACACTTACCTGGTAATAAATTACACAAAAAAAGACTAAAAATTTTCAAGGTAGATAAAGTTAAAAAACAAGGAGTACCTGGAAATGTTTTTACTACTAAATCAAACAATATTGGGGTACATTGCCAAAAAAATAGCCTAATATTAAAACAAATTCAACTACCAGGCAAAAATATAATTTCAGGTAAAGATTTGTATAATGGATATAATCAAATTAAAAACGCAAAATTAGTATAATATAAAATTTCAAGAATTTAGATAAAAATAAAAATGACTCTTTCTAGAGTCATTTTTTAATAGCCAAAAATACCCTCCCCCTTTAAAAGCCTTTCTTTAGTAAAGGGTTAACGTTACTCTTTTTTTTCTTCACCCATATTAGGTTTTTCACTTTTGGCTTGTTTTTCAGGTTTTGGAAAATCACTTTTAACGTCACCTAATCCTTCTGGTTTAGAAGGGTTCTTTTTTTTAGGCATTTCTGGAGTATTAGATGACTCCATCTCTGAAATGTCTACTTCACCACTTCCACCTGTAAAACTAAGTACAATCATAGCAACTCCTATAACTCCGATTATAAGAGCAACGATGTAATTAAAGCCGCCAAATGCATATAAAAGAATTGCGGCCACCAAAAGTATAATACCTACTATGAGTTTTGTGCTTTTACCACTCATACTTTTAATTTAAATTTTTTATCGACCTATTATTAGTATAACATATTTAAAACAAAGTAAAATGTGGATAATTTACCTTAAATTTTTATTCCAATATTCAAAAATATCAAAAGCAGCAGGGACAGCCATTTTAGTTCCATCACCACCATTCTCAAAGATTATTGCTAAAGCAATCTTAGGGTTGTCAAGAGGGCCAAAACCAGTAAACCAAGAATGGGGACTCTTATTTCTCCCAACTTCAGCAGTACCAGTTTTCCCAGCAACCTTTATATCTAATTTATTAAGAGCTTTTGCACTTCCCCACTCTACAGCCTCTTTTAAACCTTGTTGAACTAATTCTATGTCCTTTTTATTAGCTAATTTTTCATCAATGGGATGATAATTTATTTCTTTTTTCTTCTTATTAGAACCGAAAATATGAGTAACTAAATGTGGCCTTTGAAGAGTACCTCCGTTAGCAATAGCACTTATATAGTTAGCAACCTGTAAAGGAGTAACTAAAATATCACCTTGTCCAATAGCAATATGATATGTATCTCCAATATACCATGATTCTCCCTTAACTCGTTTTTTCCATTTCGGGTCGGCTACCAAGCCCCTTGACTCATTAGGTAGATCTATACCAGTTTTTTGAATTAGGCCAAACTGTTTTGCATATTCTTTCATTTTTTTTATTCCTAGACCCGTAAAGTCCTTATACCCTCCTCCAACGTAATAAAAGAATGTATTTACAGACTCTGCTAAAGCATCTATAAGATCAACTCGGCCATGCCCCTGTTCTTTCCAATCCCCAAAAAACCATTGTTTAACATCAATGCCGCCGGTAGATAAAATAGTAGTATTCTTATTAATAATATCTTCAGCAAGACCAGCTATCGCCCAGACGGGTTTAATAGTAGAGCCTGGTGGATATTCTCCAGCTATCGCCCTAAAAACAAAAGGTTTGTATGGATTCCCTTCCATATTTTGGTAACTATCTTCCTTGTCACTGCCAATAGTAAAAAAATTATTATTATACGTGGGCCAACTTGATAAAGCAAGAATTTCTCCATTCTGGGGATTAATTAAAACTGCTGCTCCAGTATGAACATGCTTTTTATCCTTAATATAAGTTTTTAAAATATTGAAAACTTTATTTTGTAAACTGGAATCAATTGATAATATAATATTTTTACCAGATACTGGTTCAGTTAAAGATTCTACTCTTTTTTGCCTACCTAAAGAATCTACTTCTACTCTTTTTTGGCCATTTTCCCCCTTAAGGGTATCTTCATAATATTTTTCCAATCCAGTTCTACCAATAAAATCAGTTATCGTATAATCTCCACTTTGGGTTTTATATTCTTCTTCAGTAATATTATCAACATAACCTATGATATGCGAAAAAGAATTATTAGGGTTTATATATTTTCTAATAGCATTACTCCTAAGATTAATACCGGGTAACTTATCAACAGCTAACATCAACTTCATAGAAGTTAAATAATCTATTTTTTCAATTAAAACTCTTGGTCTGTAATCATAATAATTTGACTTATTAAAAATTTTGTTTATTTCTTGGATAACTTCTTTTTTAAAAGAATCTCCTTGATTATAGACTTCTTTTAAATTTGATAATAAACTGTTTTTTGTTTTATCTCTTTCAGTCTTATTTTTAGGTAAATCGCCTGGTACAATTGTTAAAGAAAAGTTAGCAATATTTTGAGTTAAAGGGGATTTGTTTCTATCATATATCAAACCCCTATTTGCTACTATAGGAATAGTTCTAATTCTATTTCCCTCTGCTATATTCCTATAATGACCACCTTTAAAAATTTGCAAGTATATCACATAAGATATTATAAAAAGAACTACTACTAAACAAATAGTGGCAATAGTATAAACTCTATTTTTCTTAACAGGTGGCCCAATTCTTTTTTTATGAATTTTGGAATTTTCAGGTCCTAAAGGACCAGAACCTATAAAACTACCCTCATTTTTTTTATCAGAAAAACCAGGAAGTTTTCTATCCTTTATATTATCATCTTTTAATTTTATATCGAAGATTCCACCCATATAATAAAAAGATTGATAAACTATTTAATATAGCAAAGCTAATAGTATATAAAAATGAAAAATTAATATTAACCTCTGAAATCTTAATCCAAAATAATAAATTAACTAACAAAATAATAGTTATCTCGAATATAATAGCAGTTACTAAGGCTACAAAAAAAACATGAAAATGATCCGAAATACCAAATTCTGATAATATAAATTTATACAAAATAATAGCTGTAATTGAAAAACTAACAATATATAGACCATCCGGTAAAATAGAATATATATCTAAAAAAAAGCCCCCTAAAAATACCCCCAACCAAGGATAAAGAGAGTCTTGCTTATGTTTATTCTTAAAAAGTTGTATTATTACAAAAATAAAAACTAATGACAAAGAGTCAGGAACAACCTGCCAAGATGTTTCTACTATAGTAAGAAAAAACAAAATTAAGATAAGTAATAAAATTTTTAATATCTTCATAAAATTTATTCTGGTATAATAATTGAAACTATTCTAAAATTTGGATCAAATAATGGATCCATTATTATTTCTTGGAAAATATCATTTTCTTGTTTTTGAACCTTTTTTACTTTTCCAAGAGCAATACCTCTTCTTATATTTTCATCTAATCCAGATGTAATAACATAGTCCCCTTTAGAAATAGATATATCTATTGGGACGTACTTCATTTTCACCGTAGAGCCAAACTCTCCTTGAACTATACCAGAAACAATCTGATTACTCGCTTTAACGTCTGCAGAAATACGAGAACCTTGATCAATTAAGGGTTTAAAAGTTGAGGTATTGGTCTTAACTTTAGCTATAGTTCCTACAAAAGCACCATTTTCATCGGTTACTGCTAACCCCTTTTTTATACCCTGTTTACTGCCCTTATCTAAAATATACCAGCTTAAACTGTTTTCTTGAGTTTTCCCTGTCACATTAGCCATAACAAAATTATCTTTTGAGTTCTCTAAAAAGTTTAGATGTTTACGCAATAATTCATTTTCTCTTTTAAAAGCTGATAATTTAATTTTTTCAATATCATTACAAACATTTCTTTTTGGTATAGAATGGGTATATAAAAATTTTTGTAGGCCTTTGCCTAAATTTAAAAAAATTTTTTCTCCATTTAAGAGAAAAATAAATATAAATAAAACCAGTATTAGTAGAAAAACTACTATTTTTTTCATAAAATATTATATTCCTATATCTATTTAAATGTTAAATCTTATAACGTTGGAGGAGTAGAAGTAACATGACTATCAATTACAGCTCCAGTAGGGTAATGTTCGTCTTTTGGAATTTGTATAACATCTTCCCAACTATATCCAAGCTGTTTAAAAACTTCACCTGATTTAAATGGTCTTTTCTTACTATTCTCGATTAAATAAACGCCGGATTCGTTAGGGTACTTAATCAAGGTACCATCTAATCTACCAGTAATCACTTCACCAGTAGGATACTCTTCAGAAAGAGGAATCTCTATTACATCTCCCCACTTAAACCCGAGTTGCTTAAATATTTCACCTGATTTAAATGGTCTTTTTTGGCCATCGTCGATTAAATAGACACCAGGCTCATCAGGATATTTAATTAAAGTACCATCAGGTCTTCCTTCGGGCTGAGTAACAAACTGAAAACCCTTAATAATCATTTTAAAAGTAGATTTGAAATTGGCATTCTTTTCAGTACCCACTTTGTAAGAAACAGCATAAATTTTATTATCTCTAGCAATATAAATCGTGGAATGATTTGGGTTCCAAACAGCTGGCTGATTATTAACTGTTGTTTCTACTAATTTTGAACCGTTAGAAAGTGAACCCTGATTTAAATACCACTCTTCAGGAGATAAAATTTCAGGATTATTCTCAACTGTTATGCTGAAAAATTCCCCTGTATTAGTAATAATTAAAACCTCCTCATTATTAGTATCAGGCAAGGCCCTAGCTAGCCAATCAGCTGGATAAAATAGACTATATGAAAAAGTGGGGTTAGTGTAAACATCCAAGAGACCAGTTGTTGTTAATTTAGCACTTGTTTCATTACTATTCGGATCTTTTAAAGTTACTACCTCTTGACCATCCGGGGTTTGATCAGCATCTGTATCTGGATTATTTTTCTGAGTTGCAAATAATGATTCCTCCATATCAGTTAAACCATCACTATCTGAATCAGAACTAGAAGGAGTAGCGGGAATTATATTAAATTTTTCTTCACCTGGAGTAAGATGGTCCTTGTGAACAACAATACTAAAAGTATCTGATGGTAAAACACCTAATTCAACCTTAAGACTATTTACCTGAGTATCTAGTTCAGCTGGTAAAGGTGTCCACATACCATCTTTGAAATAGGCTAATTTAATATCACTTTCCCATTGTTTTTCAACAGTATCTTCATGGTATTTAATCTCTAAACTAACATTCTTTTTTAATATAACATCCGTTTTAGAAAGCTTATAAAGGCCTCCAAGCATTTTATATGAACTATCCTTATATTCATCCTTATTTCTCATTTCATCGGTTATATATTGGCCTGAGAAGTTTATTTCAGTATTGATTGGTAAAGATCCTTCAGGGAAATTAATACTAGCACTTGAAACTATATTTTCTTCATTATCTTGTACTTCAACATCTATTGCTTTAGCTTTAGATACCTGTTCTTCTTCTAATTTTTCTTTATTAACAACAATACTAAAAGTATCTGATGGTAAAACACCTAATTCAACCTTAAGGCTATTTACCTGAGTATCTAGTTCAGCTGGTAAAGGTGTCCACATACCATCTTTGAAATAGGCTAATTTAATATCACTTTCCCATTGTTTTTCAACAGTATCTTCATGGTATTTAATCTCTAAACTAACATTCTTTTTTAATATAACATCCGTTTTAGAAAGCTTATAAAGGCCTCCAAGCATTTTATATGAACTATCCTTATATTCATCCTTATTTCTCATTTCATCGGTTATATATTGGCCTGAGAAGTTTATTTCAGTATTGATTGGTAAAGATCCTTCAGGGAAATTAATACTAGCACTTGAAACTATATTTTCTTCATTATCTTGTACTTCAACATCTATTGCTTTAGCTTTAGATACCTGTTCTTCTTTAGACTCATTAGTTACATCTTGTTCTTGGTTAGTATTAGTAATATCCTGGTCTTCTTTGTCTTCTTTTTCTTCACCTTTCTCATCCGTCTCTTGGTTGGTTTGTTCTTTGTTAGTCTCTTCTTCATTAACTTGCTCCTGATTAGTTGCCTTATTTTCATTTACAACTGGTTGAGGAGAAATTTGGCTAGGTTTGTACCAAAAGAAATAACCTGCTCCTACCCCAGCTACAAGGATAAAAATTAAAATACCTAGTATTAAAAACTTTTTCTTTCCACCCTTACTAGGAACATTAGATTTTAATTTTTTATATTTATCAGGCATAGTATGAATTTTTTCCTTATTTGAGGCTCCAGCTTCTCTTGCTTTTTCAATCATTTCTTTTTTAGCCATCTCAGGAGTTTCAACTGCTGGCTCCTGTTTTCCTCCCCTAACACTTGGTTGGTTACCCTTACTTTGGGTTGGGGCTTGAGAGCTTTTTTGTGGAGAAACTTTCTTTGCGGAACCTTGCGGCTGATTAGTTTTTTGTTGAGATTGAGAAGGTGGTGAAAAAGATTTTGTTTGATCTTGGTCAGGTTGTTTAGTAGAAGGAGGATTAAAAGGTTTTGTTTGAGAAGATGTATCTGATTGATTCTGGGAAGTTTTTTTAGGCTGTTGACTTTGGCTAGATTGTCCAATACTACCACCTTTCCCTTTTTCTCCTTTTTTGGCCTGCTTATCAAAAATGTTTTTTGCTTTTTCAATATCTTTTTGAAGTTTACCTTTATTATCTAAACTAGATGAACCTGATTTTTTATTTTTGCCAGTTTTTTTATTAAAAATATCTTCAGACTTTTTTTTCTTTTTGTCCGAATCGTTGTTTTTTTTGTTAGAATTTTGATTAGAACTTTGAGTTTTTTTATTTTTTTCAAACATAAAATTATTTATTTATTTCACTGTTAATATCTAAAAGTCGAGCTTTTGGATCGGGGTTATTAGGGTCAAGTCCTTGTTCTACTTCTTCTCCATCTGTTTTTCCATCTTTATCAGTATCTTTTTCTAAAGCATTAGTAGAATAAATATCTACCTCTTCTTTATCAAAAAGACCATCTTGATCAGAGTCTGGTTCTAGAATATAAGTACCAAGACTATTTTCCCTTGTATCAGACAAACCATCCCCATCTGAATCAATCATCTTTTCTTGCGCCTCTTCTTGTTCAGGAGAGGAAACTTCTTGAGATATTTTTTCATGAGAAATATTAACTTTTATATCAGACTGAAAATTTAACCTTTGAATACTGTAGAATATAATTATACCATCTATAACCAAACCAATCAAAA
>CAZGUY010000007.1:13165-19861 GCA_964528795.1 uncultured Gammaproteobacteria bacterium
ACCAAGTTAAATAAATTTCACTTTCTGATTGAGCACTACCTTGTAGATTTGTAGGCTTGTCTGGGGTAGGTATGACTTGAGAATCAGTAGTAATACTTACTTCACTACTTAAATCTGAACATCCACCACTATTACAAGCTTTAATCTTGTAGGTGTAAGTAGTACTAGGATTTAATCCTGTGTCAGTATATTCTGTTGTATTAGTGGCTGGTCGTGCAATTTCACTGTTGTTTCTATAAAGAATAAATTCATCTTCATTGTTAGAATTATCAGACCAAGTTAAATAAATTTCACTTTCTGATTGAGCACTACCTTGTAGATTTGTAGGACGAGGGGGAACAGATATATTTTGGGTTGTAATATCTATACCGTCACTCCATTCAGAACATTTTTCTTCTTTACAAGCTTTTACTCTATAACTATAAACTGTATTAGGGTCTAGTCCTGTATCACTATATTCTGTTGTATTCGCTGATAAGGATGTATTTAAAATAGTTCCATTTCTTTCAATTAAAAACTCATCTTCATTGTCAGAATTATCAGACCAAGAAACCTGAATTTCACTTATAGAAATAGAAGTACCAGAAATATTAGTTGGTTTAGAAGGAATAGCTACTACACAACTATTTCCTTCTTCTGTAAAACCCTCATCGCAACTTGTTATTTCACATATCCCCCATTCTCCCCATATTCCATCTGCTTGACAGACTCTTTCTTCTTCACCAGTCCCATTATCAATATTTTGAGAGCAATCTCTGGTTTGAGTAGCTGGAATGTTGGGATTACATTCATAAGTTGTGATTGAAGTATCATTAGAATAACCAGAATAACCATCCTCATTAAAGGCTCTTAATCTATAAAAATAAGTAGTATTTGCAGTAAGATTAGTAGCAATAAAGCTTTGTAGGTTGGCTGATAAGTCAGATTCGACTTCTATCCAGGCTTCAGAACCTATTTTTCTTTCTAAACTAAATCTATTTTCATTATCAGAATTATCTGTCCATTCAAGATTTATTTTATGAACAGGATCGTCATCATTAATGTCTGCTGATAAATTAGTAGGGGTCGATGGTATATTTAATTCTGTTACACACTCACCATTCTTTTCTATAAAACCTTCATTACAGTTAGTAATTGTACATTCACTCCAATTTGACCATTGAGGGGGGTGTGAATCTTGACACTGTCTTGTTTCTGTTCCACTGCCATTTAGTATTTCATCAGAACAATCCCGATCTTCTTGTGCCCCAATTTCTCCATAAGGAGAGATACAATGATCATATTCACAACTGTTAATATATGGCCTAAAACTATCATCACATTCCCAGTCACACTCACCATTAGAACAGGTGGGGTGAGCGTTGCTTGGGGCCTCACAAACCTTACCACATTTACCACAATTTTCTATATCATCCCCTAAATAAGTTTCGCAACCATTAGAATTTTCATTAGCTAAATTGTTGTCACAGTCCCCCCAAAGACGTTTACAATTCCAACCTTGACAATCAGTACTTTCATTACAATAGGCATTAGGTCGAGTGTTATTTTCTGCCGTCCCATCACAAATTTCACCACATTCTAGAGTATTATTTCCGCAAATAGGAGTAGTTTCTGGGGGACTATAAGAAACATTACTGCTAATATTTTCATCCTTAAAAACAATGTCTATATTTTTATTTCCAACCCAAGTAACTTTGTGAGCTGATTCTGGCTTATATTCTAAATTAGCACTTAAAATATAATACTTACCTTTACAATTTTCCTCAGTCGAAGCTATGTATTTATAAATATGAGAACCTTGAGTATGAAAAAATTCTTTAGTTAAAGGATTATAACAGGTTCCTTCGCATTGCTCCTCACCACAACTTCCACAATCACCTTCAAATTCATTAATTGGATCAATGGGTAGTTCGACACCTCCAAGTTCTTGACCTAATGTCTCTTGCCAAGAAGGCCATTTACTTGTAGTTTGTCCTTTAATATAAGTTCCTGAATTTAATAGGGGATAATTTCCTTTTGCTGAATAATAACTTTTTAAAAGTGATTTAATTTGTTCAATGTCATAAATTCTTAAAATATCTTTTCTTAACTGACTTTTATAAAAATCGTTTTCTACATTAGTATTAAATTCCCAATTTTCTAAAAGATAACTATAAATTTGTTTTGTTTGTTCACTGGCTCCTTTATTGTAAGAGATAAGATAAATTCGTGGGTATACTTTAGGATTGTCTGTCTCAATGTCTTTAATATCAACTGCCCCAACATATATAGTTCTTCCATCTTGAATTGCTAAATATCCATCAATTCTAATATAAGAAGGACTACTCTTAGGATTAGGGGCATAGTTTTTATACCATTGTTTTGGAGGGAGCCAATCTTCGTTCTTCATAACCTTTACCCCTATTGCTTCTCCTGTATCTGAAACAGGAAATAATTTTTCTGTAACCAAGTTTCCACTATCTTGGGCATAAACCCCAAAAGCAAAGCTCAAGAATAAAAGCACGAAAGTTATCAAAAAAAGCCATTTATTTTTCATAAAAATTGAATTATATAAAATTATTATTTTTATTATTCGGGCTTGATAAGCTCAGGCAACACAGTTTCAGCGTCTCGACAATAAAATAATTTATAATTAGTTATTGGGTCATTGTAAAACCATGGGTTCTCACAAACAGTTACATTAATTTTGCCTTTTCCAATAATAGTATCACCTACTGTTGAGGGAGTGTTAACATTATCAACTGTTATGTTGGCTTGAGCTACTATATCAGTTGTACCATTTCTATTTCCAACTAAAGCTGTTTCTATATTAGTATTACTACCAGTAATTTGAACAATACTTGTATCAGAAAGTCCCCAATTCCAAGTCCAAGTGTATTTATTTTCAACTGGATATATTATAGTATTACCACTTTTAGGGGTAGCAACAAAGTGTATTTGAGTATCCTTCTCAAATACACTAATCACATTAGCGGGTTCAATATTAAAATTCTCTTCTGAAATATCAGGTTCTTGAGCATTTAGGTCTATATTATCTAAACTACATATCTCATTACCGGTTTCAAATGTCCAACTAACCGACTCATCCATTAGAACACCAAATTCAGATTTTATACCCCCTTTGCCACCTTGGATTAATGCTTGGTATTTAGTATTTGGCTCTAAGGCACCTTTAGGTACAAATCGAACTTGTGAATTACCATTTTCATTAACAAATGTTTTAACTGTCATTTCAACAGGAACATTTGTTTCGGATTCTTCTTGTTGAGCAGCAATATTAAACAAATTACGTTTTTCAATATTTTCCTGATTATTGTCAGATCGTCCAAGCTCACATAATCCTTGCCTACAACCCAAATCATTATCACGAGAGCTACTAGTAATATTGTCTGGAATAATTAAACTAAAATCACTTAAAATGCCACTTTTTGCTACATTAGAATAATTACCAAAACCATAGTCACCATATTTTGCTCTTATTCTATAAGAATATGACATATTAGGATATAAACCACTGTCCTCATAACTTTTTGTATTTGCACCTACTTCTTTGTCCCAAGGCCAACCTAAATCTTCTGGAGCTTGAGTAGGGCGTCTTTCTAATAAAAAGCTGCTCTCATTAACAACCCTACTTTCATCCCAAGTTAAGGTAACTTCTTGACTACCAGTAATATTAGCTTTTAAATTAGAAGGTGAAGCAGAAGTCGGGACACTAATTCTATCAGAAAAGTCAGAACAACTATAATCAGTGCAGGTTTTAATTCTAAAATAATATGTTGTATCAGGTTCTAAGTTATCTATAACGGTTTGGTTTTCCTCTACTAATTTATATGAAGAACAATATGACCACCTTACCTCATCGGCTGCTATTTGAAAATCTTTAAGATTTAGAGCCATACAACCATCCGCTATTGTACTATAATATACTTTATATTTATTATAAGCACCAAGATCGTCCCAGTTTAAACTAATCTTTTTTTCTGATTTAGTTGAAGCATAAATATTAGTTGGAGCTGCAACTGGTGCTGAAAGCGTAGTTGCTACAACTGGTTCTGAATTAGCACAGCCATAATTACTATTAATATAATTATTACTACAAGCAGATATTACATAATAATAAGTGGTTTGTCTGTTTAAACTACTCTTAGTATAGTTGGTGATGTTGGCATTAAAAGTAGCCACCTTTTCACAATTTGAAAAATCTTCCCCACAACCATCTAAAGAATTAGCTTCATACAGTAAATACTCATCCTCACCACTGACATCGTCCCATTGAAGACTTATACTATTCTCACCCACTCCACTTATTCTTACCTCAGGTGGTCCAAAAGGGGTAGTTACGGAATCAATTCCAGAAAGATCAGAACAACCAACACTATTACAGGCTTCTACTCTATAATAATAATCCCTACTTGCCTTAACTGATTCATCCAAACTAGAAGCCTGATTCTTTTGAGCCACTACCACATTGTCACAATAACCCCAATCGTATTCTTTTGCTTGTATGTTATAACAACCATCTTGACGAGTAGCTCTTTTTATTCTGTAAGTACTTTCAGTAGCTACATCACTCCAAGTAATTCTAACACTACTATACGATTCTGCTGAAACAGTTAAATTTGAAGGAGTCTCAGGAGCAGAAATTGCATTAGTAGTAATAACCAAAGCTTCTGAAAAATCAGAACAGCCAACCTCATTACAAGATTTTATTTTATAGTAATATTCTGTTGCTGAAGCAACATCAGTATCGCTATATGTAGAAACATCTTGTGAAATATTATTTAATATAGTACAGTTATCCCAGTTCAATTCAGTATCCCCATAATTGTATGTATCTACTGCCTCACAACCATTAACATTTTTGCTTTTATAAAGTTGATAATTTGTTTCATTAGGAGTATCTTGCCATGATAAATCTACTTGCGAAGAAGTTACACTTTCAACTTTAAAGTCATTTGGTATAAATGGGGGTTGAGTTGTAGCTTTTATTAAAATCTGATTAGAATAACTTGAGCGAGTATTTCCTCTATAAGCTAGGGTACGATATTGATATGTATTACCCTTAATAATACCCCTTTGATCAGTATATTGAATATAACCATTATTATTAGCACTAACTTCTAAAGTTTCACCATTTGACCAATTTTGATCAGATTCTCTCCTCTCTATAATAAAACCATCTTCGGTAGTGCTTTTATCTTTCCAGGACAAATATATTTCTTCTCCAGTTTGAGTACTAGCTTGCAAAGAAGATGGAGAAGTTGGAGCAGTGATGATAGATGCTATGTCAGAAAAATTAGAGCAACCGTCTGTGCTACAAGCTTTCACTTTATAGAAGTACTCTGTTTCTGGAGTTAAGTTTTCGGCAACATAGTTTGTAATATCAGAGTTTGTTTTCTCAATCCAACCACAATTATCCCATGAATTTCTACAACCATTTTCGTTTTGGGATTGATAAACCCTATATTCAGTTTCACCTTCTACGTTCGACCAAGTTAATTTTGTCTTTGTATCGGTGGTTTCATCTTCATTTAAAGATAAGCCAATAGGTGCATCAGGTGGTAAAACAGGAGTAGACACTACCACCTCATCTGAATAATTTGAACAATTATCACTACTACATGCTTGAATTTGATAAACATAATCTGAACCAGGTTCTACTTCTTTATGTAAATATTCCGACAAGCTAGGCTCCTCTGTTTCATTGGTGTTTATAATACCAGAACCATCATTTCTAATACTGTATTTTATTTTATAAAATTGAGCGTTTGGAGAAGAATCCCAATGAATAGATAAATCAATACTATTATCCTCTCTTACTATTGGCTCTTTAATAAATATATTTTTAGGAATTGAAGGAGAAGAAATTGCTTCAGCTACCCCTGACCAACCACTACAGCCTATTTCATTACAAGACCTAATTTTATAATAATAGAATGTATTTTCTTTAATGTCTTCATCTTTAAAACTAGTTTTATCACCCCTTATAATAGCGTATCTACCACATGAATTCCAACTAACCCAACCCTCCTCTGATATACAACCAGCTGAAGAAAGAGAGCGTCTTAGTTCATAACTTAATTGTCTTTCTACGTCGCTCCATTCTAATCTAATAGTTTTATTAGTTACTTCAGAAACTTGAAAATTAGAAGGTGGGCTTGGTTTTACAGGCAAACATTTACCATCTTCACTAGCTTCATAATACTGTTCACACTCTATAGCTCTCCAATCAGACCAGGCTCCCCAAAAACCATTTTCAAGACAAACCCTTTCTCGTCTATAATTTAGAGCATATTTAATATCACCACAATCTTCACAAGTTTCTACTTGGATATCGGGAGCCTGACATTGCTCAAGGGCTACCTCTAATGAATTTGATTTTTCTGAACCCCCAAAATCATTACTTCTACTATAAACTCTATAAATATAGTTTTCTCCCTCTACCACATCTTTATCTGAAAAATAAGTTGTATTAGCTGACAAAACCACTTCTTGTTGCCAACTACTAGCAATACGAAAATCCTTTAATTTACTAGCGGCTGAGGTAGACTTTTTCTCAACTACAAATTCTTCTTCGTTTAAAGAATTATCTTGCCAATTTAATTTAATCATATCAGAAGAAATATCAAAAAGACTTAAGCCGGTTGGTTTATCAGGAGTATCAGGATTTTTAACTAAAACTACATTATCTTTTAA
>CAZGUY010000007.1:19961-22220 GCA_964528795.1 uncultured Gammaproteobacteria bacterium
ATAGTTGCCACATCAGTATTACTTGATTGCCAGAACCAACTAATATCGTTAACTAATATTTGACAACCTGGTCCAATAGAATTAGCAGTATACTCTTTTATGTTCTCTCCATCTTCTTCGTATAAAATTACACCTTCAATCTCGTCCTCAGATAAATCTTCATTTAAATCAACTTTTTCTGGAGAACATACTTTATCTCCTGTAGCAAACCGCCAAGTATAATCATCTAAAGATACTCCATCTTCTAAGCCATTTTTATTACCATCTAGTTGACTATCTTCAGAAATAATACCATTCTCACCCGACTTCAAAGTAACTCTATACCATGAATTAGAACTTAATAAATTATTTGGCTTAAATACAAATTCTTTGTCTCTAACATCTAAAGTACCTTTTATTGGGGAGCAATTTTCACTATTAAAATCCTGCTCTGAAATATTACATTTTTCAACTATAACATTATTAGAATTCAAGCCACTAACTAATTTATTAAATCGAGCTCCAATACCAGCATTTCTACAAATTCCTTTTTTATCAGGCCAAGGCGTAGGGCTTTGATTAGTATCAATACAAGCTTCATCCCTAACCACCATTAAGGTAGTTTCCTCTTTATCTGAAATATCCAAAACTGTAAATGGTAAACCATTACTTTGTCCTGCAGCATTTAAAATATGGGTTTTGCCTGTTTTTGTTTGTTCTGGAACAACAGCTTGGCTAACCTTTGTATCAGTCCAATCAGAATAATTGGCTGATTGATTGTTATAAAATAAGGCCTCACTTGATTCCACTTCTTCACCAAACCGGATACCAGAGAAATTAACCCTAGTCTCACCATTATAACCTTGTTTTGGATATAAGTTTAAAAGACAAGGACCATTAGCCTGCTCCTTAGTGTTAACAAAGAATTCAAGCTTGTTAATACTATCAACTACCTGGCCACTATCTTGATATTTAATAGAAGTAGAAACCACAGGTCTATCATCTATCACAAAATTATCTGGCAGAGTTGTAACAATAAAATTGCTATCATAATTTTCAATATTCCCCTTTATTTCATCAAACAACAACTCTTCTGGCTCTGCTACTTTAGAGGCAACACCAGTAAAGCATTTACCATACAATGTAATACATTCACCTGAACCACCTTGATCTGGGTCTAAACTATACAAGAAAGGTTTACAAATACAATCTTCTAAATTAGTAACATGAAAATCCCATGCTTTAGAAATAGAATCACCTTCTATGTTTGTAACTAAGTCAGTATCAACCCTAATATTATAATCAGTGTTATTTTGTAAAACTCCAGAAGCAGGTTCAAAAATAAATACCCTAAAGTCATTTACATTGTCAGTATCTTTTATAACAAATTCTCCTATTTTTTCCCCTGAACTATTAGTTATTTCTTTGTTAAAATCACCAGTTTCGGGGTTACCAATATTAAATGGTGTTATTTTAAAAGAATAAAGGTTTCCTCCCCCGTTCAAGGTCATAGTAACTGTATGTGAATACATCGAAGTATTGAAAATAACCCCTATATCAGCGCCTGGACAAACATTATCTCCTTGAGGATACCAACCTGAAATTCCAGGAGCACTGTCGTTGGTTTGGAATTCCCAATCAAAATAATTTTCCATTGCGTTTCCACACAAATCTTCAACCCCACCTACCCTAACTCTATACCATACAAAGGGTTCAAGAACATTTTCGTCTTTTAAATTAAGCATAAAACCATTATCCATGGCTTGTAAGTCCCACTTTTCTTTAGATAAAGTGGTTAAAACATTACCCGCCTTACCATTAATTTTATAAATTTCAATTGAATCATTTATATTTCCATATTCATTTAAAATAGAACTTATATCAATGCCTTCGGAAAAATTAACCCTTATGCTAGGTTTTATGGAAACATTTCTATTTGGATAATATTCTGACTCAAAATCAGATGTTGGTATTGTAGAAACTATACTTGGTGGTTCTTGATCTGCTTTGTCACCAGTTTCAAAATCCCACCTAAACTCATTTTGTAATTCAGAACAACCACCAGCCGCCTTACAGCTTTGTAATAAATTACCATTTACATCATCTATTGATTTTGGCAAGAAAAGAGTATAGGCTGAATTTGAATCAAAATTTGGATGATTAAATTGCAAACTATTGCCACTAACTTGCCAGCTACCTGACACATTAGTATTATCCTTTTCAACTTTTAACTCTCCAGCATCTGATAAGTTTTGAATTGTTTGTTTATTTAAATCATTA
>CAZGUY010000007.1:22320-27330 GCA_964528795.1 uncultured Gammaproteobacteria bacterium
CCTTTAATATTAACAGGTGAATATCCAGCTAATTGTTTATTTGGCTCAATTGAACAAAGAGCAGCTCCAAGTGGCTCTTTGGTTACTGTCCAATCAAAATTATTACTTTCTAAATTAGCCGACGTTTTAACACTAACTTGAGCCTTATAACTATTTGAATCTTCCGGAAAAGGCAAATTGTGTGGGACGGATATAATAATTTGTTCATTGCTCCAGGTATCTCCACAAAATTCTGGTAAACTAGCTCCCTGATAAATTCTATCATCTTTTGTAAAGTTTACTATACCACTTGTTGATAAAAAGTTTTCACCTCGAATAGTAACCCAAGTTCTTTCTCGACCACTATCTGGAGTTATACTGTCAATTACGGGTGGCTTATAAAAAGGAACAGGATTAGAAGCCTTTAAGGGATAACCTTCTTCAATTGGTGAAGGAACATACAAAACTACATCTGATACTGAATTAGGTGTTTCAGGGGCTTTTGCATTAATTGTTGTGTTAGACCAATCTTCTTCTGAAAATTCAGTTAAATTTTTAGAATTCATACTACCATAACCAAAAACAACATAAGAACTTTCTTGATTATCTCCAAAATTTATTCCTTGTATATTAAATTCTAACCCGGTTTTCCCATTATTTGGAGATAATTTACAAATAGCAGGGTGAAAAGTGTTGTTAACAGTAAAATATTTTTCATTACTAGCTGCCCAGCCAGGATCAACAACTTTAACTGGATATGTTTCATCCATTTCTAAACCTTCAGGGACAATAGCAATAATTTTTTCATCTGACCAGTTATTACAACCGATCTTAGCTATCTTATCTCCAAACTGTACTATACGTTGTCCTTGAGATAAGCCAAAATTATCTCCTGATATTGTTACGTAAGTGGGAATATCAGGATTATTAGTACCTTGATTAGGGGTAATGCTATCAATGTGGGGTAAGGGATGATCAGTTATTGAAAAAGGTAAACCATTACTTGTCCCAACTTCATTGGATACAGTTAATTTTCCAGTTTCTGCTCCCTGAGGAACTAAAGCATTATCAATGGAGGTATTAGTCCAATTTTCATAACTAGCTTGTTTTTCATTATAAAAAATAACTTGACTAGAATCAGTTTCTTCACCTAACCTTATTCCTTGTAAGTCAACCTTAGTTTTTTGTGGATAACCTTTATTTGGGTTAGCCCCAAAAAGACAAGGGCCATTGGCTGTATTATTGGTATTAATATAAAAACTAGTCTTATTGCTTGTAATCTCAGTTCCTGAATCAATATAGGTTATATTAGTACTAATATCAATATTGTCTCTTTTACTAAAACTTTTAGGAACTACAGTGGTAATATAATTCTTATTATAACCTTGAACTTCACCTTTTGTTTGATTCTCATTTAAAATAAAATTCAAGTCAGTTGGTTCAGCTGGTTTATGGTCGGTGCCAGTAAAACAAGAACCATGCAAAGTAATACATTCTCCCGGAGACCCCCTATTTGGGTCAACATACGAAATCCAAGGCGAACATTCGCATGTCTTTAGGGTAGTTGTCGTAAAACTCCAGCTTTTTGACAAAAGGGTACCTTGCCTATCAATTACTAGATCAGACACTACTTCTACATCATATTTAACATTTTCTTTTAAATCATTGTTTGGATCAAATGAAAAAACCCGAAAACCATTTGGTTCCGGGTCTAATATTTTGAATTCTCCTATTTTTTTGTTGTCTCTTATTATATTTTTAACATAAGGTTCACCAACTTCTAAAGGATCAATGTCAAAAGTATAAGAAATTTCTTCTCCAGTTATTGACATTTGAACCCTTTGTTGCTCCATTGTGGTATTAAAAGCAATAGATATATTAGTATCAGGACATACTTTATCTCCAGTGGGATTCCATGAACTAACTCCAGGGGCATTGTCACTTACTTGAAATTTCCATGACTTTTCTCCTTGCATTTCATTCATACAAAGATCTTCAATACCTTGAACATGAATTTCATACCATGAAAAAGATTCAAGTACTTCCCCATTTACAGGAGTTAAATAAAAACCTTTATCTGTCATCTCTACATTCCAATTTTCATTTGCAATTGTTTCTTCTATTTCACCGTCTCTTCCGTCTAATTTACCCACCCAAATATTGTGAGGGTTTGGTTTATTGTTTTCATTAATAACTGTAGTAACATCTATACCTTCTGAGAATTCTACTTTTAAATTAGGTTGAGTGGAAACATTTTGGTCAGGGTAAGTTTGAGCTGTTTTGTCAGAAATAGGGTAAGTTGAAACAATTTTTGGAGAAATTTCATCTAATTTTTCGCCAGTTTCAAAATTCCAAATAAAATTATTGGCTGTTTCAGCACAATCACCTGAAGCTAAACATTGTTTTAAGGTATTGCCATTGGAGTCTAGGATTGATTTTGGTAAATAAGTACTATAATTTGTATTTTTTTTAAAAAGTTCTGGGTGTTTAAAAATACTTACATTCCCCCTTGTGTTCCAATCTCCTTCTATTGTCCCAGTATCTGATTCAATTCTTAATTGATCCCCTTCTAAGTCTTCAATTGAACTAGAATCAAGAATACGGTTAAAAATGGGTTGAATTGCTGAACAAAGATAAACTTGATCTTCATAATCTTCTCCACCATGAGTAGTTTCTATTTCTTTAACACTAAAAACATCTTCTGGAAATGGTCCTGGACCCGGGCCAGGGCCTGGACCTGGTCCCCCCCCTTCACCTGTTACTCCAGAAAGTCGAGAAATAATAAAGCTTACCACTGCATAAGATAAAACTATTATTAAAAGACCTATTATACCATTTTTTAAAAGTTTTTTAGCATTTTCGATTTGCTCTGCATTACCCCCCGCTGTCATCCATTTAAACCCAGCTACTATTACTATTATAAGGGCAATTAATCCTAAGAGTCCTAAAACAATTCTTATAATGTTACTTATGGTTTGAGTAAAAGTAGTTTCAGTATTATATCCAATTGTATTTCCTGCTTCGTTTAAACTATTATTAATTTGAATTTGCGCAAAAGCAGGACCGGCAATGACTAATACTAATCCTATTATTAAAACAGGAACAAACAAACCCCTTTTCATAAAAATATAATTTTTTATTTATTTTTTAAAATTTTTTCTACTATCTTCCTTACTTTATTCCCATTAGCTCGTCCTTCTAGCTTATTCATTACCTTACCCATAACTTTACCAAAGGCTTTTTTAGACTTAGCTCCTATTTCATCAATAGTTTCCTCAACAACTTCTTTAATTTTCTCTTCAGACAACTCTTCTGGAATATATTTAGATAAGACTTTTAATTCTTTTTCTTCCTTTTTAGCTAAATCATCTCTTTTGCCCCTTTTAAAAGCTTCAATGGATTCTTTGTGTTTTTTAGCTTGTTTTTTTAAGAGTTTTAACAAGTGTTTTTCTTTTAATTCTTCCCCTTTCGACTTAAGCTCAATTTTTTTATTTTGAATTTTGCTTTTTAAATTACGCAAAACTCTTTTTTCAAGATTTTTAGCTTTTTGAACTGCTTGTTTAAAATCTTTTTCTATTTGATTTAATAATTCCATAATTTTATTTTTTAATATTTTATTTGGTCATTTTTCTTCGATAATAAGCATCCTCTCTTTTCTTTTTACTTTCTAAGGTTTGCCTTTTTTTCATATTTTTACTTGGCTCAGACTGATAATACTGAGATTGCTTATATTTTTTAGGAATACCACTCCTATTTAATTTTTTAGAATAACGTCTCAAAAAAACATTAAAGGGTTCTTTTGGTTTTCTTTTTACTTCTATAGCCATAAATATTTTTGTTTATTGTTAATCTTATTAACTTAATTATTATAACACTTTTTTTAATAAATTCAAAACCTTTTTGTACACAATATTACAAAAATTAAAATTAACTTATCTTGTCCATAATCCGATTAATATCTTCCTTAGAATAAGCTTCAATAATAATTTTTGTTTTATTTTTATATTTATTTATTTTTACTTTTGTATCTAAAACATCAGAAAGCCTTTTTTGTTCTTTTTTAAAATCGTTTTTAAAACTAGTTTTAGATTTAGATTTCGTTTTAATTGATTGTTTGGTTTCTTTAACAGACCAATTCTTTCCTAAAATCCTTCTTAAAAACATTTTTTGTTTTTTACTTGAATCAAGAGACAAAAGTAACCTGGCATGTCCTTCGCTTATTTTACCTTGCTTTAGGGCTTCTTTAACATCTTCATCTAATTTTAAAAGTCTTAAAGTATTAGCAACTGATGATCTAGACTTGCCCAATTTTTTACTAATATCCTCTTGGGTTAGATCATGTTTATTAATAAGTTCTTTATAGGCCTTTGCTTTTTCAATTGGATTTAAATTTTGTCTTTGAATATTTTCTATTAAAGACAATTCTAGTTGTTGATCATCTTTAACTTCTCTTAAAATAGCAGGGACGGTTTCTTTTTTAAGTCGCTTGCAAGCCCTAAAACGTCTTTCACCTGCAATAATTTGAAATTTATCCTCCCCTACTTTTTTCAAAACAAGAGGTTGAAGAAGACCATGTTCTTTTATAGAATTTACTAATTCTTGCATTTTGCCTTCAGCAAAATTATTCCTTGGCTGTCCTGGGTTGGGTTGAATTTTTTTAACAGGAATATTAAAAATATTATCAGAAGAAACTTCTTGTTTGGAAAAATCTTTTTTTGACGAAGAATCTCTTTCTGACTGAGGGATTAATGAATTTAAACCTCTTCCTAAAGACATAAAAATTTAAAAAATAAAATAATTATATAGGTTAATTATAACACAGACTATAAAAGATTAAAAATCTTCATTATAATCTTTATAAAACAATAATTCTTTAGCTAATCTTTTGTAAGATTTAGCCCCTCTTGACTTTGGGGCATATTCTAAAATAGTCTTGCCATAACTAGGTGCTTCTGCTAAAGAAACATTTCTTGGAATAACGGTTTTAAAAATCCTATGTGAAAAATGTTTATACATTTCTTCCCAAACCTC
>CAZGUY010000007.1:27430-29230 GCA_964528795.1 uncultured Gammaproteobacteria bacterium
GAATCTAAATCAATTAAAAGTACTTTTTTATTAAAATAAGCAAGATAAGCTGCCAAATTTATAGCCAGATTTGTTTTACCTGTTCCTCCTTTTTGATTACAAACTGAAATAATAATAGGCTTTTTCATAAAAATTAACCTTTAAAATAAACTAATATCATAGCAACCATTGCTCCGGTAAAATTTGCTATACAGTCAGTAATAGTATCAAATAAGCCAAGCTGCAAAGGTCCTACTGAAACATAGTTTGCTAATACATTATCTATAAAATATTCTCCTGTTTCCCAAAAGATAGTTATTAAAAATAACCCCCCTAAACAAATAAACGTCTTTTTTAAAAAACTAATATCCTTATTTTTAAGCCACCAAAATAAAACAAAGAAAACACTAGCTCCAGCTAAAAAGTGAACTATTTCATCATAAAAATTTAGTTCATAATAAAATCTCCACCAACCTAAAATATGAATGATTAAAAATACCGGAATTGAAATTTTTAAAAATATTTTAATTTTTTCTTTCATAAAGTTAAACTTTATTTTTATTAAATCAAATTTATTTAAAAAGGTCAAGAAAAAAAAGCGGCTCATTTTACAATAGCCGCTTTATTTGTTTGATTGGAAAAAACCAATTGGTCTTTTCTTTGTATTTTCGGTATTCACTCCCAAACCAACTCAAAAGACATTTTTCTTCTTTATAAGAACAATACCAAATAAAAGGGAAACCTAAAAATAATACTACAAATAACAACCAACTTGAAAGACTAAGCTCAAAACCAACCCCCATTAGCCATGTTCCTAAATAAATAGGATGTCTAATCCATGAATAAATTCCAGAGGTTACTAAATACTTTGGTCGAGATACATTTCGGCCAGTTTGCCAATTTTCACTTCCTAAAGTAAATCTAGCTAATACGCTTATTAAGACTCCTGAACCAAATATAACAAAACCTATAACATGGAAGGGTGTTAAAAGGTTACATACCAACGCGTTACAAAATAATTGATATATAACTACCACAACAGTTACAATCTCAGCTAGCATTAAAAAAATATAATATATTCCTGTCTTTAATTGAGGCGTTTGTTTTATAAAAAGAACTGCTCTGGATAGAAAATAAATACCTACTCCTATTAAAAGAAAAACTTTCATTTCTGCCTCCTTTCTTTTTTATTGAACTAATATAAAGATATCATAAATTAACCAATTTGTCAACTTATTAGGGTTGACAAAAGGGGTATTTTTTGCTATTATTTTAATAGAATTGATCATTAAAAAAATAAATATAAAACATAAATAAGGAGGAAAGGATGAGAAAAATGTTAATAGTGTTAATGATGGTTTTGTTGCCCCTTAGTTTGTTAATTGGGAAAGAAATTTCCTTTTTTAGTTACAGTTCATTAGATGTGCCTATAAAAAGTGGAAAAAATTTTAAATTTGATTGGTTAAGAATTGGATTTGAAAAAGAATTTAGTAAAAACTTTTTTGCTTCTGCTACTTACGATTTAGCAACTGATCAAATGAGTTTTGGCTATGTTGGTGCCAACGCTAAGGTGCCTCATGGAACCCTTACCTTGCTTACTGGTCAATTTTTAAACCCAATTGCTTACACTTTTGCTGCCCGTAAAGCAATTCCTATTACAAGATGGCCCATGACACTAAACTATTTTAGTCTGAGTTCTAAAGGAATTTATGCTCAATATGATAACTCGTTTTTTACTATAAGAGCTGCTCATTATAATAGTGGCTTATCTGCGAGCTTGATTATAAGTAAGCTTGGATTATTTTGGGAAAAGGATATAGG
>CAZGUY010000007.1:29330-31917 GCA_964528795.1 uncultured Gammaproteobacteria bacterium
TATCTGCGAGCTTGATTATAAGTAAGCTTGGATTATTTTGGGAAAAGGATATAGGTTATGGTGGATCTATTAATATTCCTATAAGTAATATAAAAACAAAAATAGGAATGGCTGATAAAATGGAAGAAACCTATTCTTTTGTCAGAGTAAAACTTCCTGTTATTAATTCTCTTTCTTTCATAAGCCAAGTAGACTACTTAAAAGGAATTAATAAAAGTTACTATTTATCCGGATTCACATACAAGTATAGTAAAAATTCATTTTTGAAAGCTTATTATGACACCAAAGCTGATAGAGTTGATCTTAAAATTACTTACTCATTTTAGAATCTCATCGAAAGATTACAAGGCTAGCCAACAAAGGCTAGCCTTTTCTTTTTTCTAAAAAAAGAGGCTCTAGGTATAACACCTAAAGCCATTTTGTAAATGCTAACTAGTCTTTTTGGTCTTTTGAGAAATCTAAATATAATCCTATAAAAAGCAAGAGTAAAATCACTCCAATACCTAAACCAAGAACCCAATATTTCAATACCCGGGCTTCATGTTTGGCGGTTTTAAGCTTAGACCTTAATACAGCAAGATCTCTTCTTGAGTTATCTAGTCTTTTTTTAGCAACAAACAAACTATCCGAAAGATCTTTAATATCATTAAAATACTTATCAGCTCTATCAGAAGCTATTTTTTTATCCTTTTTTAAACTTTCAATATCATTTTCAAGTACCGTAATAACTCTTTGTTTTTGAGATAATCTTCGACGAGACTTAGATACCGACTGTTTGAGGTCCTCTTTCCCTTGAGAAACATTTTTAACTTCAGTTTCTAATTTCTCTTTTTCTTGTTCTAATCTATCTACTTTGGCTGCTTTTTTTTCAACTGAATCTATTTCTGCTTTTAAGGAGTCTACTTTAGATTCCTTTTGTTCTTTCATTACCTTTTGGTAGCCAGGATTCACTGGGGGCGCTCCGGTCATCTGCAAACAAGAACCTACAAAAAACATTCCAATTAACAAGACTACTAAAAGAAGACTTATTTTCTTTGTCAGCATAATACCTCCTTTCTTATTTGATTGTAATTACCTATCTTTATTATAGGTATATTCCCTAATTTGTCAAGTAAAAAAGAAGGAGACGAGTTTTTCTCGTCTCCAAAATTAAATATTATACACTAACTATGCTTACAATCAATACAGTGTTTGCACACCGGTACAAGCTTTAAACGATCTAAAGGGATATCTTTACCGCATTCTTGACATTTACCAAAGTTTTCCGGATCACTAATATACCGTTTAATAGCAGAAGTTAGACACCTATAGTAATCTGTTTCTCTTTCCACTTGTTCCAAATACACCTCAGATTTAGAATCTTTGACTTCCAAGGCGTTCATAATTTTGCAAGTTTTCTCAAGCTCCCCTTTTAAAGCTTTTCCAACCTGAAAGGCTCGTCGAGTCTCAGGGGTTATACTTGCCTTTCCGCCATTTTTAAAGCAGAAATTAATTTCAACATCTTGTTTCATAATTTTTCTCCTTTTTTAAAATTAAAAGTCCTTTTTTACAAAAGTTGATAATGTAGCTTTTTTTTCAACTTCCCTCATAACAGTATCAAAGTGGATAGTGTTGTCATCTTCGTCCTTTATGGAGTTTTCAAAATAAACCTTTTTATCTGCAACCACTCTTATTTCTTGATTAATGGGTAATTTTCTTAAAGCCTTTTTAAGGGTTGGCCAAACATCTTTGTAAACTTTTAATTCAGTTTCCTTTCTATGAATAGGACAAAAAACTAAATAATGATCTTTTTTTTCTTTAATTTCTACTTTATGAGCACATTGGGCATGGATAATTATAAGCCCTTTGTCAGAATTTTCAAAGCAGAAAAAAAGATTTTTGCTGTCTTTAGTAACCCATTCAATAGAATCCGTATTAACATCCGGATCAATACTAATAAAACCTACTTTTACCGTAGAAAGATTTTTCACAAATTCTTTTTTCTTTTTTTCAGATAGATCACTATCAATCAAAACAACTGTTGGTTTTTCAAGTTCAATTGCTTTTTGCAATAAATTAAGATCTGGTGCAACATAGCAATAACCTTCTAAATCTCTTACATTCTTAGTCTGTAACTTATTGTTCTTACATACTATTACTTTCATAATATTTCCTCCTTTTGTTAAGTTTATTGTATTTAATTTTAAAGATTATTCTAATGTAATACTACCATATTTAAAGATTTTGTCAAGATTAATTTGACAAAAAACCTATTAGGTGATAACTTAAACTAAGAAAATTAATCATTTACTAAAAGGAGGGTTAAAGTGAAAAAAATACCAAAAAAAGATTGGGAAGATTGTCCTTACTGTGATAATACTGGCATGATAGTTAAATTTAGACAAAAAGTTTTTCCTTTAAAAAATGCTAAAGGGAAAACAACCCCTATCTCTACATTAGAACCATCTCCTCATTATGAAAAATGTTTTTGGTGCCGCAAAAACCCAAAAAGCATTTACAACCAAAAAAAGTTAAGAGAAAAAGAAAAGGACGTTAAATAAAAACGTCCTTTTATTTTTTTTATTATTTAAAATTTTTATTTTTCTCG
>CAZGUY010000008.1:0-3391 GCA_964528795.1 uncultured Gammaproteobacteria bacterium
GTCCAATTTTCTCCTTTTGCTTTAAAGCTCATTCTTCCTAACCACATCATAGTTTTGAAATACTCTTTTAAACTCTTGCTAGAAGTATAATGTCCTCTTGGCTTATATTGGCTATAATCCTCACAATAACAGGTTTTTATACAAACTTCTTTGTAAAGATCCTTAAAGTCCCATTCTTTACCCTTATAAGAAACCTTCCCCTTTACAGCCTGATTGCACTTATCCCCTTCTCCGTCATTATAATTTTTAGGATAAAGTTTGTTTTCGCATACGCTAGGACAATCTTTGCTAAACAAAGGATTTTTATAAAAACCTTTATGATCATTAATTCTTTTTATTTCTTCTTTTACTTCTTTTTTAACTTTATTTGAAACATTAAATTCAGGATTTAATAATTTTTTAGCTACTGATAAATAAGCAATATTCCTTCTTGCTAATTCTTTTAGATTTTTATCCTGAAAAGATTTGTATTGATTTTCTGACTCTTTTAAAGCTTTTGTCAAAAATTCATCTAGCATTGGATCAAGTTCATTGATTTCAAGATTTTTTAACATTTCATTAAATTCAATATGAAATAAATGCATTATAGAATCAGTAGTAATAATTGTTGGTACTCCACTTTCGTCTTTTTGGTTTTCCCCGTTTAAAATATAAGTTTTTGATGAATTTAATTTAGTATAAGCATCTTCAAATTTTTCTTTATCACCAGGGACAATTAAAGCTCCATTTTTAAGTAATTTTTGTTTTTGGTTGTTTGTTAAACTTAAATTAAATTTCCCCCTTATATCTCTTTCGTAATTTTCAGGTATTTTATTTAAGGGTAGATTATATTCAGGATTGTTATAATTTTGTTCTTGAAAACTATACTCTGGATCATCATAACTTAATTTGGGCTTTTTTAACTTTCCAGCAGCATATTCTATTGCTCTATTTTTTGTTTTGTTTGATATACCACCAGGAAGAGTACATCCAGAAATGAGAACTATTAAAAGTAAAAGTGGTAAAATAATTTTAAACTTTTTCATAAAATATTTTTAAAAAATTAATAAATTAACTTAGATGTTCTTAGTATAACATATAGGGAAAATAAAAATACGTTCGTATAAATTAAAGTTAGCCTACAATTAAAAAACTAATAACTGAAACAATGCCTGTCACAAATCCGCCCCAACTTATATCCACTAAAACACTAATTATGGGCCAATTTTCTAAAGTTATAAGATTGGTAAGGTTGTAAGTTGCATAAGCTATTATACCAAAAAGAGCTCCTAACAAAAAAACACTTAAAAGCGAACTTTCGTTATTTAAGGCTGGCTTTAAAATAAATGTTAAAACCCCAAGTCCGTAAAGAGGGTAAAAAATTAAAGCTGGCCAAAATTTAAACTCAGAAGCAAAAAATCTGCCTAAATGTTTTTGATAAAACTTTTTTGCTACTACTCCAAGCCACAAAGAATCCAAAATTAATAAACTTATTAAAATGACAAAAAACATTAATAAATACTTCATAAATTTGTTTTATTCTTTATTAAATAACCATGATAATGGTGGAATAATATAATAAAAACCCCAATGAATCAAAATACTATAAACTAGTCCATTTTTAAAATTTATAATTAAAAAACCAAAAATTAAAGCTCCTATAAAAGATAAAAAAATTATTGGATAGTCATCTACAAAAAATAAAACTGGTATATGCAAAGAAGAAAAAAGCAGGGCAGATGCTAGAATTACAGAAACACCAACTAAGCCATCTTGCATAAAAAAGGATATAATACCTAATAAAATAATTTGTTGAAATAAAATATCAAATAATCGTGAAATTAAAACTCTAGAATTTAAATCAAACGAAAAAAGACGATTATGTTCTAACCATTCCCATTTAGGTTCTTCACCAAATTTTTTAGCTACAACCCATAATGCGATTACAGAAATAAAAAATACAATTCCATAAATTACAAACTCAATTTTAAATTTAGGTAACAAGAAAAATATATCTTTATAAAAGAAATATAATGCTAAACTAAAAATAATACCAAAAAATAGGCTTATTATTAGAAAATTATCATTATATCTTCTTTTATTTTTAATTAAAAATTTATTAACAACCCCAAAAACGATTAGCCAGGTTAAACTTGACCAAATAAGTAACATAAGCAAAAAAGTAACTAATAATAATCAACTATATTTTACCACAAATACAAAGTCTTAACAATAAAAACCTTTATAAAATAAAAAAGAGAGAATTATAATAGATTCTCTCTTTTTACTATAAATAAAGATTATTCTTTAATTAGAATTGGATTTAAATTCAACTGGTATTTCCATCTTTTCTTCTAGTTCAGGTTTACCTGAAGGGTTGGCCTTTTCTAATATTAAGGTTCCATTTTTTGTATCAGGAGCCTTAAAAATAATTTCTTGCTCAAAAGATACATAATCTTCAGTTGTCCATTCTTTATCAGTCATAATATAGTTTTGGTTCAATTCTATTTTTTTTCCATTACCATCAACAAGCTTTATTGGGAAGCTAGCTTCAAAATACCAACCACCTCGAGCTTCTCCTTTAATTTTTAAAGGACTTGAAATAACATCATTTTTAAGTGGGTTAAATACCTTAAGCATATCATTGTGGTATAATATTTCTTTCTGACTTTCACCTAAATTGTTTTTAGGGAGTTTAGCCTGCTTATTGGTGTTGTTATTTTTAGGTAAGATGTATTTAAAACCAACAATTAAAAGAGCAATAATGATAATGGTAATAAAAAATTTATTCTTTTTCATAAAATTTTTTAATTATATTATTCTTTTTTTGTATCTAATTTTTCCAATTTCAATTTTTTAAAGCCATAATAAACAACTAAGGCTACTATTAAGAAATCAATCAAAACCGTAATAAAATGACCCCACATTATTTCGCTTCCACCAAGGTGAAAGCTAGCTGATGCAAGCTTTTCAGTTCTTCCAATAATCATACCTATTATTGGATTTATAATATCAGTTACAAAAGCAGCAACTAGCTTTGAAACAGCTCCTCCTAATAAAAAACCAATAGCCAAACCTACTACGCCTTGTTCTCTTAAAAATTTTATAAAACCTGACATAATTTTATACTTATTTTAATTATTTTCTATTTTAAACCACTTGTCAAAAGACAGTGGTTGTAAATATCTTCAAAAGATTGACCACTAGATCGAGAAAATTGTTCAGCTTTATTTAAACATTTTTGTTCACCAAGATAAGGTCGTAAGCTATACCAGTAAAAGGAAAAACCCAATAATAACAATACTATTATTCCTATTACCTTTTCTTTCGTTGTAAAAATTTTTTTAGACATTTTTATATTTTAATTATTTATAATTTATTTACTTCTACACTTTAATCATTCATTCCTTTT
>CAZGUY010000008.1:3491-30596 GCA_964528795.1 uncultured Gammaproteobacteria bacterium
TATTTTAATTATTTATAATTTATTTACTTCTACACTTTAATCATTCATTCCTTTTTAAAATAAATATCATCGGCTTAAGACCTCCTAAATTAATTCTTATTTTATTCTCTATTTTAAAACTACCTATTTTATTTAAATTTTTATTCAATAAAGAAATTTCTTGACTTAAAATAACCATTTTTGAATTAGGTTTTAAAATTCTTTTCATTTCTTTTAAAAACTTTGGATAAAGTTCTACATTTTTGTTATGCTCCCCACTTCTTATACCAAAGGGCATATCAACTACTATTTTATTTATTGAATTATCATCCAAGGGCAAATTAGTGGCATCCCAATTATAAAGTTTTATGCCTTTGTCAATATTTTTTATATTTTTCTTAGCTTTATTTAAAACTTTTTTATCTTTATCAGAACCAATTATTTTTTTATAATCTCCAACTAAACCCCTTTCAATTATAATTGATCCTGATCCACACATAGGGTCTAAAAATACATCTGTTTTCGAAATGCCTGACAAATAAACAAGTAAATAAGAAAGGTGGGGTTTTAAAGCAGTGGGGGACAAATTTTTTCTCCATTTTCTTTTATAATCTATAAAATCAACTAAATTAAAACCAATTAAAACCTTATCCTTATTTAAAAAGGTTTTTACCTCTAAATTATAATCATTAGAAGTTGTTACAAAGCTCTTGTTCTTTAGCCATTGTTTTAAAACCTTTTTTAGGTGTGACCTAATACTTTTTGTTTTTAAATTTCTTAAATTAACAAAAAAAGCAAATTTATCTTTAGCATCAAATAGATCAGTTAAAAAACTAATATCAATTTGATTTAATTTTTGTTTTAAAGATGGTTTATTTATTTGTCTTTCCTTAAGGGATCTCATTAAAAGATAAACCTTATCCAAACACCTTATTTGTCTTAAATCTCTTATATCTCCCTTATATTGAAAAATGATTTTACCATTAAAATATTCTAAAACCTTAATATTTACTTTTTCACGAATTGCAGAGATAGCTTGCTTTTCTAAACCCTTAATTGTTAAGCCTATATATTTATAATTTTCTATATTTAAATTATTTTCTAATTTCTTTTTAATTTTTTTATTAATACCCCCTCTTAAACTATAGCCCAATTGTGAAAGATATTTATTTAAAACGTTTTTATTATCTGGATCAATTTCATCTTGATTATCAATTAAAATTTCTTTTGCTTTTTTGCCTCCTATTTTATAAATAGTTTTAATAACTTTTTTTTGAACATCAGCAAAAGATTTTTTTAAAAGATCTTCTAGGGCGGGTAAAGCTTTTTTAATCTTGCCCTTAGATAAAGCTACCATAGCTCTTGATTTAATACCCAAATCATCATGTTTTAAGGCTTTTATTAAAGGATCTATATTATCTAATTTAGATTGAGTCAACTTCTTACCTAAAATTAAAACAGCTTTTCTTCTTACGTTTTTGTTATTATGATTTATTAAATCAGATATTTGATATTCTGTTCCTTTGGATTCTATTAATATTTTAGTTAATTTATTAGCCCATTTATTTTTGGATTTAATTAATTCAATCCAAAATAAAACTAAATTATCTCCGATTTGGTCAGGAAATTTTTTAAAAATTCTTGTTTGTTCTGTTTTATTTTTTTGTTTAAAGTTTTTTAAAGCTTTATTTATTTTATTGTTTCTGATGTTCTTAATAATACTGTTATCAGGCATAATAAATAAATTGAATTAATTAACCAAAAACTCTCCTCTAGCTAAAAAACTCGGGGGCCAGGATTCGAACCTGGATTAGATGGCCCAGAACCATCTGTCCTGCCGTTAGACGACCCCCGATCTATTACAACTTTTTACAAAGCTTAATAACATTAACTTCTAATAGTAATTGGGGGATTCTTTCATAATTAGGACGAGTTTTTAAATTAATTAAAGTTTCAACTACGGAAGTTAAAGCATTAATATCTTCCTTAGCAAATTTTTTAATTTCTTTTTCTACTTTTTCATCTATTTGCCATTGTAGATTTTCTTTTTCTAAGCCCATTTTTGCAAAAAGTACCTTTCTTAAAAAATCAATTGTATCAGACATGAATTGATCTAAGTCTCCCCCTTTATCTAATATGTTATTGATTACCTCAATAGCTCCTTTTTCATCTTTTTCAAATATTTTTTCCAAAAAATCAACCACCTCCCCTGTTTGAGTTGGAGGAATTACTAAGCTAGCTTTATCTAAAGTAATTTTTTTATCGCCGACTGCTAAAAGTTGGTTCATTAAACTTTCAGCATCTCTTACACACCCTTCTGATCTATAAGCTATCATTTTTAAAATCTTTTCATTAATCTTAACTTTTTCCTTTTTAGCAATCTTTTTTAATCTTTTAACAATCTTTTTTAAAGCAACTTTTTTAAAATCAAACCTTTGACACCTTGAAACAATAGTTTCGGGTAATTTATGGAATTCCGTAGTTGCTAATATAAAAATAACATATTCTGGAGGCTCTTCTAAAGTTTTTAAAAGAGCGTTAAAAGCTGCATTTGAAAGCATGTGAACTTCATCAATAACAAATATTTTATATTTCCCTACCCTTGGAGGAACTTTTGCATTTGAAATAACATTATTTCTAATATTATCAACCCCAGTTTGAGAAGCAGCATCTAATTCAATTAAATCTAAAAAGTTACCATTATTAACAGCCTTACAATTTTCACATTCATTACAAGGTTCACTTTCTCCTGATTTACGATTTGAACAATTTAAAGACTTTGCAAAAAGTCTAGCTGTAGTAGTTTTTCCTAAACCTCTTGGTCCAGTAAAAAGATAAGCATGACCAATATCGTCATGTTTAATTTCATTTTGTAAGATATTCATTATTTTTTCTTGCCCAATCACTTTTGAAAAATTCTGAGGGCGGTATTTCCTGTATAAAACCATAAATTTACTTTATTATAAGTTTTTTAAATTCTAGGACTAGTATCTTTGCCTTTAGAATCACCTTTTTTATTTTTCATGATCTCTTGTTTTATTTTTTGATTTCTTTGATTTAAATCCCTTTCAATAGAATTACGGTCTCTTCCATATTTTAAACGAGAAAGTTTTTTAACAGCCTCACCTATTTTTTTATTACCTGGTCTTCTTTGATAACCTCTTATATTAAAAGGTTCTAGATTTTGATTATCTACCAAAAGCTTAATATAAGCATGATATTTTTCTATATTTGATAAATCATAAGCATTAAAAACAGGCTTAAATTGCTTTTCTAAAAATTCAGCATCCTCAACACCAACATTAAATGAAATTGTAGTTCCTACATTACCAAAGATAGAATCTCTAATTGAAGTATCTTGACCATCAACTAACTGACCTATAAATTGATGAGCCATTATTAAGTTAAGATGATATTTTCTTGCTTCTGCTAAAATAGTATTAATACTTTCAGTAATAAAGTTTTGAAACTCATCAATGTAAAGATAAAAATCCTTTCTTTTTTCTTCTGGCATATCCGTTCTTCCTAAGGCAGCCATTAAAATCCTACCTACTAAAACTAAACCTAAAAGGTGGGCATTTTTTTCTCCTACCTTTCCTTTAGATAAATTTACTAAAAGAATCTTGCCTTTATCCATAATTTCTCTTACATCAAAAGCGCTTTTTTGCTGACCAATTATAGGACGCAATATATCATTAGAAACAAAAGGAGTTAATTTGGAAGAAACATAAGGTACAACATTTTCTAGAGCTGCTTCTCCACCTGCCTTTTCGGCTTGCTTTATCCAAAAATCTTTAACTACTTGATTACTACATTTACTTAACTTAAACTTCCTAAACTCACTATCCGTTAATACTTTTGGTATTTCCATTAAAGTGGATCCACTTTCAGGATGATCCATTACTAAAAGACAGGCATTTCTCATATATTGCTCAAACATGGGACCACCAGTTCTACTTAAATCATAAAGTTTATCAAAAATATTAATCATTTCATTAACAAGAAAGGTTTTTTGCTCTGGATAATCAGGGTCGTATTGTAAAAGATTAAGCCCCATTGGTCTTTTTGTGTCAGCCGGGTTAAAATAAACCACATCTTCAGCTCTTTCTTTTGGAATATATTCTAGTATATCTTCAATTAAATCGCCATGAGGGTCTAAAAGACAAACCCCCTCCCCATTTATAATATCTTGAATTGCCATGTTAGTCATAAAGTATGATTTACCAGTACCTGTTTTACCAATTTCATACACATGACGCCGCCTATCTTCCTTTTTCATCCTAATTTCTGTTTCCTGGCCCCTGTAAACGTTTTTACCAAGTAAAATACCCTTATCTGGTACACCGGCTGGAGCAGGAGCTTTTTTAGCTGTTAACCACTTTATATTAGGTGTATTGTTGGTTGAAACCGGAAAATGGTAAGCACTAGCCATTTCTTCAGTATTTAAAATAAAAGATCTTTTCGAATCTAAACTTCTATATATAAAGTCATGAACTACTTTTGACGATTTTCGTTTTAGCTCTTTAAAGGCATTACCGTATTTGTAATTATTATATTGAGAAAAAGAATTAACAATATTATTTAAATATTTTTTAGCCCTGTCTTTATCTTGAGCTGAAACTACAATTCTTACATTAACCTCTAAGCCAGCTTTATTGGCTTTTTTCTCCATTGATTTAATCATTTCTTGTTCCTGGGGGGTAATTTTGTGCTTTTTGTCCTCTTTTAATCCTTTATCAGATTTTTTATCTCCAGAAAAGAACTTTATTAATCCCCTTATTGCTCCTAAAAGAAAAAAAGACCTTTCTCCTTTTAGGGCCTGATTTAAGCTTTTACCTTCTTCCATTTCTTGGGCCACTTTAGGTCCTTTGTTGTGCCATGATTTTTTAGCTGACCTGACAACAAACTGAATAGAAGCTGCATCCTCGTCAGGTATTTTGCTTAAAGAATTAATAACAGCATTCATTGGATCAGATTCTTCTTCAATGTAGGTTTTTATAGGAAACATTGAAGGACGTCTAAGTTTTAGCATTGTTCCTAAAACTTCGCCTTGAGATAAAAAGATATTATAATCTTTTACTTCTTCTATATCAGCATTTGGAAATTGAGCATGAACTTGTTTTTCAAAAAAACTAGCTATATCTTCAGGTACTACTGCATAAAAAGAGATAACCCCTTTTTTATCAGCTATTATTTCAAAAGAGAAATTATCAGAACGGCCTTTAAAATAATGTTTTAATCCTTTTTGGGCTCGTAAGCCAGCAATACTATCAAAAAAATCCTCCATTGGGCTAAGTAGTTCTTTGGCGCCTTTAGGTTTGTCTTCTTTATCAGATTCAAATTTTGGTAATTTAATTAAAAAAACTTGCTTTTCAAAAGAAAAACTATATTGGGCTCTTTTTCTAATAAAATATCTTACAACCTTAAAAACAATAAAGCCTAAAATACCTATGCCAATAACATATAAAAAAACTTTTACGAAAGTAAAAAATATTTCATCCATAAAAACTATTTTACTTTTTTATTTTTTCTTTTTCTGGCTAAATCTAAAATTTTATCTGTTTTAATTTTAGTTTCTTGTTCTAAAAAATACTTATTAACGCCTGGTATAATCAAAAGCCATTTTTTAATAAGTCCCACAATTTTATAAACTGCTATTTTAGCTTGCTTAATCATTTCTTTTATTTTAAGGGCAGTCTCTTCCCCTTTTTCTTTAAACTTTTTTTGTTCTTTCTCTGACATCGCTTCATAGTGATCTTTTATATCCTCTGATAAAATTTCTTCAATCTCCCGTAGTAATTTTTCTTTATCTTTTACCTCTCTTTGTTCTCCCCCTTCTACCCTTTCAAAAACAGAAGTTGGCAAAGAAGAGGTATCTCTTATATCTCTTTTCACCTCTTTTTGCTCCTGTTGTTTTTCAAGAGTTTTTTCTTTTTCAGGAGAAGGTGGAGTCTCTTTTTGTTCTTTTTGTTTTTCAGGAGCAGTCTCAGGCTTAGGAGCCTGTTCTTTTTTCATTTGTTTTTCAGGCATAAAATAAAAATTATTAATTATAAACCTATTATTAGTATAAAATACTTTATAAATAATGTAAATGTTATAAAAATAAAAATACTCCCATGGGGAATCGAACATCACTGCTAACGCATCGTTTTTTAAAACCACTCGGTTTTAATATTTCCTCCACGGGAAAACAGTTCATGTTTTCCCGACCCCTTTCTGGTTCGATTCTAAACCATCCTTAGTATGTTAACCCTTAAGGTTAACAAGTTTATTTATATTATATAAAAAAATACTCCCATGGGGAATCGAACCCCAATTTCCAGCTTGAGAAGCTGACGTCCTAAACCTTTAGACGATGGGAGCATTAAGTAATTAAATTTTAATTCAAATTTGAACTTATGTCAAAATTAAAAAGGTTTACAAAAAAAAGAAAAAATGATAAAATAGTTTTTGTATTAACTAATTAAAATCTGTATTTTTATGTCTCTATTATCTATTGCTCAAATTATTGTTTCTATTCTCTTAATTATTGGTATCCTACTTCAATCACGAGGAGGAGGTCTTTCTTCTATGTTTGGAGGTGGTGGAGGCGGGGGAGACGCCTACCGCACCAAAAGAGGAGCTGAAAAATTCATATTTCGAGCTACTATAGTTTTAGCTGTCTTATTTTTAGTACTTAGTGCTTTGCGTTTATTTCTTTAAACATGAAGTTGGAAAATTCAAAGTTTAAAAATATTAAAGAAACTATTAAACTTTTATCTAAAAAAGATAAAACAATCATTACTATACTAGGGTTAATAGCTATTATATCTTTTTCAATATTAATAGTTAGACTCTATTTTTTTTATACTAAAATTGAATATCAATATACCAATACCTTTAAAGAAGGCTTGATAGAACAACCTGTAAATATAAACCCTTTAACCCCCCAAAATGACAGTGATCGGAGTATTTCCCAACTTATATACTCAGGTCTTTTAAAACAAGATAAAAAACTTGAATACCAGCCTGATCTAATTAAAGACTTACCTACATCAACTGGTAATAATAATTTTAAGGTTTGCCTTAAAGATAATATATATTGGCACAACAATGAAAAACTTTCTGTTGATGATGTTGTTTTTACTTTTTCTCAAGCAGAAAAAATTAAAAATCTTAATCCAAAATATTCCCTTATTAACTTTGTTGATGTTACTAAAATAGACAACAAGTGTCTTAATATAAAGTCTGAATTAGATAAAAATCAACTTTATAATATTTTAACCTTGGGTATCATACCAAAACATATATGGGGAAAAATTAATATAAGTAAAGCTGATTCAGAATTTAATATAAAACCAGTAGGAACTGGTATGTTCAAGTTTGATTCTTTAGCTAAAAATCAAGAAGGAAAAATAGTATTTTATAAATTAAAACGATATAAAAAGTATTACAATAAAAAACCCTATATCAAAGAATTACAATTTGATTTTTATCAAGATTTAAACACAGCTTACAAAGCAATTCAAAACAAGAAAATAAATGCTTTAAGTACTAATATAAACCCTTTTGACAATAAACCAGAACATATTAAAAACTACCAATTTAAATGGGACTTTTACAATGCTTTATTCTTTAATTTAGATAACAATTTATTACAAGATCAAAGCCTTAGAAAAGCCCTAGCCTACTTAACGCCTAAAAAAGAAATATTACAAGACAAATTAAATTATACCGGAAAAACTATCAAGGGTCCACTTCTCCCCTCTTCTTATTTTTACAACCCTAAAATTCCTGAGATTAAATATAATAAAGATAAAGCTATTAACATCTTAAAAGAAAACGGTTGGAATAAAAACCAAAATGGTTTTTGGCAAAAAAATGATCAAATTGTTGAATTTAGCATAAAAACAGTTAATAAGCCAAGTATGGTAAGAATTGCCAAAGCTATTCAAAAAGCATGGCAAGATATTGGACTTAGGATTAAATTAATTACTATCCCAAGCGATAGAATGAAGAAAATTATAATTCAAAAAGACTTTGATAGTATATTATACGGAATATTACCAGGTCAAAATACAGGACTTTTTTCAATGTGGCATTCTAACACTTCTGAAAACTCTACCCTTAATATTACAAACCTAGACAGCCGAGAAATTGATGGTTTGTTAGAAAAAGCCATTATTACAAAAGATTTAAAAGAAAAAAAAGACTATTATAATGAATTTCAAATAAGTTTATTTGACTTATGTCCGGCAATATTTTTATATAACACTAATTACAATTATTTCGTAGATAAAGATATTAAAGGTATTGGGGTTAAAAAAATAGAACAAACCGAAGATAGATTCATAGGAATTGAAAATTGGTATAATACAAAAACGCGGGTTTGGAAATAAAAGCCGAGGTGGCGAAATTGGGAGACGCGCAGTGTTCAGGGCGCTGTGGGCTTTTGCCCGTGTGGGTTCAAATCCCACCCTCGGCACCATCCGGGGTGTGGCCTAGTGGCTAAGGCGCATCGTTCGGGACGATGAGATCAGCGGTTCAAATCCGCTCACCCCGACCAATAAAGACCCAAAAAAAGGGTCTTTTTTATTTATAAAAAAGAAAAGGGCGAGAATTTATATATCTCGCCCGATTTATATTACCTCCTCTTATATAATTTTTCTTTCTGAGATTCAGCTGCCATCTTTTAGGTTTCGAACCTTTGCTTTTATCTTACTTTTACTATTACAAAAAGTAAAAGTAATTTTATGGACCCGTGCCACGGGACAGGATTTGAACCCCCAAATAAGGAAAAGCTAATAAGCAATTGCTAGGTTATTAACTCCCCTTGTCACAGAAAGAAAATTATATACTAATTTTATCTAACTATTCTTAGTATTACAAAAAATCGCCATTTTGTCAACCCTTTTCCTGTTAATAAAAAAGAAGGTCGCCTATTATAGACGACCTTTTGTTTTAATTTTTAGATACCAGTCAAAACCTTTCAGCAATACGATCAGTAAGAGAGGAATAAGGTGTAACTTTTAAAGCATCTGAAACTTCTTCTTCGAAATCACTTAATAAATTATTGATATCATCAATATATAAGGGTAAAAGCTTTAAAGCTACACAAACCATTTTGTTTAAATCAGTATAAAGATTAACTAACTCACTAACTAATTCTTCAGGATCTACCTTTTCACTATTAGAATAATATAATCTAACATTATATCCTTCCCTGATTTTAGCACCAATACTAACTAGATGATTTTCAAAAATCCTACTGTATCTTTGGTTTAATGGATAAAAGAAATAAATGAAAAAGCCAAGCGTTTTACTTGATATACTCTTTGAAACAATTCTTATTCTAACATAATCCTTACTACCATCCTCTTTTAAATGAGCACCGACTAAACCTTCCTGACTACCATGGACTTCGAATTTCTTTTTAAATTCCTTTAAAAACTTTGAATAAAGACCTGGTTTAAAACTCATATTAACCTCCTTTTTTGAATTTTAATTACTTTATTAGTTCCTAATATAACATAAATTTAAAAAAATGCAAGGGGTAATAAAAAAGATCCGCTCCTTTTAAAGCGGATCTATTAATTAACCATGAATAATTATTTTTTGTTCTGGTAATGCTTAAAGATTTGCTCAGTTATAGACATAGATAAAGGTGAATTAACACTTTCTAATACTTCATCTACAAAATCGTCCATCAGTTTATCAATCTTTTTACTGTATATTGGAATCAACCTTAAAGCTGTTCTAAGCATTTGGTTTAATTTAGTATAAAACCTTACTATTTGTTCAACAACCTGATCTGTATTTATTTGTTCACCCTGACTATAATGAGGTTTTACAAGTGAATATTTTTCCATTAAAGATTTTTCAGCATTTTTAAGTTTCTGAATCAACATTTCCGCAAAACTACGTTTACAATCTAATATATTAATAAGACTATCAAAATAAACAAAATCAACCAAAAACCCTAAATCATCTGGACTAGATTGAACTCTTATATTAGCAATATAATTATAATTGTCCCCTTTTAAACCCGTCGCAATTAATTCTTTGTCATTATTAAAATGCGTTTCAAAGTTTTGCTTCATTGATTCAAGAAAAATAAAATATAACTTTCTTTTGTTCTTACTCATGACTGACCTCCTTTTAATTTTAATTATCTGCTTTAACTATAACAAAATTTAATATTAAATCAAGTTTTAAAACAAAAAGGGCATCCTAAAAAGCCCTTTTTGTTAATATTTTGAAATGTCCTAATTTTACTTTAAATTTTCTAATATATTACCTAATTCCTTTATTTTTTCTCCGTATTCTGTCCAATTACCACGCTTTTGAGATTGTAGGGCTTGATTATAGACATTAACAGCCCTTTGAATTAAAGAGATTTTTTCTTCTCCAATACCACCAGTTGCATCTTTTTCTAAATCTTTTGTGTCTTTCTCAACTTGGCCAGTGAATATCTTTTCTAAGGCTTGCCCTAGTTTAGGCTCCATAGCAATACTATCTTTGTAAGCTACAATCACTCTCTTTAATTCAGGAATTTGGCCACCTTCAGATTTTAAATAAATTGGCTGAACATACAAAAGGGACTCTTGGATAGGAATTACTAAAAGACTACCTCTTAAAACACTAGAACCTCTTTGATCCCACAGAGAAAGTTGTTGGGAAATTTCAGTATCCTGGTTGATTCTCCCCATAACTTGATCTGGCCCATAAACTAACTTTTGCTTTGGAAAACGATAAACCACTAGATCACCATAATCTTTACCATCATTTCTTACTACCATCCAAGCTGCTAAATTATCTTTTTCTTTTGGGGTAAAAGGAATCATTAAAATAAATTCTTCCTCTTCTTCCCCAGGTAATTTCATTATTATATGACGCATCATTGGATCTAACCTTGAGCCAGTATAATTAGTAGGAATTTCCCATTGATCTTCCCTATTGTAGAAAATTTTAGGATCTTGCATGTGATATTTGGCATATAGATCAGTCTGGTATTTAAAAAGATCTTCTGGGTATCTTATATGAGCTCTTATATCATCTGGCATTTTGTCAAACGATACAAACGTATTATCAAATATTTTAGAATAGGTTTGAATCAAGGGATCAGATTTATCTGAGATGTAAAAATTCATACTTCCATTATAGGCATCTAAAACAACTTTTAAAGAATTGCGAACATAATTAATTTGGGATATAAATTCAGTATAACTTTTTTGATGAAGATCAGCTACCTTTTGAGAATAAGGAAATTTAGAACTTGTAGTGTAACCATCAATAATCCATTTTAAATGACCATCTTTATCAATCACCATGTAGGGATCTTTATCAAACTTAATAAAGGGCAATACTTTCTCAACTCTTTCCTTTATGTTTCTATTAAATATAACTTTTGAATCTTTACTTATATCATCCGACAAAAGAAATTTAGATGACTGAAATCTAGCCGCAAACATTAATTTTTTAAAAATATTATCTACTTTAACACCCCCGTTACCTTTATAATGGGTAAATATATTTTCTTCTCCTTTAGGATAATCAAATTCTTTATTACCTGTATCAGCTACCACCCAATCAATCAAAGATTCGCCATAATAAATTTCAGGTTGATTAATTTTTAAACGATCATATTGTGACTCGGCTGGCAAGTCTTTTACAAATAAATTTGGCAAACCTTCATCGGTGGTTTCATTAACTGGAGCTAGGGTTAGACCAAACCCATGAGTAAATGTAAGACGTTTGTTAATAAAACTTTGCTGAGGTAAATTACTAGAATCAAGCTCTCTTGGTGATAAAAGAACCTGTCTATAATCACCATTTAAATGATAACGATCATTATCAATACTTTCAAAATTATAATATGTTCTTATAGCTTGCAATTGGTTAAAAGTATCAAGTAAGGGGTCTCTGTCCCAAATTCTAATGTTTTGAACAGTAGCTTGATTTTCATTAATATCAGCCATACTTAAATTACTTTCTCCTTGTAGCTTTTCTTCTCTAACACTATCTAAGTTATAAGCTGCCCTTGTTAAATCAATATGATTTTTAATGTAAGGGGTCTCCTTTTTAAGTTCATTGGGCTCAACTATAACAGATTGTAAAATTGTGGGATAAATCCATACTCCTAAAACTAAAACTACCACATAAGCCATTATACCAAACTTTAAAGCTTTATATTTTGGTTTCCATATATTAACCAAAGATAAAAGGGATAAAGCCATTGCTACCCAAACTAAAGCTTTTAAAAAGGGCATTGATCCATGAACTATAGAATAATTTGCTCCAACTAAAAGCCCAGTCTCATTTAAAAGGGTATTGGGGATATTTATAAAATAAAGCTGCAAAGCTACTAAAACAAAAATCAAAAACAAAAGTAAAGACACATGAGTCCTTACTTTCTTACTCAATTTAGAAGAAAAGAAGTCTTTTAAAGATAATAAGCCGTTTTTAATATAAATAAGTCCTGCTCCTATACCTGAAACAACTACTAAAAAGAATCCCAAACCAATTAAAAACTCTATAAAAGGTAAGCTAAATAAATAATAAGAAATATCTTTTCCTAAAATAGGGTCCACTTTTCCAAAAGAAGTAGCATTAAAATACTTTAAAATAGTGGGCCAACTACTCGAGGCTACCAAGCCTATCATAAAAGATACAATTAAAGATAAACCCAGTGATATTTTCTTGCTTATTTTTCCTGATAAAAACTTTTTTATTGCTCCCTTGCCTATTACGGTTGGTTCTGAATTAGAAACTTTCCTAGCAATCAAAACATTGCCATATAAAAACAAGAAAAATAAAGCACCAACTCCAAGCCCAACCAAAATCTTAGCTGCAATCATTGTTTTAAAAACATTTTGATAATCAATGCTTTGGAACCAATACCAATCAGTTAAAAGATTAATAATACTGGATCCAAAAATTAGAATTAAAATTATAATACCTAAGACTATAAGACCAGTTAAAGATTTCTTTTTCATATATTTTTAAGATTAATAATGATTTACTTATATTTATATTGTAACAGACCCTTACCTTTTGACAACTTAAAAAATGAGTTATTATATTAAAAAGAGGAATACTTAGAAAAAATAAATTAATTTTATGAAAAAAAATATTTCTTTTTCATTTTTAACCCTTGGTATAAGCTCAATCATTTTCCAAGCCCTTATTATTAGAGAGATTATTTCATGTTTTTACGGAAATGAAATTTTTATAGGGTTTATTTTATTTATTTGGCTTTTATGGACAGCTATTGGAAGTAAATTTATTGCTAATCTTTTTAAAAAAACAAAAAAAATACTTATAGGGTTACATTATATCTTACCAGTCATTTTTTTAATTCAAGTTTTTTTACTTAGGGTCTACCCTAGTTTAAATACTTTTCCAGGAGAAATGCCAAATATTTTAAATTCCTTTTTAGCAATATTAATAATTTTAGCTCCTGGTTGTGTTGTTTTGGGGATTATCTGGACTATAGCGTCTCATATTTCTAGTTCAAAACAAAATAAAATACTAAATATTAATAAAGGCTATTTAAAGGAGATGATAGGTTTTGTTTTAGGGGGAATACTATTTTCTTTTATTTTTGTTCAATTAAATATAATTACCACTATTTGTATTACTGCTATAATTAACTTTTTTGTAGCATTCTTTTTAACAAAGCCAAAAAAATATAAAACAATAACTTTTTTAATTATAATCTTAACAACTATACTTTTATTATCCCCCTACCCTACTCTTTTAAACAAAGAAATTCACTCTTTAAAATTCCCGCATCAAACCATAAAAAAAACTATATCCTCTCCTCACGGCAATATTACTATTACAAACTTAAATAATCAATATAATTTTTACGAAAATGGTGGCTTAATTGGTCATACTCAAAATAAAGAATTTTCTGAAATCTTAGTTCATACCACCAACCTTTACCAAACCAACTTTAATAAAGCTTTAGTTATCGGAGTTGAGTCTAGTAATATTGTTCAAGAACTTTTAAAATATCCTTTTAAAAAAATATATTATATTCAACCAAATAAAAAAATATATTCTTCAATAAAAGCATACCTTGAACCACAACTAAAAAATTGTCTGGACAATAAAAGGATTGAGATATTATACGGAGATGCTTTTTCTATTCTTAAAAAATCTAATTTTTCTTTAGATAATATTTTTGTTAACCTACCCAATCCATCCACCGCTCTTATTAATAGATTTTATACAAAAAATTTTCTTGCCCTAGCTTATAAAAACTTAAATAGTCAAGGTATTTTAACCAGCTATTTAAAAGCTAGCCCTTCTCAAACAAATAAAAATTTACAAAAATTAAATTCTAGCTTTTACAAAAGCACAAAAGAAACCTTTGATTCAAATTTAATCTTACCCGGTAACAACAACATATTTTTATCTAGCCCTCAAAAAGATAAATTTAATCTTAATAAAAACAAATTAATTCAAAATTTTAATGAAAAAAACCTTAAAACTAGTTTTTTTAATGAAAATTATATAAATTATAGATTGTCTAAGAATATAAACGAGATTAGAAGAGAATTAACTAGCCTTAATAATAGTACTAATACATTTCTAAGACCAATAGGCTATTTTTTAAATAACTTGTTTTGGCTTGATCATTTTTATTCATCTTTTTCTAAAAACTTTAATAAAATATCTCACAATATATGGTATATTTTATCAATTTTAGTATTGATTTTATTCATAAGATCATTTAAAAAAACCAAAAAAACTTTATATTTATCAGCTAGCATTGGGGCATTCTCTAGTATGGCATTTGAAGTAATCATTTTAATGGTTTATCAAAACTTAATTGGAAACCTTTATTACAAAGTAGCTCTTTTAATCGCTGCCTTGACTATGGGTATGGTTATAGGGATTTGGACTATTACAAAGTTAAAAACAATTAATTTTAAAACCTTAAAATATTACCATTTCTTTATTATCCTTACTTCTGTTTTAATTACAAGTGCTATAACCTTTATTCCTGAAACATCTTTGCTTTTTCAAGAACTAACCTGTATATTTGTAAGTTTAATAGCTGGATTTGCAACAGCTAGTATTTTTCCTATTTCAAACAAACTTTATTTAAAAAAACAACAAAATATTTCTAACAAAACCAGCCACATTTATAGTGCTGACCTTGTCGGAGCAAGCTTGGGAAGTCTTTTGCCTATAATAACTATACCCTTGTTTGGTGCTATCCAAACTTTAAGTTTCATTTTGACTATTAACATTGTAATTATCTTATTAATATATTTTCTGGTTATTGACAAAAAAAATTAAAGTTATATAATTTTTAAAAGAAAAGCTATTTAAAATTAAATATAACAATAAAAAGGAGGTATTATGAAATTACCAGAGATTACAAGAAAAGAATATGACAATGGTTTAGTGATTTTAACCGAACACATTCCAGATGCAAAAAAGGCCTGCATTATTGTAGGTATTGAAGTTGGCTCTATCAACGAAAAAGAAAGCATACGTGGCATTAGTCACTTAAGCGAACATATGCTTTATAAATCAAATAAAAGGCAAAAGGCTGATAAAATTACCTATAATCTTGAAAGTGTTGGAGCTAAAAGCAACGCTTTTACTGGTTGGTCTGAAACAGCTCTTTTAGCTCATTCCCTACCTCGGTCAGTCCCGGTAGTTTTAAAAATATTCTTTGAGATGATTGAAAACACTAACTTTGTTCCTGAAGAATTTGATAAAGAAAAAGGTGTTGTCCTTAGTGAATTCAATAAATATATTGAAAACCCGTCAAAATACTTATTTGATTATTTATTTATGCCAGCTCTTTTTCAAGATACTGTTCTTCAAAACCCAATCATTGGCAAAAAAGAAACAGTTAAAAATATGACTACTAATGACTTGAGTAAATTCAGAAAAAAATATTACAACCCTAACAGGATTGTAATATCAATAGCTGGTAAGTTTGATAAAGGTAATGTTGATCAGATTGTAAAAAGTACTTTTGCTCAAATGGATAAAGGGCCAAAAATTAAAGATCCAGACATTCCACTCCACAATTATGTTGCTGAAAAAATTATAAAACAACCCGTTGAGCAAGTTTATATGGATGTAGGTATGAGTTTACCTGGAGAAAGATTACTAGAGTCACAAAAATTAGATTTTTTAAGCGCTGTTTTATCTAAAGGTATGTCTTCAAGGCTTTTTAAAAAGCTCCGTGAAGAAAAAGGTATTAGTTATAACTGTGGCAATAACTTTGTTAACCTTAATGGTGATATTGGTTGTTTTGAAACTTATGCATTCAATTTTGATTATGACCGAATTGAAGAAGCTAAAAATATCATTAAAAATCAGCTAAATGATTTAGCAGAAAATCCTTTATCTGAACAAGAATTTCAAAAAACCACAAACCTTATTCTATTATCTCATTGGGACCACATGGAAAATCTCTATTTTAGAGCCCGAGAAATGCTTAAAAAAGAATTTCAAAACATAGAATATGATATTAGAAATCTGCCAGAAATTATAAAAAGTTTCACCCCTGAAAAAATAAGACAAACCGCTAAAAAATACTTACAAACCGATAAACTAACTACTGCTGCCATTGTACCAAAAGACTAATTTAAAAACTAAAAGTAGCCTGAATAATTCAGGCTACTCTTTTTTATTTGAAAAACCAATTTAAAAAACTTGAGCTGTAAATATCTTAATTGTAACATTTTTATCTTTATAGCAATCTGGATTTAAACCTGCTTTTTGAAAACAAAGTTCGCTCATAAATTTCTCAAATCCCCAATTATTATCCGTTGCCACTTGAGGTAAAAATACTCCTGACCTATTACCTTTTTGAATATAAACTCCATGTTTACCCAAACTAATTTCATCTAAATTATTAATTTCTTTCATGGGTGATAAAACAGAAACTTCATAACTTAAATCCGACAATTCGTTAGGTTGAACGGGTTGAAATCTATTATCATGTTTAGCAGCTGCTATTGCCATATCTTTAACTACCTCAAATAAAGGCTTTTTAGTTGGAGAAAACCTACCAATACAGCCTCGAAGACGGCCTTGTTTTTTTAAAGTAACAAAAGCTCCAACCTGTTTTTTTAAAATTGAATCCGAAACTCTAAATTCTGGTATAGGTTTATTATTAACAGATTTTTTTACAGTAGTCTTTGCTATATTTAAAAGAGTTTGTTTTTGATCTTCATTTAAAGAAAAGTCTAAATCTTTGTTAATAAAAAAACCTATTGCTCCATAACCTACTATATGTTTTTCTTGATTAGTTGTGTCAGAACTATTTTTATATTGTAATAATTTTGAATTAGCATTTAAATTATTACCTATTATCATAAGGCTTTTTATGGCATCATTTCCACAAGCCAAAGTTGAAACACTTGGATATTTATTTTTTAAACTCAAAGCTTGGTTAAACTGATTTAAACTTCCACTTAAAATAGAATTAATAGTTTTTTGATCTAACTCCTTAGCCAATTCTTTATCAGGGTAATGTGATAAGTCAGAACTAGCTATAAAAATAGTATTTTGATTATAATTTTTAGATAAAAAATTACCTAAAACCTTATATGTATCATCGTTATAATTCCCAAAAACTATAGGAACAATTTCAAAGTCTTTTTTAATTATTTTTTGCAAAAAAGGCAGTTGTACTTCAATAGAATGTTCTTTTTCATGAATTTTTGAACGATATTTTATATTTTTATCTAAATTAATGATTTTATTAGCAAAATCAGAATCTATCTTGATTTTGCCTAATGGGGTTTTATAATACCCCTTTTTAAAAACTGAAGCACCTTTAAAATGTGCTTTATGACTATTGGCTAATATAACAACTCTCTTTATATCTTTATTTTTTATTTGCTTAAGACCTGAAGCTATTACTTGACCTGAAAACCGATAACCAGCATGAGGTAATACAAATCCAAGTGACTCACCTACTTTATTATCTTTTTGAGTATTTGATAAAAAGGAATCAATTTCTTTGATTAGGTCTTTTTTGTTAGCTGGATAAAAGCTACCTGCTACTGCTGGTTGCCTTACAATTTCTTTTTCTTTTTGGTTTGAGAGAATATAAAAGAGAAACAAACTTAAAACAACAAGTATTATTAAAACTAAAACCAATATTTGTTTTAACTTCTTAGAGGTCATAAACAAACTTATTAAATTTATTTCCAAACTCCTGGAATTTTATCACCATTTGGACAAAGACCAGAATCTAAATTATTTTTAGAAGTAGAAAAACCTTGACGAATTACACCTGGTTTACCAGATGGACAATAAGTGGTTGTCCCCTCTTTATCATATATATTACCCGTATAAACATAATTCATTCCTAAATCTAGAGCTATTTGTCTTGCTTTTTTTAAGGTTTTAATTGGGGTTGGGGCTAAATTTCTAATCTTATAATTAGGATGAAACCTTAAAAAATGTAAAGGTGTATTTTTACCTAAATTGTTTTTAATCCATAATACTAAATCTTTTAATTGCTTTTCTGAATCATTTTCACCAGGAATAATTAAATTAACCACTTCTAGCCAAGTATCACTCTCCTTTATGGTTTTTAAAGCACTTAAAACAGGCTCTAATTTACCATGAGTCATTTCTTGATAAAATTCTTTATCAAAACCTTTTAAATCTATTTTATAAGCATCAATATATGGTAAAAGGTTTTTTAATGGTTTTTCATTAATATAACCAGCGCTTATTACAACTGTTTTTAAACCGTTTTTCTTAGCCAACTTAGCTACATCTAACATGTACTCATAATAAACAGTTGGTTCATTGTAAGTAAAGGCAATAGACTCAACTCCTGAATTTAGAGCCTTGTTAACTACGTCTTTAGGAGACATTTTAGTAGTTTTTATATCCCATGGAAAGACTTGTGATATTTGCCAATTCTGGCAAAATTTACACCTTAAATTACAACCAGTAGTTGAAATAGAATAAGTTTGACTACCAGGCAAAAAGTGAAATAAGGGCTTTTTTTCAATCGGATCAATATGGTTCGAGGCTACATTGCCATAAACTAATGACACAAGCTTACCATCAATATTTTTACGAGCTCGACAGTTCCCTATTTGACCAGGTGATAAAATACATCTATTTGGACATAAATTGCATTTTACCATACCGTTATCAAGTTTTTCATAAAACTTAGCTTCTTGAAAATTTTTAGCATAATCTAGACTTTTGCTTTTTTCTTGGCTGTATATTAAAAAGCTAACTAAAAAAATTATTGCTATTAAAAACAAAGCAGCTCCAATTTTTACTTTAATATTTTTCATACAAAACACTAATTACACTTTTATATTAAAAAAATATTTTATAAAAAGTAAAGATATAAACACGCCCCCAAAAGCAGCAAACTAACTACAATAATATACAAATCAGCTATTAAATTACTTTTAAAATAATTTTTAAACCTTGGTCTTAAAAAACCAATAATATGAATTAGAACTAATACAAAAAATGGAATTGGTAAAACTTGATTATGGAGATATGCTGCTAAACTACGATTCATAACTCCCTTTGTCATACCATAGCCCGTTACAAAAAAGAGAATAACTAAAAAGCCTAAAATGTAACCACTCCATTTTGAGGCTTTATAAAAAATAAGATCTAGATTTTTTTTACTCATAAATAAATAATTAAAATATTATATTATATAAACCATAAACTAAAAAACCAATTCCAGCTACAAATCCAGCAATTTTCCCAACCAACCTAAATTCTTTAAATTTACCAAGCCAACCTAAAAAGAGTATTGGTAAAAAATAAACAGAAGTACTTATAAAAAATAATACAAAATAAAGTACCCCCTTTAAAACACTACCTAAAGTAAAAACATAAGTTAAAGATATTAAAAAGGGAGGACAAATATTTATTCCCATTAAAAAACCCATTAAAATAGGAATATTAACATTTTTAAATTTCTTACAAATGTTTTTGCCTTTGGCAACTCCTAAAACCTGCATTAATAAAAGCAAAGCCAAAAAGACCATTGCAATGTTAACAAGTAAATCTATACTATTTTGATTAATTTTGGAACCTAAAAATCCAAACAAAGCTCCAAATAAAACATAACCCAAAAACCTACCTGAAATAAATTGTATAAAAACGCCAACATTTTCCTTTCTTTTTCTTTCTTTATCTACCATAATCGGAGCTATAAAAGGAATACAAGTAGTAGCACAATAAAGACCAGCAGATAGACCAGCTAAAATTGGAGCTAATATAAAATCAATCATATATAAAATTTATTTAATATTTCCCTTCATCTACATTATAACACATTGACACATTGACACAACTTCCAAAATAGGCTATTTTTAATATAAAGTTAATTACAATAAAATAAAACTAAAAGGAGGAAAAATGGTTAAAAAGAAAAATGAAGAAGTTCTTAAAAAACTGAAAGATAAAAATGTTGATTTTGTAAATTTTCAATTTTCAGATATTCACGGTCATGTTAAAACAGTTAATAAACCCATTTCCGAAGTCAAAAGAGCTTTAGAAAGGGGTATTTGGTTTGATGGTTCTTCGATTGAAGGATTTTCCAGAATTCAAGAAAGTGATTCTCTTTTAATTCCTGATAATTCTACCTTGCAAATACTCCCCTGGACAAAAGACCCAATAGAAGCTCGAATCATATGTGATGTTAAAGTACCTAAAAACGGTAAGTTGGTACCCTTTGAGGGAGATCCGAGATATATTCTAAAGCAAAACCTAAAAAAAGCAAAGGATCTTGGGTTTGATTATATGGTTGGACCTGAAATAGAATTTTTTATTTTTAAAAATAATGACCCTCAAAATCTTTCACCCCAAGACAAAGCTGGTTATTTTGATTTTACCGAAGACAAGGCGTCAGACATTAGAAAGGAAGCAATTCACTACTTAAATCAAATGGACATCCAAGTAGAAACAGAGCATCATGAAGTTGCCCCGGGTCAACATGAGATTGATATTAAATACGGAAAAGCCTTAAAAATTGCTGATGCAATTTTAACTTTTAAGTTTGTAGTTCAAGAAATTGCAAAGGAAAATGGATTATATGCCAGTTTTATGCCAAAACCTTTAATTGATAAAAACGGCTCTGGAATGCATATTCATCAAAGTCTTTTTAAAAATGATAAAAATGCTTTTTATGATAATGATAAATTATTTAAATTATCATCCAAAGCCGTGCAATTCATGGCTGGTCAATTAAAACACGCCAAAGCTATTACTGCCATTACAAGCCCAACCGTAAACTCTTATAAAAGACTAATGCCTGGTTTTGAGGCACCAATCTATATTTCTTGGGGTCAACAAAACAGATCAGTTTTAATTAGAGTACCTCGTTATACTCCTGGAAGAGAATCATCCACAAGAATCGAGTTAAGATCTCCGGATCCAAGTTGTAATCCTTATCTTTGTTTTAGCGTAATGCTTGCTGCTGGCTTAGATGGAATAGAAAAAGAACTTAAAGCTAATAAACCAACCAAAGATGATGTTTATGCTATTGAAAAAGCTGACTCTAAAATGCTACTACCTAATTCCTTAAAGCAAGCTATAAATGAACTTAAACAAGATCAGATTATACTGGATTCATTAGGGAGTCATTTGCAAAATGCCTTTATTAAAGGTAAAGAAGCAGAATGGAAAATGCTTCAAAAACAAATTACCCCGAAAGAACTTCAAATGTATTTTTAAGCCAATACTAATTATTAAAAGCTAGCTCAGAAAATCGAGCTAGCTTCTTTTTTTATCTAAAAAATAAAGACTTAAAGTTGATGTTCCTTTAGACTAATATTTCTTTTAAAACCGTTAATCCACCAATCCCAGAATCAAAAACTCCAACCATATTTATTTAACTTTGTTAATAATTTTTTTAATTTTTGCAAGCTTTGCTTGAGCTTGTTTTTTAGTATTGGCTTCTACTACCACCCTTAGAAGGGGTTCGGTATTTGAGGGTCGTGCATTAAACCACCAATTATCAAACTCGACCGTTAAGCCATCAAGCCAATCCTCTTTACCATCATCAAAATGTTTTGATAGGCTTTGAATAACTTTTTCTCGATCATTAACCTTAAAATTAGTTTCATTCATTCTATGATATTTTTGAAATGGTTTTACAAGCTCTGATAAAGGCTTGTCTTTATGAGAGAGAATTTCAAGCATTATTAAAAGACTAAAAATAGCAGATTCACTAAAATAAACATCACGATAGCAAAGATGGGCTGAAATTTCCCCACCTAAAATAGCATTTTCTCTTTTAGATGTTTCTTTTAAAAAAGTAGAACCAGTTCTAATTTCAACTGGTTTACCACCATTTTCCTTTATAACTTCGGGTACTATTTTTGAACAAGTTAAGTTATAAACTATAGTTGCCCCAGGTTCTTTTTTTAAAAAATGTTTAGCAAATAAAGCTAGAGTTATATCGGCTTCGACGGGTTCCCCTTTTTCATCAACAAAAACAATCCTATCCCCATCTCCATCAAGAGCTAACCCAAAATCCGCTTTAGATACTTTTACTTTTTTAGATAAATTTTTAATATTTTCAAAAATGATAGGATTTGGAGAATGCTCAGAAAAATCCCTATCTACATCACAAAAAATACAATTTAAATTAATGGGAACATGACCTTTTAAACTTTTTATTACCTTTCCCCCTACTCCACCTGCTCCATCAATCACAACTTGTTTTTTATCTAACAAATCAACATTCACTAAAGAAAGAATATAAGATCTATATTCTTCCATTATTTCATAATCCTTTACCGCCCCTTTTTCTTTTTTATTTTTAAAATTCTTTTTACAAAGTTCTTTTAGTTCTGGCAAGCCCGACTTACCTGATAAAAATTTTGGCCCTTTTAAGGCAATCTTAAAACCATTATAACCCTTAGGGTTGTGACTGCCAGTTATCATAACACCTCCATCTGTTTTTAAAAAATTAAGAGCAAAGTATAAAACATCTGTTGGAAGTTCACCAATATTTAAAACATCTACCCCTTGATTTGTCACTCCTTTAGTAAAATTTTTAAAAAGAGGTAAAGAAGATTCTCTTCCATCCCGTCCAATTACTATTAAAAAATCTTGCTTTTCTTCAAACTCGTGCTTTAAAAAAACACCAAAAGCATTCCCTAATTGATAAGCAAATTCATTATTTAAATTATCAGGATAAACCCCTCTAATATCATAAGCATGAAATAATTTGTCTAAATTCATAAATTTAAATTATATTACATTTTTACCAACTATAAAAATATTTCCCTTTTTAGTTTTATAAACCTTTTCAACATCAAAGCCAGCTCTTTTAAATAAATTAATTAATTCTCTTTTTGTAAAACAGTGATAATATCGTTTTACTTTACCTTTTTGGGTTTGAAATGGAATAAAAACATCTTTCCAATCTAATCCTTTTGGACGCCAACCAAAAATCATGGGCCAAATCTTGTAACGAATTAAATTTTTTAAACTCCATAAGTTCCAAACACTTAAAACAAAATAAGAATTGGGCTTTAAAACTCTAGTCACCTCTTTTAAAAACTTCTCTCTTAATTTAATGCTTGGAATATGATGAAATACGGCTATTGAAAAGCCAACATCAAACTCACCATCATCAAAAGGTAAATTAGTCACATCAGATCTGATAAATTTAACATCTTTATCGTCTTTATACTTTTCTTGTGCTATATTTATAAGTTTTTTTGATAAATCAACCCCAGTGTAAGAAACGGGTTTTTTAAAAGCTTTTACAAGTCTTCCATTACCACAACCCAAATCTATTACTTTATCCCCTTTTTTAACATAATCATCTAGTTTCTTAAGTTCAGGCCATAAAAACTTTCTAGTATTTGAAAACTTGTGAGCGATTTTATTCCAATCCTTTTTGTTTTTTTTAATTATTTCTTTAGCTTTTTTAATTTTCATAATATTTATTTAACTATATTTATTATAATACGATTTTTACAAATCAACAAATTAAAAAACTTTATTTAATATCAATTTTTTGTTATTATAAACAAACCTAATCTTTTATTTATGAAGCAAAAAAATATTATAAAAGTCACAAAAAAATTAACAGATTCTAAAATAGAATCCAAAAAACACTTTGAAAATCTTAAAAAGAAGTTTTCTAAAGGAACTGGTGAAGATTTGCCTTCTAATATTGATATTTTAAAAGCTTATAAAAAACTTTTAAAACAAAATAAGGTAAAAGAAAATAAATTTTTAGAAGAGCTTAAAAAAAGACCCATTAGAAGCCTTTCCGGGGTTGTAATTGTTAGTGTTTTAACAAAACCTTGGCCTTGTCCTGGTGAATGTATATATTGTCCAAAAGAAAAAGGTATTCCTCAAAGTTACCTTTCTGGAGAACCAGCCGTAGAAAGAGCTAAAAGATTAGAATTTGATCCATATCTTCAAACTAAAAAGAGAATTGAATCTTTAAAAAAGCAAGGTCATCCAGTTGATAAAATAGAATTAATTGTTATTGGGGGAACTTGGAATGCTTTAGAAGAAGACTACAAAAAATGGTTTATAAAGCGTTGTTTTGACGGAGCCAATTTAAAAGATTCTCCTGACCTTGAAACAGCTCAAAAAGTTAATCAAAAAGCTGACCATAGAATTATAGGTATAACCCTAGAAACAAGACCAGATCACATTAACAAAAATTCTATTCAAAAAATGAGGCAATTAGGTTGCACAAGAGTAGAAATAGGAGTTCAATCTTTAAGTGATAAAATTTTAAAAAAGAATAAAAGAGGTCATGGTATAAAAGAGACTATAAAAGCAACTAGACTTTTAAAAGATGCTGGCTTAAAAATATGTTACCATCTTATGCCGGGTCTTTATGGTAGTAATCCTAAAAAAGATTTAAAGTATTTTAAAAAAGTATTTGAAGATCAAAACTTCAGACCAGACATGATTAAAATTTATCCCTGCATTGTCTCAGAAGGCTCTAAACTCTATGAATTATTTAAAAAAGGCAAATACCAACCTTACTCCGAAAAAACCCTTATAAAGCTTTTAATGAAATTAAAGTTAAATGTTCCTCCTTATGTTAGAATTAATAGACTTATAAGAGATGTTCCAGCTTGGCAAATCAAGGGAGGTAGTAAAACCTCAAACTTAAGAGAAGTAATTCAAAAAAAATTAAAAGAACAAGGCAAACCTTGTCAGTGCATTAGGTGTAGGGAAATAAGGTCGCAAGAAATTAACCCTAAAGATTTTAAACTTGTTAAAAGACAATACAAAGCTAGCCAGGGTCAAGAATTCTTTTTATCATTTGAAGATAAATCAGATAATTTAGCTGCTTTTTTAAGGTTAAGACTTATTAAGAAAAACATTTTAGCTAATACAATGCCAGAATTAAAAAAAGCAGCACTTATTAGAGAAGTGCATACTTACGGACAATTAGTTTCTATTGAAAAGCGTGAGAAAAATGTTGCTCAACACATTGGACTAGGAAAAAAACTTATGCAAAAAGCTGAAAATATTGCTAAAAACAAAGGTTTTGACAAAATGGCTGTTATATCCGGAATTGGTGTAAGAGAATATTACAAAAAACTAGGTTATCATTTAGAAGGAACTTACATGGTTAAAAAATTATAATCCTTTTTCTTTCCAACGTTTACTTTGTCTAACTAAAAGATCTTTTTTATTTTCACTGTTTTTCATGATTTGCTCTACAACCTTTTCCATTCTAACTGCTTGAGAACCCTTTACAAGCAAAACATCCCCCTCACCTACCTTATCTTTTATAAATTCGCCTGCTTTTTGAGAATTATCAAATTCGAAAACCTTTTCTTTCTTCATAACAGACATTCTAGCTCCTTTAGCTAAATTTTTTGCTTCTGGACCGACAGTTACTAAGCGAGTAAAATCCATTTTAGCAATCTTTTTACCAAATTCATAATGAATTTCTTCTGAATTAGGACCTAACTCCTTCATATCACCAACAACCACCCATTTTTTAGAATCTGGGTGCTTTTTTATTTTATCTAAAGATTTAAGGGCAAAATCTAGCGCTCTAGGAGAAGCATTATAAGTGTCATCCAAAATCAAGCTTGATTTAATACCATAAATTGGACTCATTCTTCCTGGTAAAACCCTATCTTCTGATAAATATTTTGCCATTTTAATCAAATTCATACCAAAAGTGATCCCTATTGCCATAGCAGCTAAAGTAGAATATATTCTTGCTTTAGTTACAACTTTTGGCAAAAATACAGGCACAACACTTCCTTTATAATTAATTTTAAAGCCAATACCTTTTATTTCTACTTGTTTTTCTTTCAAACTTTGATTAAAGTTTATTTTAATGGCCCTAACATCTGCATTTTCAGATAAACCATAAGTAATAACCTTAGAAGAAATTTTATTTTTCACTTTTATTATATTTTCATCATCTCCATTTAAAATAGCCCAACCAGAATAATCAAGATTAGTAACCATGTTTTGTTTCTCTTTTAAAACCCCTTCTACGCTACCTAAAAATTTAGTATGGGCCGCACTAACAGCAGTAATAACACCACGACTTGGCTTTGCAATATTAACCAAGTATTTAATATCACCTGGTTTATCAGCTGCCATTTCTAATACTAAAACGTCCGGATAATTCTTTGTAAAAAATATTTTTCTAATAGATTTAGCAAAAATAATCCCCCATTTAATCAAGTTTTTTCCAGGAGACATTTCTCCTAAAATAGTTAAAGGAACACCAAGTTCATTATTATAATTTTTAGGAGATTTTCTAACTTTAAACTTATGTTGTAATACAGAATAAACAGCCTCTTTAGTAGAGGATTTACCAACACTACCCGTTATACCAATAACAATAGGGTTGTATCTTTTAATTGTGATCTTAGCTAAAATAGCTAGGATTTTTTCTAAAAACTTTCTTATCATAAATTATTAATCATTAGTTTTAGGAGCAACACTTAAATAATCTAAAACAAATTCAGCTAATTTTGAAAAAGTTGGAGCAGCTGTAGCATCAGAAAACTCTTCTTCTTTTGGGTTGCGTAGAGTAACTAAACCAACAAATTTAGGATTTGAAGCTGGAGCAAAACCAACAAAAGAATGAATCACCTTATCTGTATATCCCTTACCTTCTTTTTTGGGAATCAAAGCAGTTCCTGTTTT